>NZ_JBXAPF010000025.1:0-64444 GCF_058803665.1 Lysinibacillus sp. GW821-FHT14F06
AAGCCGGTGAAATTTTACTGATCGTAAAATTTCACCGGCTTTTTAGTTTAGAGAAGGGTTTTGTCCCAGCCTCTTTTCATATTCACTCAAAAACTTCTTAAAAATCCCTTTTTACATATTATCAGGATAAATATTTTATATAAGCACTTTGTATTGGAGATTCCATTATTTTTAATAACGCTGGCCTAGCATACCACTATCTATCAGCCTAACATGTCCTAAATCTCAGCCAGCTTCTTTTCCACTTTCACCAACATCCACAAAAAAATATTACTGTTTTATAAAAAATCCTTAAGAAAATCTTCATAAATATCCTTTCTAATTATTAATAATTTCCATTTACAATGATGCAGGATGACATTACTGAGTATTGACATGGAGCGTATGAAAATCATCAACAGAAAAAAGGAGCATCTCACCTTGGGTATTACGGAGATTTTTAGCAATATTCGTTATTTAATGTTACCAGTAATCATTATTATTGGCATAGGGTTCTTACTAATCGCACTTTATTATTATTTTTATCGAAAACGACAATCAGATCACAAAAAACAGATTCCTTTAAAGAGGCTTATTCTTGGCACAGTCTTCATCGGATATATTGTTTTTGTATTGGAGCTAACGATTCTTGGTCGTGGTACTTCCCATTACCTGCAGATGAACCTTCAACCATTCAGTGGTTATATGGATGCTTGGAAAAAATACTCTTTACGTGATCTCCAAAATTGTCTATTTAATATTGTAATGTTTGTACCACTAGGAGTTTTATTACCTTTACTTATCGCTAAATTTAAAGAATTTAAGTGGCTTCTTTTTGTAGTTGTAGGTGCTACAGCGTCTATTGAAACGTATCAGACCCTTTCAGGAGCAGGCATTTTTGAGCTTGATGATTTAATAAACAACACACTTGGTGGTATTATTGGCTACCAACTATACAGATTAGCTGCTTCTATTGCTCAGCACCAAAAAGTAAAAATGAAAAGTCTAATTGGAAACCTTGCCATCCCCCTATTAATGGGCTTGATTTTTATTGGTATGAATATTGTCTATACCCAACAGGAGTTTGGTCATCTAGCAATAAACGCCTATACAAAATCGAAAATGTCAGATGTGCATGTATCAACTTCATTGGAATTAAGCTCAGCGCCAACTATTGCTTCAGTATATAAGAAAATTATTGAAAATGATGACGTGGAAGATCTGTTACAACAAAAATTAGGTTTATCAGTGGTGAATACACAAGATTTTAAGGACGATCGTGAGATTTTAGTGAAAGACAAAGGTGGGTTTCAATATACATTGTTTATAAGTTCAGAAGGACAATGGTCGTTAACAGAGAACAATTATACGCCAGAGCAAACTTCATTTACTGAACAAGAACCAATGCTTGGAAAGGCGAAGGCACTTATGGACGACCTTTCCATAATACCTCCGGGTGCTACATTTACTGTATTGGAGGATGGAAAATTTGAATGGAACCTTCCAGATAGTACTGATTTAAACAGAGATTATTTGAGTGGAGATATAGGTCTTGGTCTTAAGTCAGATGGCAGTCTTTATTCGTTAACCTACAGTCTTAAAAAAAATCAATTTATACGAGAAGTAAACATATTGTCTCCTGCAGAGGTATATGAACGAATTAAGAATGGAGAATTTCCCCAAATAAAATATAATGCGCTGGTAAAGGAAGAAGAACTTATTATAAAAAAGGACGATCAACTTAATATTGAATTAATTGAGCTTTCGTATATGTACGACACAAAAGGTTTCTACCAGCCAATATACAGAGTTTCTGGTAAACTTAATGGAAATAATTGGTTCACTTTAATCCAAGCTAGGAAGTAAAATATACGGAAGCTTATGTTCCAAAAGATAATAAAAGCCCAGGCTCAAAATCAATTGAGTATCTGGGCCCTGCTAATTATGTAGCTACTAATCAATTAACTCAATTTTTATTTAAACTTTCTTGAATAAACAAATTCTATTATTGGTGAAGTCACAAAAGTAAGACCAACAACTAAAAGTAAAGGATAATTCCTCATATCATTTAAATTAGATACACCCTCTGAAATAAATAAAATTAGACATGCCATTATCATTAAAACATAATAGCCAATCTTTGCACTTTGAGTTTCAATATGCCTTTCTAATTCGTCTTTGTCTTTAGCGCCATTATGGTCACCCCAATTAAGCCAATTTAAAAGATACGATAATGCAATAAAACTAAAAACTATAGAACCCCCGTCAATAGTACCAAAACGTACCCATTTGTATAAGGTGTAGCTTACGAATGTACAAAATACTACAAAAACAATTATACCCACTATTTTTTTGGATTTATCCATTTCTTTTCTCCCCATCCTCACATGGTATAAATAATTCTTCCATCGTTACTCCTAATACTCTTGCGATATCAAAAGCTAACTTCAAACTTGGGTCATATTTGTTATTCTCTATCGCATTAATTGTTTGTCTAGTTACATCGCAAAGTTGTGCTAATTTCCCTTGAGAAATATTACATTGTTCTCTAAGTTCCTTTATATTATTTTTCATTCAACAACCACCTTCATATTTTAAGGTGTAAAATATCTTTTACACCTTAATAATACCCAAAACACTAATCGTATGTCAAACATGTTTTACACATACCCACATGAATAATCTTTAAACGGCAAAAAAAAAGAAGCAACCTCTCAGCCACTTCATCAGTAATTCAAAAATTATATCTTGATTTATATATCATACTACTAGATATTTCCACTTACTTTACCATTTGTTCTTTACAATTATCATTAAGCAGACTATGAAGAATCTAAATTTCTCTATCTCCATTCATCAATGCTTTTGCACCAGGTAGCTTCTTTTCTTTAATTTCATCGAAAAAATTAATAGTAATGCTCAGAAGGCTACTATGATGTAACATTAAGAGTGTTTGGTTCAAATAAATCTTTACTTAAAACTGTCCCGTAATAAATCTATCTTCAATCATTCAATCATCTAGTTCATCATCTTCAATTAGCACTATTTCAACCTTAGAGACTCTTTCACCCCATGAACCACAGTCTTTGATAGTAGCAAAAACTTCATATATACCATCACCAAAACCTGAACGAAATGCTACACCTAGTCCTTCCTGACCTTTGTTGTAATATAATGGACCACCTTGTTTATCACTATTGGCAGTAATTTTGCATACAGTATCATAACTATTATCTGTTTTGATTAAAGTTCTAACAAAGAGGTCATTATCTTTAATGATTTTTTGAATATTTGTAAGAATTTCTTTTGCATTGTCTTCATTACATTCAATTAAATTATACGTGTCCTCATCATTCACTTTATAATTTTGATTAATTAAAATTAGAGACAATTCATCCTGATCTTTTCCCCAAAATTCGATAGCTATAGGACTACCTTCTTTTTTCCATTCGCTATTTATGTAACATGGGTCAATAACCAATAGTTGACCTGAATCCACTCCAACAACCCCTAGTGACACTTTTCTTTCTATTGACATTTTGATTCCTCCTGTATTCCTAATACTATTTAATATTTCTTTATCCCTGAAATTAAATTTATTTCCGACTGTAATTACAAATTCCCAGGTTAAATTAGGAAAATATTATACATAGGTTCAATTTGTTCATATTGTGCAGTATCAGATTGTTTAACAAGTTCTTTCTTCTTCACCGACAAACATCCATACAAAAATACATATCACATCATAAAATAGAAGTGTATAAAGCTAACCCATTTACTTTATACCTCCATTTTTAAGGGTCGCTGATGAAGCCACAGTGACCCTTTTATAGTTTCTTTCATATTGTTCAGTACTATCTCCGATATACTTCTTCAAGACTCTATTTTCACAGCTTTCCTTAAAAATATTATTTATTTCTCTTTAATAGACATATTACCAATCACCTTCCAACATTAATTCATAGAATATTAGTGAATGAACAGTTTTCACAATTAATAAGTAACAAACGCCTATAACTTGCGGGGTTACTAACATATTACGGAATGGAGGTGACAAAAAATGGACCCACAAAAATTGATTTGTGACACTTGTTGTGAAAATAATCGAGCTCTTTGGCCCCGTATAAAAGCTGTTGACATAGGTTTTATTCAACCTCCTCCAGTGGTTATCCCTGTAGGAACTATTATTCCAACGATAAATAGATATTTCTATATTGTTACAGAAGATATTGATCTAACAAATGGTGCAACCCTTCCAGCTAATATATTTACAGATGATAACGGCGATCCAGTAACCGAATTTACGCTTTTTAATCCTAACGGCTACGTCAATCTTTACATTAATGCTGTAATGCAAGAAGGAGGCGCATATATGGTCACTCCAGATTCATTAACCCTCAACCCATTTAATGCAACTATTTTTGCTGGAACTCCAATAATTATAGAATCATTGGGTTTCCAACAAATGTAATATAAAATTCCTTTATCCCTTGAAAGGGGGTGAAAAAAATGGCACTTTCAATTATCAATATTCATGTAAATGTTACAGGCACTTCGACTAGATTCTTTAATGTTTTAGCAGCAAACTTAGCTGTCACAGACGGTATTACTATTGCTGCAACTGCTTTTCTAGACGATAGTGGAACTGCCGCTACAGCTTTCCCTGTAGTAGCTAATGGCTACTATAATTTCTATATTAATGGCGTATTACAAGAAGGTGATTCATACACAATTTCTGCAACAGAATTAACATTTAACGGTGTTACTGGTACAATCTCAGCAGGAACTCCATTAGTAGTGGAAGCCGTAGAATTAGTTACACAAACTTAATTTTTAATTATCAATCATACGTTTTAATAGTATGAAGCTTTCTAGTCTTTCTTCTATTTTGGTGCTTAGGGTCACTTCCGGACAAGTGACCCTTCCTTTATTAGCCTCTTTCCTCAAATTATTCATTAGTGTAATATTCGACGAAACTACAGCATTTTTATTTTTAAAATCTATTTCACAGGCAATTCACTATACAAACATAGCAATCACATCATATTAATAGTAAGGTAAAGCTAATATAGCCTTACACATCCTTTCCTTTCTTATAAGGGTCACTCCATCCCAAGTGGCCCTTTCTCTATGGTCTTATCTCACAAAAATAGCCTATAGCTGAATGGTTTAACAACCCTACTCTTTCTATACAACCAACATAATATATAGTAAAAAGGAGGTGTTTTTTATGGGATACTACTGCGGCAACTCCAACGGCGGTAATGGTTCAACATTCGTTCTAATTGTCGTTCTTTTTATTCTATTAATTATTGTTGGCGGTACATTCATTACTGGATATTAACAATACCGATTTAAGGGTTGCCCTAGCTTGGTGACCCTTTAATAGTTTCTTTTTGACACGATACTCATATTGTTCGGTTATTATATAAAGCTCTCACAATATTAGGTGTTACTACTACGGTATTATGTCTTGGTATATGGATTCGCCTTTGTTTATAGATTCACTTTTAATTCATTTTCTACTAAACAATTCACACTGCGCTTTTATTTTTAAAGAAACTTGATTAATAAGACTAGTGAATGTAGAAAAGTAATGAATATTATAAAAATATAATCTGCAGATTAATATCTTTAGTTTGGAGGAGGTGAAAATTACATGCCATTAACTACTGGTCCAATTGAAAATACAGGAAATCTACCAGCTAATGCCTCTAGCGTTCGTATCAAAGTTCTCAATCTCACTGGAGGTTTACTAACAGGAGTAGTAAGGGTTTTCAGACTTAACGGCACAAGACAATTATTATCAACAACCCCTTTTGCCGCTAATGCCAATGCTTCTACTTTTGTAACTCCAAGTGTAAGTGCAGCTCAGTATGAAGTTGAAATTGTTCCTAATCAAACAGGCGGATTATACAGCGTTTACGGGCGAACAGCTTCAGGTGTAATCATCGATGCCCAACGATTTGTGAACTCAGAATTAACACCGATTCTTTAATTTTATAAACAGATTTTCACTGTTAAAATCACGGAAGAGGCTGGGACATAACTCGATTATATTGAAAAACAATAAAAATGGATATTAGCTTTTTCACTTAAGTAGTTAAATACGCCTTCCTAAATCAAAAAAATGTTAGACCAATTATATCTTGGTCTAACATTTTTTCTTTTTGTCCCAGCCTCTTTTCGTATTTTATCAATTCCCCTTCCGATTTCTTTCTGATTGGAGCCTTATGTTATTCAGTAAAACCCTACAGTAAATTTATGTCGTCACCTTTCTATACTGCAATACATAGAATATGTTTGAGGTAATTCATCACTATGAAAGTAAAGGAGATATTGATTTGAATGACTAAAAAAAATCCACAACAACCTTTGGAAACAACAGAAATTCAGATAGCAAGACTTGCATATATTGGTGCTTCGATCGCAACATTGGGCGACGGCCTATCTGCTGTTGCAGCAGGTTTAGCATTAAATGCATTAGAAAAATCAAGTAACCAAAATCCTCAAGTCCAAAATAGTGACCAATCTAAGGAAGTAGAGGATCTTCAAAAGCAAATAGATTATTTAATAAATGAATTAAAGCAAGTAAAAAAATCGATACATTAACTAGAACTTCCTTCTAACTACCTTATAAAGTGACATTAAAACATCAACAAAAAGGAGGGTAAACCTTTGCAATACACTGTACAATCAACTTCAAACAATAGATTAATTCTCGACCTTAATAAAGCCATTAACGGAGAATATAATGCTATTCGATTTTATGAACATTTGGCACGACTTGCTCCAAATGAAAAAGTTAAAAATCGTATACTAGAAATACAAAAAGATGAAATGAGACATTACCAAGGTTTTGTTTATACCTTTACTTACCTTACTGGTCAACAACCATCTCCACAAATAAACGAAACATTACCACAGAATTTTAAGAGTGGTATCCTAACTGCATTTAAAGATGAACAAGAAGCTGTTGAATTTTATCATCGTGTTGCTAGAGAATATAATATTCCTTATATTAGTAATCAATTTAGTTCAAATGCTTCAGATGAACAGAATCACGCAGTTTGGTTTTTATTCTTTATTAACCAATATTGATAAAGTAATATTACCGACTATTTGGTCGGTTTTTTTTATTCCATAACCTTTAATATAAATATTGAATAAAATTTATATAAATTTCTATTTAAACCGAATATCACAAAGCTAAAAACTAGTACAAACGTTCGTGTGTAGTTATAATAAACTTATCTTAAACAAAAAAGGAGTCTTGCCTTATGAGCCAAAGAGTTGCCTACTATGATGTTGCACCTGATGGTATGAAAATTATGATGGATATGGAAAACTACACAAAGAAGTCTACAATTAATCGAGTAACTCGGGAGCTTATCAAAATAAGAGTCTCCCAAATTAATGGATGCGCGTTCTGCTTAGACTTGCATACATCCGATGCTCGTAAGATGGGTGAAGCCGAACAGCGTATTTATTGTTTAAATGCTTGGAATGAATGTACTTTTTATACACCTGAAGAGAAAGTTGCTCTAGAATTATCTGAACGTATGACTTTAATTCCTACTAAAAAAGTTACAGATGACCTATATAAGCGTGTTCGTGAATACTATGACGAGAAACAGTATGTTGACCTTGTTCTAATCATCAATCAGATCAACAGTTGGAATAGAATTTCTATTGCAATGGGGAATACAGCAACTGAAAAATAATAACTCTTTAACGAACATCTAATGGTGTTCGTTTTTGACTCCCTTTGTTTCGCAATTTCTTTCGATTGTAACTAGTCAAATTCCTCATATTGTTCAGTAGTGTTTTTAAGATTTACTTTATTGTGCTAATATTTACATAAATAAAAATATTAGGAGGCGACCTTTATGAATTCGCATGAAAATAAAGTAAAGGAATTTTTAAGCTCTAATAATGTAAAAGCCGAACACTTCGTATTTAATCAATCTTGCCACTCCGTAAAAGAGGCCGCTGAAGCAGTTAATGGCGCTGAAGACGATTTTGTAAAAAATATTTGCATGATTGACTCAAATAATGAATTAATAGTGGCTATTGTAAAAGGAAACAATAGAGCTAGTACAACTCGTGTTGCAAAATCATTAAATATAGAAAAGCCTAGACTTGCTAATGGAATTGAAATTATTGAACGTACAGGTTTCCCACCAGGTGGAGTTCCTTCTTTTGGTTTTCAAGCAAATTTTTTAGTTGATCCAAAAGTGACAAATATGGAGTACGTATATACTGGTGGTGGTTCCGAAAACTCTTTAGTTAAAATAAATGTTCAAGACTTATTAAAAATCAATCAAGGTACTATTATTAAAGTAAGCAAGTAAATAGTAACTCTTTACAACCGTTTAAAATGACGGTTGTTTTTTGCATTTTAAGCTGCACAATTTGCTCATATTGTTCATTAGAATGTTAAATCTTCCTCAACATTTCTGAACTTGAGACTTTCACCGTCTTTGATTGTTAATTTATACTCTTCATATAAATCAAAATCGTTAATAGTCAATCATGTTCATCCTCTCCTGAATTATATTTACAAATGTATTTTCCAAGAGATTTCTAACAAGTCACTTTTTCTATTCTTTTATATACTATAACCTAGCAAATAGTCCATTTCTTCAAAAAATATAAAACGGCACAGAAAAAGCCGATTTACACATACGTGCTTCGGCTTTCCTTTTTACCTTAATTTTTTTCTAAGTTGCTGGTGAAAAAATTACTGCCCTTGTAAATACATTATTGATTCTGAATCTCTTTTATTTCTGCATCGTATTTTTTAAAAATAGTTTCTTTAATTTGTTGATGTTGTAATGCATCTTCATTTAGTTCTCTTTCTTCGCTTGCTGTTAGAGTCTTTATTGTGTTAACTTCATTATTATTACTTAAATTGAAACGACCATTATTCATATTGATTACACCATATTCACCATATGAATTCTTTTTTAAGAATAGTATATAATCATCAGTTCCTATTGCTTCATAATTACTAACCGTCTTTATCTTCTTTACTTTATCCACATCTTCAAAAATAGAGATAGGTTCAATCACACTTATAATTTCACCTTCATTATACTGCTCATCTTCGGGCTGTTTTAAAATCTCTTTAATATTTACTTCAGTTTTTGTAATACCTTCAATCAAAAATTTAGGTTGATACTCATCTTCAGGAGTTTCGTGAAACTTATTAATATGTTCACGATCTTCAAAGTTTTTAGTTGCTTGTGCAATAATGATAAGTTCTGAATTTTGCTCTAATGTATCAAGATTTTCGAAACTTATATAGTTTCCGTTTGAACTAACAATTGGAATCTCATTTATTTTTTCTTCATTTGGAAGTTTATCTATTTTACCTTCCTCGGAGTGCGTTGGTAGATTAGTAGTAAATATTATTAATCCAATAAAAGTAACTACTACTGGTAAAAAAAATAGTTTCTTATTTTTCATGGTATACCTTAACTTAGTAATTTTTCCATTTGTTATATGCATTATTCTTATCAAATGATGTAATTGTTATGTTTCCACTACCACCAGGGATTGCGTACCAACCTCTTCTCATTACTGAGGTATCACCTGAAGCCGATTCATGATCCAATTTCACAGAATGTCCAATTTCATGTGCTGCATTGCGACTCACGTATGTTTGGTTAAAAGGATATTGTTGCTTCATCGTATTATCATACAAGATAACATTGCAAAAATCCCAATATAAATCCGACCATTCTCCCCTTCCATATGTTGCATAAGTTCCCGATGAATCTGTAACATAAATAGCATTGTATACTTCCCCAACTAGATTAGGTACTGATGAGTTGGAAATAACATATTTATCATTCCATTTTTGATAGCTATCAGATTTTCCAATACCTATTAAAATTATATAGGGATCATTCCCTGATATACTCGATCTAAATTACACTAATAGAAATAAATTAAAGTCGATCTAATTGCCATTTCGCAACTATTTATACATGCCAACTGAAAATGTGAGTTTCAATTCTCCACCTCTCCTTTCTGAACAATATCTTTCTGATGTACATTAATAAAATCTTAAAATGGTCTATTAACCATTTTCTTTTTTTGTAACCTAAATCATTACTTAATAGACAAATTACCAATCAAATTTCTTTGTCTAATCATAAATTAATAAAGTATTATTGTTACCTTAATAAATTAGAATTGGAGGTATTGATAATGGGGGATATTATAAATATTAGAACTGGTTCTGATTCCTGTGGTAAACATGGAAAACAATCTGGCCATGGCTGTAAAGGTTGTGTTTGTAATCAATTAAGACGTTTACAAACTCAGACTGAAGTTGATCTCTTCTTACTTGGAGGTCAGGTTATAGAAGATGTTGTTTTTATTACCTTTGACCCGAAAGATTGTTGTGCATTCTTTAATGATCCAACGACAGAACCTGGTTCAACTATTATCGTGGACTGTCAAGATATTCAAGCTATCCGAATAGAAGCAGACTAAGTTATAAAAGAGCTCTCCTTTACAGGGTCACTTTCGACTGAGTGACCCTATTAATAGTTCTGATCCTCAGATTGTTTAATATGGACTTATGATACTAAATGCAAGATTCCCTTCTCTTTGTTCGAAATCAGTAACGTAAGTTATAACCTAATTCAATCAGCGAAGGTAAACTTGATGGCTATGCTGCCTTAAGACCAGTGAACAATATTTTCTCTTCAGAATCTCCACTTATTAATACAGTGTGTCAAAATTGTGGTGAAGTAGCTTCAATTAAGGCTACAAGACCACAAAAGTTGAAATAATTTCGTGCTGAAACTGTAGCGTTTGACGACGCTACGCTTTCTATTACCTAAAATCACCAATATTATATTAGAATTTGAAAGAAAGTTGGTCAGATAATGTCTCCAAACTTTATTTCACGCATCATTTCTTGGAATGAACTTGTTTAGCATATGGATAGTTATTCTCTTAATAGTCCTTTCACCATTGTTGTTAAAGAACTAGATGTTTGGAAGGTATATCCCTACCAAATTTTTTTCGTTTAATCCAATTTATTGAACTGCTATTCAGAAAGATTAACACTCTCTATCCTTCTTAAAGCTCTTCTCTCTTTCTTCAATTTATTTTTTTCACTTGCACAGTCTAGGCAGATGTTTTTATATTGATTATTATTTTTTTTAGAAAATTTTAGGTAATATTTAGTTTCATTGCACTTTTTGCATATTTTATATAGATGACAAATCAACTTATCAAAAGGATTTTGATCAAATTTAATATGCGCAGACTTGTCGAATAAATAGTTTAAGATCCTAGCAGTATTATAAGCATCATTCAGAGCATTATGTTGTTCACCAACAAAACCTAAATCAACATAATCTATAGCTCTCTTTAAAGATATTGGATTTCTTTCATTAATAAATGCAGTGAAATTTTCTTGTAAATCACAATAATTTTTTAACCAAGACAAATCGAATCGTCTATTTAAAAATTGATTCATTATTAAATACAAGTCGGAATATGACCAGAACACCAATACATAGTCTCCCCTAGATATCCATTTTTGAAATTTACCCATAACAATTTTAACTTCTTGTGCATTCTTCAAATCTGCTTTTCTTGTTGTGACTTTGTTATCTATTTTCACATCTTTGATATAGCGTTTATTCGTAGGTTTTATGTAAGAGTGAAATTTACTAACTAAATTACCAGATGAATTAATTTTAATAGCACCTATTTCAGTTAGATAAACAGGTTCATCTCTATTTCTTTTTACTGTTGCTTCCAAATCTATCACAATAAAATGCATATACTACCTCCTTTTCAGATGCTTTGACAATTCCCGCACTTGTTCAAAATTCTCAACCTTAGTATAAAGGACATGAACCAGTTTGATTGCTCAAGTATGTGATAACACTTTTATTTTTGTTCTATAGTTCTAATTATGTAAAGTGACGAAGTTGAGGAAATTTCTTTCCACGATATTTTTAGTAGTTTCTTTCCGCGTTCTGATAAACACTTTAATTCATTCATTTCATTTTGAATCCGTAGCATAAGGTACATTGATTCATCATCTTTAACAATTTCATCTAAATCAACTTTCAAATCTCTTTCTAGTTTTTGCAACTCTAGATAGAACTCCTTAGGTTTACTGGTAATTGAAGTCTAATTAGTTAAAAGACTTCAAACTCTGTTAAGTTCATTGTACCTCCTCATTATAAAACTAACATAAAATAGAGCGGTTGTTCCATCACACTCCATTTTTATAGGTTGGTTAACACCTAACTGTAACAAATTAATATTTTTTATATTTTTAACCTAATTTTATCCTTAATAGTTTATATTACCAATTGCGGAATTTATAAAGTTAATTCCAAAAACACTTATTTTCAGGAGGTTTATATTATGTCAAATCAAGATTTACAGATGGAAAGCTGGCTAACAGTAAATGATGTTTCACTTCATCAAAATATTCAAACACCACTTACTTTCGACCTTACTACATCTCTACAAGATACAACACCTGTCTAAGACACTATAAGTGAGGTTTAATTATTGGTAACAAACAAAATGAAGCTATTGATGCCAATAATAATGTAAAAAATGCATTACAAACATATGTCCGTTTTAGTAATGAGGTCAAAAAATCTGCCCAAATAAGTCCAATTGTTGGATTAACAACTATACTTGATATCGCAAGAATAGTTTCCAATTACAATCCCGCTTTGCCCACTGACCAAGAAAATAATGAAACTAAAAAAGCAAGAGTTGCTGCATACAACCAATATATTACGAAGGTGCTGCAAAATCCTTTAATGCACTTAAAAAGCAACTATGAAAAAAATACACGAAAAGAACTTCTAACTGGAAGACAGCTATTGATGAAATTAGTAATTTATATGATGGGATCACAGAAAAAGATAAAGAGAAAATTAAAGCTAGTTTACAAGCTTTAGCAGAAGCTGCCTCTTCAAGATCAAATAGAGCCAATACAGAAAATATATTTGCTCAAAATGTCATAGTATGCAATGATGAAGAAATTGAATTTTGCATTTATTCAAGTTCAATTACAATGCTTTATAGTGATGGTAAAAATACCGTGAGACAGGTTGATTTTACACTAAACGAAACCCACATTAGATTTACAAAAGAATTATGGAGTAGATATTCTGATATTGTTTTAGCTAAGCGTTGTTCGATGATTGGCTACTTGGTATTAGTACACCTAATAGTGATAAAACTACTCTTGCTTGCTTTGCTTAAAATATCTATCAAAAGGAAACTAGATAACTTTTTGTTTCCTTTTGATCTTTGATGACCATCATTTTTCTACTTCATTGTATAAGTAATAGTGTAGTGCTAAAAAATAATAAAAGGCATTTATTCCAGCGCTAAATGACTGTGCAAAATTTATCCCCACCGTTCCTTCTACTTATCAATTAAACGACTAAATTTACATGTTATTAAATTAAACTAAAAAACCACATCAAATTTGATGTGATTTTAAAAATAATATTAACTGTTAATTAAAAACAAGGCATGTACAACTGCAAGAATCCCCATTGGATAAATTATGGCTCTAGAAAATGTATTTTTAAATTCATTTCGAGGGTGCTTTTCGAAAAATAAATGTAAGATAGCATGAATGATAAAGAATAAATCTAGGAACCAAAATACAATTATCTGATATTCGCTGAAAAGTAAAGATAGGATGATTACATATAGAAAAAGGTGAAGAAAAGTGAAAATCTTATATGCTTTAGAATCCTCCATATCTTTAAGCACAATAAATAATCGCCACTCCGACCGCCTTATGGCATCCATTTCATGCAAAAGAAATAAAGATAGATTAAATAAAAAAAGCACAAGCAAAAAATCAGGCATGTTATACCTCCTACAACTTTATAACATCATATTACTACAAAACTATCCTCTTAAAATATAGTAAATATGGCAATATAAAGTCACACTAACAAAGTCCTGCATAGCAAAAGACCTTATAAAATAATACGGCCTAATTATCACTTGCTTTAATTTCTTATCATTAATCTGCAGAATGTTACTTTAATAACATGGATGCCTAAGAAGCAAAAAATGATTTTAAGAATATAAAAGCGAATAAATACCAATATTGGCACTGCTCACTTTTGATAATATCTCCATACTAATCGTTAAATTATTAGAAAAATCGGCACTAATAGTTATTCTTTAATTAAATGCATTAAGTTTAAATCCAGTTATTTCTTTATTAGCAGGTAATGGGGTTTGGGACCTTCTTGGATACGAACTGTTTTTTCTCAATCAAGCATTTGGCATTCGGACGGTGGAGATTTCAAAGTAGTAGTAGATCAAACTAATCATGGTCCAGTGTTTTATCAATTGAGATAGATGATACATATACATACACATCCCAGAGTGTAGGATCTCAACAAATTATTACAGGTGCTGGAGTTGCTGAGATAGAATACAGAAATATTAAAAGTTATGTAGATGGAGATAATAATCTTGCTGAATTTTATCTGACAAATTTAACACTAAAAGCAATGGTTATCTAATGGCATTTTACGATTTAAAACAAATGAGGCGTTTTTATTATCTAAAATAATTAATCTCTTCTTTGATTTCACTTAAGTCATGCTGAGTTAATATCGAAATAAACTGTAAAATTTTCCTATAAAAATTTAGAAGTAGTATAAGATCAGCACTAAAATAGCTACTACAACGCAAATATTTATAATGACTTTTGTAATTTTGTTGGCATCTTCATCTTCTTTCTGCTGCATTTTTATTTTTCTATATAAAACTTGAATCTTTTTTTGCATCTGTTTTCTATCTTGGTTTTTTGGACTCAATCATTTTTCTCCTTTTCAAAGATATAACTGGATATTTCAATCTATAATACTTTTAAAGTTTTTGAAATCCATATTTTAAAATTCAAATATGAAATAATAAATTTTTATTGGAATTTCTGAGTTTAAAATATAGACTGTAATTGATGTTTTGGACAATTAGGGGGATGAAATTATTTGAGTAAACCCACTTAGATTCACATTCGAAACCTCTTATTTCAGAAACGTCGTTCCTATTTTACTATATACCTAAAGTGTAATACAATTATTTACAAATGAATAATTAAATGAGCATGATGAATTATCCAATCACTCAGCTATATTCAAAAGGTTCCATATACGTATTTTATTCGTACATAAAGAACTAAATAAAACTGTCTCTCACCGTTTACATAAAACAAAACATATAATCATTGCGGAACTACGTCGTAAAGGGTCATACAAATGTATAAGAAAATTTAAGAGCAAACCCCATTTAAGTGAATGTAAATTGAACATAAATCCGATTATTTGAGGTTGACTATAATGGGTTCTTTTTTTAAATATACTCGACAATTAAGAACTTCACATTACAATTAAGTTAAAGTAAAAATACCAAGGAGAATAATCAAAAAATGATTGATAATAATATATTTAGAAGGGATTTTATCATTATTACCGGAGGTCCCGGTTCTGGTAAAACAACTTTGTTAGATGAAATTTTTAAAAATAACTATAATTACATTCCTGAAGTGGCAAGAGAAATCATTCGAACACAAGTCTCTTCTGAAGGTGATGCACTACCTTGGAAAAATGTAAAAAAATATTGTGATTTAATGTTAGACAAGTCAATAGAAAGCTTTATTTCAGCAATGACGAACCCACAAAAACAACCTATATTTTTTGATAGAGGCATTCCAGATACTCTTGCCTACACTCGCTTAATCAATATTCCCATTTCGAAGAAACTTGAATCAGCGACTAGAAGGTACGTGTATAACAAGAAAGTGTTTATTTTACCCCCTTGGAAAGAAATTTACAAAAATGATTCTGAAAGAAAACAAGATTTTGAAGAAGCTATAGCAACTTATAAAATCATGTTTGAAACCTATAGGTATCTTGGATATGAACTTCTTGAAGTACCCAAACTGAGCGTTGAAGAAAGAGCAAGCTTTATTATTAAAAACGTAGTATTTTAAGAGCTTTAGATGGAACGCTATCTGTATAATCAGCAATCAATCCTCATAATGTTCAGCTAAATTTCTTGAAGCAATTTAGCCTTTTTTCCTCCTAATCCTTAATTAATTGATTTGTTAAAGTAGTAGCGACATCCGTTGTATTACATATAGAGGATTAATCGTACTTAGTCCGACTTTGTATCCTAAAAATTATGCTGTCGATATTTGCTGCTAGCTCTTGTGACTCGTTCAAGTTTATGCATCTTGGTACTTATCATTATCTTTTTCTCCCTCTAATTTGAAAAGGGGTGAGATATATTATCTACCTCAGAATGTATCCCACTTTATCTCAAGAGCATTCTTCCTCCTCCTCAAACCAAACATTCAGTAAATAACTTTTTTGTTATACAAAGCATGTCTGAGTTTAAATCAATTTCGCCTTGGCGTAATTGTAGCTGCCGCTTTGCTTTCGCTACAGAAAACATTTGTCCCTGTCGCTTCGCCTTCGCACCGATAAATTGCTACAGGACGTGGCGGAGTTCCTCTATTTCAGTAAGTGTTTGGACCCCCACTGAAAAGGAACCCAAACCGCTTTCCATCTCACCACCTGTAGAGGTGAGAATCTTCTGTGTCTACCGCTGCCGCTATGCTTTCGATACATAAAACATTTGCTGAATGAAGATAAATAAAGGAGCTTCCCACAAGCCAAATATTGTTTAGGAAGCTCCTGTGTTTTATTTAATTGAGACGTTACTAGTTTTGTGCATTTCACTCATAAAGGTTGAACCGAGCAAGAGAATAGCACCAATAATTTGTAAAATCGTCATTTTTTCACCAATAACCATAGTTGAAATGACCAGAGATGCAAGTGGATCAATATAACTAAGGATAGCGATACTTTGCCCTTTTAATTTACTCATTCCTAAAAAGAAAAGATAAAATCCAACCCCTGCATGAAGAATACCCAATATTATGAGTAAAAGAAGTGAAGTCATATCAATTTGCTGAACCTTAAAACCGTTAGTTCCATAAACATAAGGTACAAGTAATAACGCTGTTAAAGTAAGTTGAATGATTGTATTATCAGGTTCTTTTATTCCATAAATATATTTATTTGTAAATGTGAGGAGTGCATAAAAACAAGCTGCAATCAGTCCATAAAAGATACCGATATCATTATCTCCATCACTAGCTGATTGGTTTTGTACAATAAAAAACAGACCAACAAGTGCTAAACAAACGTAAATTATTTTTCTAAATGATAATCTTTCTTTTAAAATAAATGGGGATAGAAAAATAACTAAAACTGGCGCAAAATAGTAGCTCAATGCTGCATTTGCGATTGTCGTCTCTTTATATGCTTGGAAAAGAAAAATCCAATTACCACATAATGCTATACTTGATAGCAATAAAGGCCATTTATTTTGACAAATAGTTTTTCTCGTAAATTTACCTTTCTTATATAAGAAAATCAATAGTAAAAAACTAGAGCCAATCAGACTCATCCATAAAGCAATTTCACTTGAAGGAAGCTGAATATATTTTGCAAAAACACCTACAGCACCAAAAATAATCATCGATAAAATAAAAGATATTTTTTCTCTCACTACTATTTCCTACTTTCTACATGTATATAGTCTTTACATATACAGTAGAATCTATGGAGAATTAGCAAGTATTTATTGTATTGCCTAAACAGTAGATTCTACTGTGCAGACATTTTTGGGGGTGCAATTGATCGAAACATATCTATCCCTCCTTGTCCCGTCATCTTAGCATAAATAATTAATTTACTACAAGTACCGTATGGAAAGAGATTATATTACTTTCCCACAAGATGAATTATTACACACTTGCCAATAATAGGTGTTTGAAGTAGTATGTGTAATGCGATAATTATGTTGTTTGATTTTGTTATAAAAAATATAAACAGCCTTACTACAATTTAGTTGGCAGGTAAGGCTCTTTCTCGACTAAAGCCCCCATAAGTTTAACAAAATCCTTTAGCTCTCTCGCCTACATTGTATAGCGCTTTCTTTTTCAGAAATACCCTTTTGTATTGTAACTTTATTTATTTTAACACCATTTTCTGGAGTATCAGTCAACATGATATGGATTCTATTAAAGGGAGCGTCACCATGATGTGCACTATAATTTAACGCACTTGCATGAACAATATGTCTCCTTGTATCGCCATTTATTCTTTCAGCTTTATCTATTTTTGGACACATGATAAAATCTGAGTAAGTTTCATCAAGATAGGAAAAATATCTGGTATATAAAGTTTCTTCAAGCAACTCATCTTTTGGTGCCCCAACACTTTCGTATTTCCAGCCAACTAAGAGCCAATCATAAAGTTCTACTGATTTCAATCGAACCTTTTTATTATTACTTGTATATATAACCTCACCATCTGCAATCGTGCATGTTTTTACTTGATTTTTGGATACACAATTATAAGCTGGTTCAATAACTGCAACGTCTCCGTTTTTCATTTTTATTTTCATTATCGAGACAATGGAAGTTTTATTTAACTCTAACTCAATTGCTCCTTCGGAAGGACTTGATGTGTTTATCCAGTTTACAACCTTACCGATAATCACTTCCTCATATCCATCATTTTCCTTAAACAAACGAGTTTCCCCATTTAAACGGTTTACTTGAATAAATGAAACATCCTCTTTTTCTAATTTTGGTTGAATACTCGCCTTTACTAATAGCAATTGCATCGGGAAAAATAATCCAAAAATCACCATGACTAGCATGACTAACTTTCTCAAAAATTATCGCCACCTCTAATGTGAATTTTGTAGGTATTTTCCCCTTTTATTATATATAAATACTTAAAGAACAAAGTTTCAAAGCAATCAGATTCCAATCCCGATCCAGTAGCTAAAATAAAATAACCAAAAGTCAGGAAACGAATTTCTAAGTTTTTAACCGAAAGAGAAATTGAACATTTAAGAGTGGCATGCCATACTCCCCTGGAAAAAGCGATATTTGAGTTTATGTTTAACAATTGAATCTTAAAGTTTTTTTGTGTAATAGTATCGCTTACCCGTTAGCGGATAATTATTGAGTACAAATTCTTCTTTATAGCCTAACTTAACGTAAAAATCAGGTGCTTGAAAACTAAAAGTATTTAGGAAGGCATATTTGCATCCTCTATTAATAGCAATCTTCTCAACTTTACGCATCAATTCCGTACCAATATGCTGTCCACGTAGATTTTCACTTACCCATAAATACTCTACTTCTAACCAATTTCCATGTGTACCACCAATCAACCCTGCTACTCTATTTCCTTCTTCATCTTCTACAAAAAGACCAATATCTTTTACTACCTTTTCTTCAATGTTATCAAGATTGTATTTTAATAACTCTTGAAAAATATGTTCTTTTTCTTCTTTAGTGATCTTTTCTGATTCAATGTATTTCATTTATTTAACCCCTTTATGCGATTTTAATAAGTTTCTTAATACCTTAATTCAACACTTCTGCCCTTTTCTAAACTGACAGAAAACTCCACTCACAATAAAATACATAACATAGTAAAGTGTGATTCAAGCCTTTTTATAATTAACTGTTTAAAGAAGAAGCACCTTTTTTAAAATATTCCTGACGTTTTGCACCTGACACAGCTTTCAATGCCAATAACCCTAATAAGAAGAAGGTAAATGAACCTATTAATCCTACTGGACGGATCGAAATTAATTCAGCGGCTAAACCTATTAAAACCGTTAAAGCAACAATGAAACCTGCTTCAATGACACTAAAGATGCTTCCGAATCTTCCCATCATCCTCACAGGAACATGATTTTGGTAGAAAGTCAAATACCCTGTATTTGCAAATGTTACAGCAAATCCTATTAAAAATACACCAGGCATTGCACTAAAAAAGCCACTCGAACTATAAAGTACTAAATATCCTGTTGAGGTAAAAATGGTACCAACACCTATTAAAAGATTAACGGCAAGTTGTTTTGAAAATACCGAATTAATAATTGATCCTATTATTATACCAGCTCCAAAGACACTTAATAAAAACCCATAATTGGTGTCTGATATTGACAGTACTCCTTTAGCAAATGCTGCCTCGAGAGAATCTATTGCAGTCATGAATATAGTAGTACCACTAAATAATAAATATATCTTTGTGACATAGGTATCGCCCTTACTAAAATTAAAAACAATCCGAAAATCATTTTTTATCAAATTCCATGTAAATCTTTGCCCCTCTGTCTCTTTGAGTCTTGAATCAACATTAGGTAGCATCATTATAATAAGTGCCGAAAAAAATAAAGCCACCGCATTCACATGGATGGCGGTATAAGGAGTACCCATCCAAAATAATATCCCAGCAATGGTAGGGCCTATTAGTGAACCACATGAGTTGATAAAACTACGTAGTGCATTAAAGCGTTGCCGATTTTTTTCATGTATTAGTTTAGTCATATAAACCATAGACGTAGGCTGAAAAATAGCACTTCCCATATTAATGATAAAAGCTAGTACATAAACATAAATAAGTGAAGGTAAAAATGGAATTAACGCAATACATATTGCTCGGAAAATGTCTAATCCCATCATAAGTTGCCGTGTATTTACCCGATCAATCAAACTACCTGCCCAAGCATTCGAACATACAGTTGCAATTGGACCTAGTATATATAATAAAGCAATTGCAAGTGGAGAACCTGTTTCATTCAATATAATTAAATTTAGTGCAATTAAGTAAACCCATGCACCCACATTTGAAATCCCTATTCCCCCTAATAGCATTAAAGGATATTTCCATCTGGACATAATCACCACTCCCATTTTATTTTTTGGTAAAACAAAATAAAAAAACTCACCCCCAAGATATTTATCTTGGGGGCGAGTCATATCGCGGTGCCACCCCAGTTTATTTCTACATTGCTGCAGAAACCTTATCGAGTACGGCTTTGTGAATAAATCACCTGCGATACTCTATCTCGTTAACGTGAGAATACGTTGCATCATCATAGTTCCAACAAACAAATCCAATGCACAGCTCCAAGCCTTGTTTCAACACATTCCCTATCCCTCTTTTTCAGCTGCCAGAGGTCTCTGTAGATAGTACGGATGTTTACTCTTCTTTTCATAGCTTTCTATATAGAATTTTGTAAATCTTATACTATTTCAAACTAAAAATCAATACAAAAAGAAGATCACTAACACACTTGAGTTGCTTTTTGATTATCATATACCGCAATGATATATGTAGTGTTTGCCATCAGACAATTGTTTAGATATATCAATGAATTTTTCAAAATTTTCTATAGTGTCATCTCGATCAAAAGTCAATAAATCCTCATCGGAGTAATCATGGAAATAAATAAGTCTTTTGATTACACTTGGACCATTCTTAAATAAATCTCTCCAAGCAGTAAAAATAGAAATAAGGGAGGAAGCCGAATGCTCATTAAATAATGTTATCCCAATATGATTAATCCCAACTTGCTTAGGGTTTCCTGGCAAAGCGGGGTTCATACATGGAATCCATGTAAGTGAATCAAAAATATAATCAAATACTTTGATTTCTATTGTAATGTACTCAATAATTATATCCTTGTGATTGTCTCTTTTGCTATAAAAATTATCAAAAAAATCGTCATCTTGTGTTTCGGTCTTTTTTATCAAATAGAATTCATGCATAAATATCCACCTCGTATATTCAATCCATTTTTATGTAACAAATAACTATATTAACATATATTGTTCATTCATTTTTCAAATATTTATAATTTCTTTATTGAACTATCCTGTACCCTTCATTCAATAAAATCCAGTCCTCTGCTATTATTAATGCTTACCTAATAAGAACCACCATGCGCATACTTGATGCTTTTATAAAAGAAAATTTAATTGACAAGTATATTATTACTGATACACCTTATAGCTTATCGACATTCAATCTAATATTATTAAAATTAGGCTGTTTTCTAAAAGATTTTTGCTGTTAAAACAAAGAGGCAGTTGAAATTCAGATATCAACCAAACTTTCAACTGCCAAATTAAATATTAGATTTTTATCAGTGCCCATTAAATATTCCAGTGTTGTTATTTCCATTACATTTTTTTCAGTGAACTGCCTTTTTATTTGTTCTGTTTCTCTAAAAACTAAAGACTATTAAGGACTAGTAGGAGGCGTAAGTCCGAAAAGAACAGGAGTTATTACACTACTACCAGCGCCAAGGCGGACTTGTTGAACTTGCAGTACTTTTACAGTCAAATCTAGTACAATTTTTTCACGTAATGTGCTGAACGTACCTTCAGGTGATGCCATAATTGGTGAAAAATCAAGCTCAAAGAAGTTCGCTGCTACTAATTCGCCAAATGGTTGTTCATTGTATTTAACGAGATTTTGGAAGAAAGCCTTATCTAATCGAGCGTCCATTTGCGTAGCTTCATTCAGGAAGTTCGCTTCAGCAAACTCGGAAATGCCTAAGATTGGAGTAGGGCCTCCAGCTGTTTGTGGGAAAATAAGATCTGTAAAACCGGAAAACGCAACATCGGCAATTCTATCTCGAAGTTCCCCACTACATGCTGCTGAAGCATATTCGATATTTTTGCGAATATGTCCTGCTACAAATAATTTAGCTCTTGTTACTCTAAAAAAGTCAGTGCCAGCAATACGTGCAAAGCTAACTGGTACCAATTTCACTTGATTTAGGAATACATTTTTTTTCACTCTTTTGATTTCAGTTGCTGCAGGACTAAGCGTAATATCCGACTCCACAACAATTTGAAGTGTTGGTTCTGCAAGTACAACCGGAATTTTAATTGTTGGAGCTGTAAGCGGTGTAGCGACTAATGGAGTAGCCTCATTATTTAATGGTATTTGTTCAGTTGATGTTACCGGACAAGGTAGTATTTGATTTTCTAATTGATCACTCAAAAAATTCCCTCTTTTCATTTTTTTAGTATTAGAGAGCGCTCTCTATATTGCTAGAATATGTAGCAATTAAATCTATGTATGGACGTGTATACTAGTTTTTTCTGATTTTAAAAATGAGATTTTTGAGTTAAGAGATAAGAATGATATTTTTTCATTAAACCTCTTAAAACTTATTAAGAGGTCACTATCCTCCGTGTGACGCATTTAATTTTTTCTTGCGTAAAATCCCAGGTACTCTCCTTTTAATGAGTGCCTGGGATTCGTATTATTTACCACGTCTCTGCTGAATCATAGTATACAATCCAATTTAACAATCAGTGGTCGTAACATTCTGTAAATCCTTTAAATGCGATACCTGAATAATGCCTTCTTTAACCGCCTGTGCAATATAGTTTTCCGTTCCTAGATACTTTAAAAGCGTGTAAGACTCAGTTGTTAAAATTTCAGACATAATCAGATTAGAAAAAAAGAAGAATAGTCACCCAAAAAAGCATCGACTCAATTGGAGCGGATGCTTTTTTGGGTGACTATTCAGTAGTTGTAGACAAATAGATGTAAAAGATTTATTGTAAAATTTCTTTAGCTCTTTCATTTTCAGGATTTATTTTAATTATTTCTTTAGCTAATTCAATAGCTTGAGCCTTTGTAATTAACTGTTCTGGTATATTATAAAAAAATAACATACCCTCTTTATAAGTTATATCATGAGGATCTAAATACATTGCCTTTCTCATATGATTGAGAGCTAAATTGTAGGAACCTACAACATGAGAGTATGCTGTACTTAATATTGTTGAAGCCATTTCGTGTAATTCTGCATTAGCATCTTCATTTAACAAATCTAATATGAAAAAATATATTGATATGTTATCTGTCTCAAAAGCAATCTCCAATAATTCATTTTCCAAGTCATTTAAACTCATTTTTTTTGAAATATCATTTGCTATTTTAAAATTCCCCTCTAAGATGTTATGTTTTAACATACTATTCAAATCTTCCTCTTTTAATATCAAACTATTTTTACTTTAAATGTTATTATTTATTACCAAACTATTCATTTTTGTTTTACTGCTTTGTGTACCCTCACATCTGATATTTTAATAGTTCCATTTTTTGCACATGTTACTCACTTCATAAGAATTAATGTTCTTATTTTATTTTAAGAAAGTTCTATATATGCAGCTTTTCAGCGACCTGGTTTCGTTCTGTGAATTGATTCAGTGGATTAGAATTACCTCAATCTTTTCCTTGTCGCTGCTCTGAAATCGCTTCATATCAAAATTTATAAAGCCCTTATAATTTTATATTATATAAAATATTGCAAAATTCTCCCTTTCCCACTGTGCATTTCCACTTCTGCATATGCTCCGTTTATAAATGTTATTTGTGGTGGGACATGTCCACAGTCAATATCATAAATTATAGGTACCTGAAGCTCCATAGCAAGCTCCTTATAAACATCTTCAACTGTATAATTTCCTACTGCGGAATTAGCTAGGCTTCTACCAAACATAATACCTGAACAATTTGTAAACCACCCAGCTAATTTCATTTGTACAAGAGATCTTCGTAAATCGGTCGTTGATAAATCACAATTTTCTAGATACCATAAAATAGGTTCATCTTTAATATAAATTTCTTTAAAGTTTTGAACCTCACCAAATCTTGTCCCAATTAAATGTCTAATAGTATCAATACATCCACCAAGTAAACGCCCCTGTATTTTAACAAGATTATTTGTAATTGATTTCCATTCAGTTTTTTCTGTGAAATTAAAAACATATGGGGTAGGTTTATCAAACTGCCATTCCTTTTGATATTGCTCCGACGAAAGCTGTAGTATCGATTCCCCTTTTTTTAGTGATAGAACTGACTCCCACATTGCTGTGGTATTATCAGAATACTCTCCTCTTAAATCTATAAAGTTTGTTCCATGTGCAGTAGCAATACCTGTTTTTAATGTGATCGCCAACAATAAAAGACTAATATCTGAGTAACCTAAAATCCATTTCGTTTGAATATTTTCAAAGTCAATAAATTCAAGAGTTTCAATCAGCAGCTCCCCTCCCCAAGGTGGAATAATTATATGAATATCATCGTTTTTCATCATTTTATTAAGCTCTTCAGCACGCTTAGATGCAGGTGCAGATTTTGCCTTTTCTTGAGTCCAAGCAGTATCGCCACAAATGACAGTATAACCTTTCCTCTTTAAACGATTGCATGCTGTTTTCAATAATTCATGCAGTTCAGTGGGTACTCCAGATGAAGGTGCAGTAACACCAATTGTTATTTCCTTTTCTAAAAATGGATATTTAATCATATGTATCCCCTTTGTTTTCGTATTAGTCTAACATATAATATTGGATTTTAAGTAAAAAAATAGTCTAAATATATTCTTATAGAATCAACTTGTATTCACATTCATAGAAGTTGCTAAAAATTTATATATTAAAGATTACTAAAGTAGTTGTAATATGTTATTGCTTTTCCTATTGAAATTTTACATCTATATATCAATCAATAATGTAAAATATTACTTGACGTTAGTATCAAAAATTCAATGGAGGTATAAGTATGAAGATAAAGATAGCAACACTGGATGAAATTCAACAAATTGAAATTTTATACCAAAAACTATTTTTAGAAATGTCCATCCTGCAACCTAACTATTTGAAGCCTACAAAACAAGATGTCGAGTTTATTAGAAATACAATTAATGAAAAAGAATCAGATATTCTCATAGTAAATAAGCATGTAGCTGGCTTTCTGCTTGTTCAAGAAACAATAACCCCCTCATATTCATGTCTAGTTCAACATAAATATGCCTTTATTACTGATATTATTGTCGGAAAATCATACCAAAATCAAGGAATTGGTTCATCTTTGCTATTAGAAGCGAAAAATTGGGCTCAAGATCGCAATTTGGATTACTTGGAGCTCAGCGTATTAGCTGAAAATACGGGTGCTATTTCTTTATATGAATAACATAGTTTTAAAGATATGAACCATACCATGCGTTTAGAATTTTGAATTCAGTAAGAGGAGCTGTTCGCTACAGCTCCAAAAACATACAACCAACCACTATTCAAACCACGCTTTATTTAAAAGCTCAATTCCTTTATAGATAGAAGCTTCATCTAAATTTGCAAAACCAAGTAATACTTTAGCTGACTGATGATTTTTTTGAGGATTTGCATAAAAAACCGAAGTAGGATAGATAATGATACCTTGCTCTCGAGCCTTTTGAATAAGCTGTTTTTCTGACATATGATTATTCGGTTCAAGAAGGATATGTAAACCAGAGCCAGAACCGTATACGTTGACATCATTGTTCATCACTTGATGAATTGCATTTAATAAGGCAAGATGTCTTCCCTTGTAAATATTTCTTGATTTATTTAGATGTCTTTCCCAATGGCCACTTTCCATAAATAATCTTAAAGTATGCTGATGGAGCCTTGACACAGTTTGAACATAGAAATTATTCTTTTTATAAAGATTGATTAACTCCATTGGTAAAACCATATAGCTTAATTTAATAGAAGGAATTAATGATTTCGAAAATGTACCCATGTACACTACATTTTCATAGCTATCTAATCCATGAAGAGCAGGTATAGGCTTTCCACTATATCTAAACTCGCCGTCATAATCGTCCTCAATTATATAAGCTGTCTCCTCTCTGGCCCATTCTAATAATTCCAATCTTCTAGCAATAGGCATAACAATCCCTGTTGGAAATTGATGAGAGGGTGTTACATAGACAACCTTTACTTTATTTTTTCTAAGATGCTGCACGTTAATGCCACTATCATCAAGAAGAATTGGCTGAACCTTTATACCACTATCATCAAATAAATACCGAACTCGATAATATCCAGGGTCTTCCATGCCATAGACAACATCTCTTCCAATCAAATTTATTAAGAGTCCCGTGAGATATTGTACTCCAGCTCCCACAATAATTTGCTCAGGGGAACATTTTACACCCCTAGCTTGATAAAGATATAGAGAGATTGAATTTCTTAAATCCACCTCACCTTGAGGATCTCCATATAAATATAAATATCCCTGTTCTTCATTTAAACTTTGTAAGCTTAATTTACGCCATAATTTATAGGGAAAATCCTTTAAATTAATATCACCGTAATTAAAATCATACTTCACTATTGCATCTTCCGACTCTTGATTAGAGTTAGCTATCAAAATGTCATTGTCTATCTGATTGTTCTTTAAAAAGAACTCCTTTTCTAATTCCACTACATATATGCCATCTCTTTCTTTACTAATAACATAGCCCTCTGCGATCAGTTGCTGATAGGCAGTGTCAACAGTATTTCGACTTATATTTAGATGTTTAGCTAAACTTCTTTGAGATGGCAATTTACTATTTGCACGAATATTCCCTACTTGAATTTCATTTTTTATAAAATTGTATAGCTGAAGATAAAGTGGACCATCTTTATGTAAAATTGGCGTAATTTCAATCATTTAATTGGCTCCTTAAAAAATAACATTATTGGCACTTTGATAGGTGCCAGCTAATGATTATAATTAAATCTATATTGTGAGATGTAAAAAGTAAAGTGTTTTAAGGCATTTCACTAGAAATTAGAGAGAGGGCGATTTCTATGTTTATTCCTAAATATTACAAAGTAACTGATGTAGAGGAAATTAAAAAATTTATTCGTTTAAATGCTTTTGCCACAATAGTTTCAATAAAAAAAGGTAGACCCATTGCTACTCATTTACCATTGCTTCTCAGCAAACAAGGAGATGATTATTACCTCACAGGTCATTTAGCTTATGGAAATCCTCAATGGAGAACTTTTCAAGAGACAGATGAGGTACTAGTTATGTTCCAAGGGCCTCATGCCTATATCTCTTCTTCCTGGTATGAACAAGAGAATGTCCCAACATGGAACTACCAATCAGTACATGTATATGGAAAAGCTGAAACCTTTGAAGGCAAAGAGCTCGAAAAAGATTTATCAAATTTACTTGAGAAATATGAAAAACATCGTGAGCATCCTGTATTGTGGGAAACACTTTCTCCTCAATTATTAGAACAAGAACTTAAAGGAATTGTAGGCGTAAAGATTAAAGTACAAGACATACAAGCTGCATATAAATTAAGCCAGAATCGAAATAAAGAAGATTATTCAAATATTATCCATCAACTATATGAGGAAAATGATTCGAACGCATGCGCAATAGCAGAAGAAATGAAAAGATTAGAACGTGGTCATAATTCGTAGATTCTAGTGCATGTACTATTTTTCTTCATAACACATTGATTATAAACCATCCTCGTTTAAATTCACTATTCTTGCATAAAACAATGTAGGTGACTGATGTTATAATTTTATAAAAGGAATGATGATATGCGTCAATTAATTCATTCTATCAGCTCAATACCAAGCTTGTAGGGAATGCGGACATCCCTTGACTCTCCCTGCAAGCTTGGGTTTCTCAAGGGAGCTGATAGTTTATGAAAAATCGATCAAAAGCCTATATTCGCCACCAGAGAGAGCGAATAATTCGAAAAAAATGGACCATTTTAAAAAATGTATTTTTACTAGAGAGTAATTACATGCCAGTACGCGGCAAATTAAGCAAAGGTAAAATTCACTGTTCATGTAGAATGTGTCGATACGAGCAGTTTTACTCGATTCCAAAAGCTAAACATAAAGCTAAATTAAAAGTAATGAAGCAGGAAATAGACGATTATGTCTATTTCCTGCTTTCATACTAATCCCATCCAATCGCTTTCCAATTGATTTGAGTCTCTTTAAAAAATTTAAATATTGGAAAGACCAGGCTCTACTAAAATTGAGAGCCTGGTCTTTTTGTGCGTGTTAGTTTGCTTTCGCATCCCTCGACATGAATAGATTACCATATGGCTCTATACAAAATCTGAACAAATTTCGATTTTCCCAAAAAATGTAATTTATACTATTTACGATACGCCCTACCTCTTTGCGTATTCAATGTAGAAAGAACACACCTTAATTTTTTATGATTATCATTAAAATATGTACGTAAATCTGGCATTTTACGTCTATCTCTAAAATAAATATTTAATTATTCGAATCCACCCAAAAATAGAAACCCACAAAATTGCACTTAAAACACAGCCATTTACAACACCTATAATAAATCTGTTTTCCAGACAAACCACTCCTTTTACTTTCAGGATTGGCTTATTCACAGATTATTAAACAAATAGGGACACTTGAATTACAAACTTGTTAAAATTCTAATATGACAATAGGAGACTTCAGTTACTTCGTTTTAATTGTTGCTCAATCTTCTTTCTTTAATTCAAGTGATTGCCAAAATGAATATTCCACTAGAAATAAAAATCCTTCTTTTCTATATCCAAATCAAAAAAACACAGGGGGAAAAATATCTTTATCCCCTGTGTTTATTTTCTCTCTATGAATATCTTTGTTCCTTGTTTGTAACGAGTAACTTTAATGTATTACTCAATGCCTGAATATGATTTGTAGTGTTCGTCATCATTTCTAGCATTTTGTTTTCATCCTCTACGAAATGTAGAATTTCACCAGTAGAATTGGCGTTTTGCTCAGTCATTTCATTCAGTTTTTCTATTTGAGACTGTATTTTATCAAACTGGGAAATGGCGCTGCTCAATTCATTCATCCCTCTAGTTAAATCTGTGTTGGTAATCGCAAATGAATCTTTTAAAACATTCAAGAATTTGCTGACATCCTGTAACAGCATCTCTCCATGTTGCAACGCCTTTTCTCCAGCATCTGAGCGTTGATATGCTTCTGTAGATTTTGCAAACAATGTTTTTGTCACATTCGTAATGCTTACTGTTATGGCTGCACTTTCTTCTGCTAATTTCCGTACTTCATCTGCAACGATAGCGAAGCCTTTACCATGCTCTCCTGCTCTTGCCGCTTCAATTGCTGCATTGAGTGCCAAAAGATTTGTTTGTTCTGCAATATGCTGAATTCCCTGTAACAAGCTGTCTACGGTTTGCAGACTTAGCTGTAACTCATTGACAGTTTCAGCAGTAGAACCGATGGCATGACTCATGACCTCCATTTGTGCCATTGCATCTTGCATTTTCTCCCATCCTGCTAAAACCTCCTCTTGAAGATCTGTAGATTTAGAGACGGTTTCTTTAGAAATAGAGAATGTTTCGTTGACAAAATGGACAGATTCTTTCATCGTTCCATGAATCATTTGTAGGCTAGAGGATTCTTGCTGAATGCTTGCAGAAATATCCTCGGTAGCTAAAAGTATCTGCTTACTCGAAGTTGATATTCGCTGCATGGTATGTTGGAATTGTGTAACATGCTTATCCAATGCTTGACTACTGTTTTCAATCTCCTGAAATGTTTTTTGTAGCTGCTCTAAGGATGCCTTTACTTCATTTTGCTGAATTGCCGAATGTTCAATCAATTCATTGCCCCATTTGGCAATTAAGAAAAAGGCAATGATAACCCCATTCATAATGGCTATTAACGTAATAAAAACAATGATATCATCAAAGGGTCCTAGTAATGATTTAGAATTGGCAATATACAGGATGACAAAACTGATATTTGTTAGTACGCCAAAGAATACAATTAATTCTTTTTTAAAATATAGAGCAATGATGGCTACCGTACAGAGTAAAATATAATGTTTATTTAATGAAAAGCTATCGATTAAAAATAAAGTGAAAACTACACTTGATGGAATCATGCCAAAAATAAAGCCTTTAACATACGTTTTAATAGGTAAAAAATAATTACCTACTGCTAACGCAATAACAGTAAGTCCAATAAATAAGAACATAATACCCTTTGAAAAAATCATAGGTCCACAAATTAGAATAGCTAAAATTGAAATAATAGCTAAATTAACTCGATGAACCTTTCGTGTATCATAGCGAATCCTTCTCTCCATTAATTAATCCCCCTAAAAATGAATGGACATTCAGTTTAGTTTTCTATTATTATATAGTATAACTACTTCTTTTTGTAGCTAAAAAATTCCTATAAGAGAATATTTTGCACAATTCCGAATCCGAAGGGAGAAATTAGATTGTCTAGAGTCCAACAGATAGCACCAAATTTTTTTTGTATTGATACACATGATTTAAATCGTGAACAGCGTACAAGCTCTTATTTATTGATTGATGAAAAAATTGCACTAATTGAAACATCTGCCAGCCCGTCTGTACCATATATATTAGACGGGTTAGATAAATTAAATATAGCATTAGAGGATATCGACTATGTAATCGTCACACATATCCATTTAGATCATGCTGGCGGAGCAGGGTTATTTTTACAAAGCTGTCCAAATGCCACATTCGTAGTGCATCCTCGAGGTGTATCACATATGGTTGATCCTAGTCGGCTAATTGCAAGTGCAAAGAGTGTCTATGGGGAGGAATTTGAGCGTCTTTTCGACCCAATTGTCCCAATCGATGCCAAGCGAATAGTAGAAATTGGACATGAACAGGAATTAGCATTGGGACAGCACAAGCTAACTTTCTTTCATACAGAGGGTCATGCAAAACATCATGTTTCCATGCTTTATTCCGCAACAAACGGTCTATTTGTAGGCGACACAACTGGAGTCCGTTATCCTGAAATGAATGGTGAAGCGATTGATTTAATTATCCCATCAACCTCTCCTAATCAGTACAACCCTGAGACAATGGAGCAGTCCATCCAGCTATATGAAAGTCTGAATGCCAGTGAATTATATTTCGGACACTATGGTGCATATAAAAATCCAAAGGAAGCCTATCGTCAAGTACGCTACTGGACACCGCTCTTTTTAGCTGAGGGGAAAAAGGCAAGTGAGATATCAAGTATTTTCCAAGAACAAGTCCATTATTTAGATGCACGTTTAAAAGAGCTTTTATTTAGCTATTTACAGGAAAACGGCATACCAGCAAGTCATCCAGTCTACGAAACAATTCCGTTTGATACAATTGTTTCCTCAATGGGTATTCTGGATTACCTAGAAAAAGTAAAAGCACAACAGTCCTAATATGGCTAAAGCATCGGATCTCTCACCGATGCTTTAACTTTTCAGTATAAATTTTTTAAATAATCTAAAACTGATTGAAAATCCTGATTCTCCCCTATCTGACGAAAATGCTTAAAAGGGTTCTCTACTTTTTTCATACGCTCCAACACAGCAGGAATTGTAAAGAGATCTGGTGTTAGCTGTGGCTGAACTTCTTCCCAATATAATGGTGTTGCTACTAGCCCCCGTTCATTCCCACGTGTGGAATAGGGAGCGATAATCGTCTTCCCTTCCGCATGCTGTATATAATCTAAATACAATTTTTGATGTCTATTTTTCTTTAATCGCTCTATCGTATATAAATCCGGTTTTTGCTCACATAGAAACTTACAGACAAATTCAGTAAATATTCTCACTTCATCATAGGAAAATACGTTTTCAGGTAATGGAATATAAAGCTGTAAGCCCTTACCTCCTGATGTTTTAATAAAAGATTGTAGCTTAAAATAGTCAATGATTTCCTTTAAATCAAGTGCTCCCTTAATGGCCAATGAAAAATACTCCACTGAAGGAGGATCTAAATCAAAGACAATCTCAGTCGGATGTATTGTCTGCATTGTTTGAAATGGAATGTGTAATTCTAACGCAAGTTGATTGCCGAGCCATAATAAAGTTTCTAGATTATTACATACTAGATAATTAATTTCATCCATCCACTCTGTTGACACAAATTCAGGTATTTTCTCAGGACTACTCTTCTGATAGAAACTGTCACCAGGAACCCCATGTGGAAAACGAATTAATGTTAGCGGGCGATTCAGCAGAAAAGGTAAAATATGTGGTGAAATCAATTGTAAATAGTACAAATAATTATCCTTGTTAACCCCAATCGCTGGCCATACAGGCTTATCTGGATGCGTAATACTTACTGTCTCTGGTATTGGAAACAACTGTCGAAGCATTTGCTGCCACTGACAATCCTCTGGTGCAAGCTCTAAGCGAAATTTAGAGAATCTTGGTTCTCGTAGCTTAGTTCCATCAAAATCAATACAAGCGATATCAACACAAATAGAAGGCTCTAACTGCCATATGTCATTATTTCGTTGACCATTTGCTTGAAAAAAAGCAACGAGGGTCTTATGTTCATCCTCCATCATGCCATGTCTAAAGGTGACAACCTCTACTAATTGTTGCTGTAGATACACTGACCCATGAAAATAACCATTGCCATGATTATAATGTGTAACGATAACGGTCACAAAATGCCAATTTTTGATTTTTAGCCAATGTGAAGAACGTGTATCCTCCAACCATTTACTCGATTTTTTCTTAGCGACCATGCCCTCACCATTGTTCACTTTTATGGCATGCCAAAGAGCCTTGCATTGCTCAGTACTAGCGATTAATTGTAATCGATGCTGATCTTCATAGTTAATTACTAAGGGAAGCTCTAAAGTCGTAAAAAGTTTAGTAAGCTGTTGTTTTCGTGTTTTTAAATAGCGATTTGTTAGTGACTCGCCTTGATAGGTAAGTAAATCAAACACAATAAAATGAACAGAAAACGAGTTAGCATGTTCAGAAATTACCTCTGTGTTTTGCATCCTCCCTCTTTTTTGGACAATCGAAAATTCACTGTTATAATTATTGATTAAATAAACTAGCTCCCCATCAAATAGTAATGGCAAATAAGGCTTCACTTGGTCTGAAATGTGCTGACAAAAAGCAATAATCTCGGGAAATAAATGATTTAAGCTATTGCCATTTCTGCTTATGAGCATTGGCTGTTCGTCCCATTCTAATAGACATCTAAAACCATCATATTTTATTTCATAAAGCCAATCATCTCCCTTAGGTATATCAAGTACCTCTGTTAAAAGCATTGGTTTCAACGCAAACACCTCATTTGCTTTTTTCAACAGTTTTTGTTGATTTTCATTTAAGATACATAAAAATAATGAAAATATATCATAGTAAGAAAAACGAGGTGACATAAATGCATACAGTTTGGAAAGGCAGCATTTCATTTGGTCTTGTCAATATACCAGTGAAACTACATGCTGCAACGGAAAATAAAGATATTAAATTACGCCAACTTCATAAAGAATGTCATACACCTATCAGCTATAAAAAGGTTTGTGAGGGCTGTAATCAAGAGGTAAAAGAAGAAGATATCGTCAAGGCCTATGAATATGCCAAAAATAAGTTTGTTGTATTAGATCAAGAAGAGTTAGAAAACTTACGCAAGGAAAACGAAGATAAGGCCGTTGAAATTATTGATTTTGTCAAATTAACGGAGATTGATCCGATTTATTTTGAACGCACTTATTTTTTATCACCGGATACTACTGGCAGTAAGGCCTATGCGCTATTACGTCAAACATTGGAGCAATCTGGCAAGATTGGTGTAGCCAAAATTATTATTCGCTCCAAGGAACAGTTAGCCATTGTGCGTGTTTATCAAAATTCCTTAGTAATGGAAACTATCCATTATCCTGATGAGGTCAGAAGTGTAAGCGATGTACCGAATATTCCTAGTGAACAAACAGTTGTCCCAAAAGAGCTGGATACGGCCCTAATGCTAGTAGATCAATTAACTACAGAGTTTAATCCTGATAAATACACAGATGACTATCGAAATGCCTTAATGGAGCTAATAGAGGAGAAAAAAGCGACGAATACAATCTCAGCCAGCGATAAACGTCCAGTGCCTGATAATGTTACAGACCTTATGACAGCACTTCAGGCCTCACTAGATAAAACAAAGAAACCCGCACCGAGGAAACGTACGACAAGAACAAAGAAAAATGCTTAATAATTTTATTTAAAATCGTTCCTTTCGTTATACGAGAGGAATTTTTTGTTCACATTTTAGTAATCGAAACATACGTTTGTCTATATGCTATAATAAAGAAAAAATTGGGAGCATATTATATGATCGATATAAAAGAGCGTATGAAGAATCACCATATTATGGGACTAAGTCTTGTAACAATTGATAATGGACATATTAATAAGACAAAGCACTATGGCTTTATGGAGGCAGGAGCAAATCGTCCAATTACTGACCAATCGCTTTTCAATGCTTGCTCTATTAGTAAATTTTTCACAAGCATATTAGTGCTGAAATTGGTGGAGCAAGGGGTTTTGGACTTAGATGAAGATGTTAATAGCAGGCTTACGTCATGGCAAATACCTGATAATGAATACACCAGTCTAAAAAAAGTAACGCTACGAAGCCTGCTTTGTCATCAGTCTGGTATAGTTGACCCAGAGGAGAGCTTTTTGCCAGTAAAAGATTCGCAGAAAATTCCTTCAATGTTTGAACTATTAAATGGAAAAACATCTTTTTGCTCAACGCCAATAGAGGTTACCTCTAAGCCTGAAAGTGAATTTCACTACTCAGATGCAGGCTTTTGTATCATTCAATTATTGATAGAGGACACAACAGGCAAGCCATTTTATAAGCTGATGGATGAGCTTATATTTAAGCCATTGCACATGACAAACAGCATATTTGCTAATAATTTAACTTCGTCGAACATGAACAATCTTGCTTGTGGTCATCAAAATGAGGCTCTTATTACGGCGAAATATTCTATTTATCCGTATCCTGCAGCTTGTGGACTATGGACTTCCGCTTCTGATTTAGCCATTTTATTACAGGAAGTTCTAAACGCTGTAAAAGGGCAAAGCAAAATAGGATTTTCTACTACATACATAAAAGAACTGTTTAAGCCACAGGGATGTGTAGAATGGACAGGCCTTGGAGTATTTCTCGATGGTCAGGAGGAGTTGCTTGAATTCTCCTCACTTGGCTGGGGAGTTGGTTTTCAATGCATGCTGGTAGCCTATCCATATTTAGAAAAAGGTTTAATCATTATGACGAATACAGATACAGGAATACATCAAATGAAGGGAATCATGGGAGAAATCTATCAATCCTTTATAAAATAACAAAAAAGAGGCATCATGCCTCTTTTTTCACCTTATAATGCAATTGCACCATTTGACCGTAACGCTGTGTGTGAGTAAGCTGTAATTCTTGATATGGATTATGTGCTTTAAACAATGGTATACCTGAGCCTAACAGATGTGGTGTAATTGTGATGATCAATTCATCAATGAACTGTTCCTTTAAAAACGCATCGAGTATACCTGCTCCTCCCACCATCCAAATTTTTGAGCCTTCTTGCTCCTTCAATTTTTTTGTAAAAGCAACAATATCGCCATTCACAAATTCGACATGTTGATTTTCTCCATTTTCGGTCGTTGTAAATACATAACATTTTTTATCAGGGTACGGAAAGGGTTCCATATGTTCCACAATGTAATCATACGTTCTTTTGCCCATAATAATGGTATCAATAGATTGATACATATCCGAGTAACCATTATCACCTTCCCCTTCTGCTTCCTCTAGCCATCTTAAATCATCATTTTCTTTTGCGATAAATCCATCTAAACTAGTTCCAATAAATAAAATAATTTCTCTTGACATATCTTCAGCTCCCTTTTTCTTTTGCTAAAATCATTAACAATTACTATACTAAACGTAAAACATGACAACTGTTGGCATGATTAAAGAAAAAGGTGAAAATATGTCTAAAGCCCAACGATTATTAGATATTCTTGTGTTTGTCAGCGCTAAAAAGACTTTTACTGCACAGGAAATTGCTGATGAATTTAACATTTCCATTCGAACAGTTCACCGCTATATGCTTGATTTAAGTGATATGGGCTTACCTATTTATACGGAACAAGGAAGAAATGGCGGCTATACAGTGCTATCGAGCAGGCTGATTCCTCCTATTTTATTTACAGAAGAAGAAGCGGTTTCTATTTTCTTTGCGTTTCAAGCCTTCAACTATTATCGAGATTTACCCTTCGAGACAGAGATTCACTCCGTTTCGCGCAAATTATACAGCTCTTTGCAAAAGGATGCACAGCAAAAGGTGGATAAGCTTCAGTCCTATGTCGCCTTTTGGAGTCCTAAAAGATCCATTGAGACACCTTTATTAAAAGATGTTTTAGTAGCAGCCATTGATAATAAGCATTTACGGTTTCAATATGCATCAAAAACAGGCACCACCATAAAATATGTTCATCCACTTGGTGTCTATGCACAAGATGGACTATGGTATATGCCTGCCTTTGATTTAACAAAGGAAAAAATTCTTCTGTTTCGGGTAGACCGTATACACGCCATTTTCGAATGTGAAAACAATAACAAGGAATTTTTAAATTTGCAGCAATGGTTCAATAGCACTTATGAGATTAAGCACCCCATTCGGCTACGTGTACAATTAACCAGTGAAGGTGTCCGACAATGTAAAAGTGTACCTAGCTTTGAAGAGTTGGTTGTTATAAAAGAAGATGGCTCAGGCTATATTGATTCTCTAATCGACAAAGGAGAGCTTCATTTTATTAGCTCCATTTTCTATCGGCTTGGTGTACATGCAAAAATTTTAGAGCCGCAAGCATTAATCGAAAACTTACGGCAGCAAGCAAATGATATTTTAACCATGTATTCACAAATGTAAAGCTGGAGATGACGAATTTGTAAGATTCACGTAACATTCAACATTACTACATTGCACGCGGTTCCCCTATACTTTGTATAGAGGAGGAGATCATTTTGCAACCATTTGATTTGAACAAGCGAATTGATACATTAGATTATTTAAGAGGCTTTGCATTATTGGGCATTATTCTAGTAAATATTCCAGGGCTTCTGTGGATTGAAGCACCTAATAGGTCGATAGATATTGCGTATTATCATATGCTAATGCTTTTTGTGGAAGGGAAATTTTTCACTATCTTTTCATTTCTATTTGGTGTAGGCTTCTATATTTTTATAGCTAGAGCTCAAGCGAAAAATGAAAAGGCATTTTTATTATTTACAAGAAGAATTATACTTTTATTTCTTTTTGGGCTTGTACATGCTTTCTTCCACCCTGGAGAAGCCTTAACGGTTTACGCGATATTTGGTTTATTAGCTTTACCATTCTATAAAGCTCATAAGGAAATCAATCTCACAATAGGCCTGTTATTACTCGCTGTAACAGCTTATTTCGGGATAAAAATCGCAATGCCTCTTCCACTAATTTTACTTGGATTAGCTGCTGGACAATATCGTATTTTTGAGCATATTAGTGTCAAGCGAAAAAAGATTATAGTCTTTACAATCATGATGTTCTTCATTAGCATTGGTGGATGGCTATACCAATGGTATTATGTACCAGATGCACTTGTTAGCTTCGACACTTTATCAGAGGAAAAATTATCAGAGCATATCACAAATATTGAACAGTTCGCATTAATAGGACTGCAATTTAGCCCATTTATTTCTGCATTTTACGTAGGCTTAATTATACTTCTACTGCAGCTTCGCTTCTTTAAAATTGTACTTGGTCCTTTAAAAGAATATGGCCGAATGGCTCTTACTAACTATTTAGGGCAAACAGCACTCATTTTATTTGTAGGCCACGCTTTTCAGCTAATTAGAAATATAAGCTATATCCAATCTCTATGGATCTGTCTAGGGATTTATATTATCCAATTATTATGTAGTAGGCTTTGGCTAAAATTCTTTCGTTTTGGTCCATTTGAATGGCTATGGCGAATGGGGACATATTGGACTGTACCTTCCATGTTTAAAAGCGCTAGAGATATTTAAAACAAAATAGCTAATACCTAATCAACTATTTTGCACACTCATATAATGATAATACACAACTAACTTTCATCTTTACTCAGTACATTCATCCTCAATATTCTACTTTGGTCACTTCACAAGAGTGACCTCCTTTTTATTCATTTTAAGGCAGCGCACAAGTTATTCAGCATATGCATAAGTTGTAAAGAAAACCATTTCTGTATGGAGGATAAAATGATGAACAATAAAAAATCAACTTCCAAAAGCAGAAAACCAAGCGACTAAACTTGCCTTGATTGGTAGTGCCATTACAACTTTAGGCGACGCAATCGCAACAATTGCTGCAGGGCTTGCTTTAGATGAGGAATTAAACGATAGTAATAACATGAATAACGATATTGAAAGATTACAAAAACAGATTGATGAACTAAATAATGAAATAAAGCAAATTAAAAAAATGATGCGCTAATACGTTTTTTTCAGCCTTTGATCTGGTTACCAAAAAAGGTATGCAATAAATTATCAAAAGAACATACACATTAAAAGTCCATGGACAAAAAATTAAGTACATGGACTTTTTGTCTATCCTTTTCATAGAGACATGAAATACCCTAAACAAAAAAGACCAGGTACTCATCAATATCGAGTAGCTGATCTCTTTTAGGTTGGTTACCTACTTACATATTACTAAATCATGCTCAACAAAGTCTGAACAAATGTATTTTGTATTAAATTACTAATTAAAGTTTGTTGCAGCATAACCTATCACATTCCCATATTGTACATATGACCATCCATTTCCTACAGAACCAAAATCCTTCACAACCATTTTATGCTGTAAAGTAGCAACTGTATTACTGTTTGATTTACAACCAAGCCACTTTTAGAACTAGCTACCTTAATCGTATGCTTAGGATAGTCAAGTTCAAAAAAATAAACATATCCGTCTATTATTTTCATATCACTATTCAGATAAGGTTAAATGAGAAAAAGGAGTACTATAATCATTACTTATCAACGATACTAAAGTTCCAGCTGTAGGATTATCTAATATTTTAGATGACCCCTCAGTTTTTTCATAAACATTGGTTTTTAAACCTTTGATAGTTCTCACTTCTTTAAAGGTATTAGCCATAGCAATATCAGCCTTAAATGAAAATGCTAATAAAAATGCCATAAATATTAGTGTTACGAGTACTTTAAATTTCAAGTAGTTTTCTCCTTTAAATATAATTTATCTTGATTCAGCAAATATTTACTGTGCGAAAGCGAAGCGTCAGCAACAAATGTTTTTGTACAGAAAGTAAGCGTCAGGTACAGAATACTTCCCCTCTATGGGGACAAGTTTATTGCGTTTTTTCCTATTCAGCGGTTGTCATTAGATTTTGAAGTGAAGCTTTTTGAGCTAGCTCGAAAAAATTCGGACGCAATTACTGAGGTGTAATTGATACCTACTTATACAGGTACATCAAGATGAAAGTGACTGAAAAGATAAAGGAACCCCGACTAATTAAAATTTTCATCACTTTTTTTACCCATGTCAACCCTATCTTCAACATCATCGAAATTTACTAAAATAATTCCTTTTATTTACTGTATAATATTGCTATAAAAAAAGGAGGTGAACTACAGATGAAATGGGAAAATCCAGATAAAATTTCTGAAACTTTAGCTGATGGTTTATCTGCACAACTATTCAAAGCTGACTATACTATTGACATCGTCAATAAGAAGAATAACTCCGAAAATTTTTTTATGTTTATGCCAACATTTAAAGAAGTACTTACAACTCCAAGATCATCCGAATTAATTTATGGTTTAGCAGATTTTCTTCCTTATTCTTTAAAGCAAGAAGAGTTTAACAAACAAAGTCAACAGTTAGTTTCTGAAATTCTTAATTATCAATTCATTGATTCAACACAACCTAATAGTTTAGGACATACAGTCAATAAAGTGCACACGATTGAGTATGATACAGATAAACAAACATACACATTTGTGGTAAGTGTAGCTGGTGTTCTTGAATGTCCTAAGATAAGTTTTCCAGCACCATCTATCATTTCTCAAAAATATACTTCATTATAGAAGTGATATTTTATATTTTTGTACTGCTAACAACAATGGGATGTCAGAATAGTAATTTTTCATCCAATGAATCAAATCAAAAAATCCAAAACGCTGTTAGATCAAGGTTTTGGATTTTTTGATTTTGTTAAAAGGCGATTTTTAAGCATTTAAGAAGCTATCTAAAAGCACTATGTTCATAATAATCTCGTATTTTATTAAAGTTTTTAACATTTGTACTACCAGCACGGAGCGGTTATTTCTGGATTTACTCCAATAAAACCTTATTTTCTGCTCATCACGCACTTTTCAGAGCAAAAGAAAAACACCCCGAAGGATGTTAATTACTTTTATTACGGTTTAGTTGGTTTTCCATACCAGCACGATCAATTTGTATCCAATATTCTGCTATTTTTTCATCTTCAACTCTATATACTGCGCTTGCTTTTCCAATAACTAGAAGACCTGTCGGCTGATATCCATCAACTTCTCCAACATGCGTACCAACTTGTTTCCAGCGTACATAAACTTTATTACCTTGTATCAAGAACTCTTGGATTTCTAATGAAAAATCGCCATATGCTTCTACCATTTCTTTTACATGGTCAGCATAATCTTTCGGCGTTCTTATAACCGTTAATTCCTCTTCAGAAATAACTTGGTGTGCCAACACTTGGTCTGCCATCAATTCAATTGCGTGATCTGGATTTTTCCCTGAACGTACTTCTTCAAAAAATTTCTTAACAATTTGCTCTGGTGTCATTTGAACCCTCCGCTATACTTTACTATCATTCTGGCGAGGATAACAATATCTCTCTGTACTTAATAATAATGCGAGAGGCTACAAATTGGAATCATATTCTACAGATTACGCTCTTAAAACCACACTAAACTCCGCCCAACTGATAGTACATGTATGACAACTCTCTCAATAGCTCGAGATATCTACTAGCCGTAAAATAGATACGATACTTTTTATTTAATAGCCAGTTTGATAATTTTCAAAGCATAATAAAAAGCCTTACCATGCAAGAGATAAAGCTCGTCTACAGTTAGCTTCACTAGCCAATAGAATGGTGACAATCAATTCTTAGCTGTACCGTGTGACGACGCTGCGGCTTTTTTGATACAATTTAAATATATTACATAACGAGGTGAAATCATGGAAAACGAAAAATTAGTTTGTAAGGCTTGCGGTAGTGATTCCTTTACAACTGGGCAAGTTGGCGGTACTACTAGTCAAGGTAATATAAGACCAATAGGTTCAATAATTGCAGTAGGGTCACCCCTTATTATGACTTTTTGTAAAAACTGTGGCGAAGTAGCTTCATTTAAAGTTGCAAAACCAGAATATTTTAAATAATCACTTATAGTTTTATGAGGGAGGAATTATTAGAGATTTAAAAACTTTAAAACATGGTGTTAGAAAATTTAATAAATGCACAACCCTAAATTAAAAAGGATGCTTATGTATTTATTACTGCTAGTTTGAAACCTATCAGTAGTAATTATTTTCATTGCTTTAAAATGGAAACATAAATTAAAACGTTTCACAGCGATTTATTCCACCATACAATTGTGAGCATCCTTAAGGTTGGAGTACAATCATTGATTATACCCCAACCCTTGCTATATAAGCATTTTAGACTTATCTGAAAATACTATGTTCATAAAGATAATCATAAGAAAGATCGACAAACAAGTACTCATGCTCATTAATGGCGATTGAAAATGTTCTGGTAATTTCTCCCGTTTCAATATCCCGATATAGCTCAGATATTTCTCCACTTTGATCATTGCGCATCTTGATAATAGTTTGTAGGAAATAAGGACGCCAGCTCCAGTTTTTATTGATTGCTCTTGGCTGTAATTCCCACTTCCCATCAATACACATGACGTTTGGCGATAGTTGGAAGCCATCCTCATTACAAATATATAGTCGGAATGAATAATGATCCAACAGCTGTGCTAAATGCTCTAAATGGGAGATGTTGTCACTTGAAGGTTTTACTCGATTGATAATCGCTTCTAACTCTTCTCTTAGTTTTTTCAACTCGAAATATTGTGTCTCTAGCATTTTCTTCTCAGAGGTAATAAATTGCTGACATTCCTCCTTGAAGCGCTCCTTTAATATATCCTTCTCAACAAATGTCATTGCAGGGTTTGCTAAGTAAGGCCCTTGATAGTACCGCCCCCCATTTTTCCAGGCAAATTGTAACTGATAGACAGTTTCAATTCCTTCAAATAAGAGGTTTGCTCCTATTTTATAGGCTAGCCCTCCTATTGCTGAAATCATATCAGATTGGGCAGACCAAGAATCATAATTTAAATCTCGTGTGTTTACCTTCAGAATTTGAGGGGATAACAAAGCAATATGCTCTAGGTGACTCTCCGCACCGACTTCCTGAACAGCGATTTTCACACCATATGTTGTAAAGTAGCGCAATGCATGGTGTAATTTATGAATATCTCCTAAAAAACGATGCTCCGAAACAACCAGTACAATTCGATGGAAATCTTCTTCTCTAATATATTGCTGAATAATATTAAAATGACTCTCTCCAAAATCTTGCATTAAAACATTGGGATTACTTGGTATATAAATATCAAGTTCTGGTGCGATTTCGTCTATTTTAACTAAAGCAGCATGTAAAATTTTATGTTCCATGTCAATGCGATACTCTTCTGGAATATCTTCATTATTCACAAAATCCTTTAGATTAATTTGTTGACCCTCAATTTGTAACTGTCCGGAAATTTCGTAGGCAATCACCGTATGCGCATCTGCGCTAAATATCGGTTGAAAATACCCATGTATTTGATCTAAATTTGTTAACACTTCAATTGCATCCATTGTCGAAACCTCCATACATGAATAACCTTCTAACAGTTATTCAAGAATAGCATTACATTCACAGCTTATTACATGAAAAAGCTCTCTGACTGTATCATAATTTGTTTAAAGTAAATTCGCAACTTCACTTGACAAAAATTGTTCAAAATAAGCCATTGAAATCGCTTTTATATTACCGAACAACTACTCCAAACACACTGACACTAAAAAACACCTTTTGACAAAATACATTTATCACATGAAAACTTTACAGAAATTTCTACAATAATAATGAGGCAATTCTTCTCTGATTGATTTCACTTTATTACTATAACTTATGCTGTAGATCAAGGAGAAAGTCGTGATAACTAGAGATATTTCACCTATTTCCTTTCCATTATTCATTCGTTCACCCATTATTTTGGACGATTTTATGACAACTTGGTTCTAAAGTATGTCCTTTCTCTAACTATTTCCAATTAAAAAGCAGTATTCCTATGCATGGTTTTAAACCCTACAGGAATACTGCTTATAACTATTCTGCCATAAAGAAATACCAAATAATAGCGATTGTAATCAATGAGAGAATGACAGCAATTGTGACACGAAGCGGAGATATCGGAGCATCTCCACCTACTTGACCCGTTTGTCCGTTCACCATAAAACGGTATATTTTCTCTTTGTAACGGAATGAGGACAGCCAAATCGGCAACATTAGATATTTATATGTAATATCATCATGTGTGGTAGAAAAACGTAAGCTGGATACAACGTCTGCATTTTTCTCCCAACGAATTTTAGAAGTGATTTGCGCATGTAAATGATCGTGAATTTCCTTCTTCGCTTGGCCCCACCCATCCTGCAAACCAATACTGTATCGTTCTGATAGAAAGCCAGCTACATATTCTGGTTTATAAGCTTTATTATTAAGTAAATTGAAGGGTTCTATTTTCCGCATCATATTGCGATCATATCGAGTTGTTGCACTGACTAAATGATCATCGATAAATTCCTGATAAAAGCCGCTCGTTGAATACCAGTCTGTTACAGTTTGAGTTTTCCCATCTTTATCAGTAACTGTACGATGTTTACCATAGCTTGCAGAATAGCTTGAGCTTGTTTTCGAATCAAAAGTCCAATAAGGTAAATATACACCTTTAAAGGAGTCAGGTTTTGCACTTAGCTTTGCCGCTCTTGGCGTAAACCATCTTCCCTTAATCCATCTTTGAAAGTTCTCACCAGCTTGCTTATCAGTAATTTCAAAAGCACATACTCCATTTGGTGCCAATGTATTATTTGCACTTGCCTCCATTACCTGATTAGAGCCACAATAAGGACAACGATCAGCTACCTGTAGTGCATCATAAATCGTTTCCGCTGCGCAAGCCTCACAAATAACTGTTTTTTTCTCAACACCCCAGTTAAAATTCCCACGTTCTTCAGCCATTGCAAAGTCCATTTCCTGAGCAACTTTTTCTTCTTCTTTTTCTGGAGATGCAATTTCAGACTCATAACCACAATAAGGACATGATAGTTTTCCACTTGCTGGATTAAATTCAATAGAGGCACTACATGATGGACACTCAGCGTCGAAATCAAGCTTTACTTGTTTAGCATTTTCAGCTTCTTGTGTTGACATCACTAGTCATCCCCTTACTTAATGTCATTTTCATCAAAAGCATCTCCACACTCAGGACAGAATTTTGGGGGATTTGCAGGATTCTCCGGCTCCCAGCCACATTTATCACAAGTATATTGTAAAGCACCTGAAGGTTTTTTGGCCCCACACTCACTACAGAATTTGCCTTTGTTGACAGTTCCACAAGCACATGTCCAACCCTGTTCTTGCGGCTTTGCTTCCCCACAATTCGAACAAAACTTCCCAGTATTCTCATGACCACATGCACATGTCCATACCCCCGCTTGGCCTTGTGTAGCAGCTTGTGCAATTTGAGCTTGCTTATTTTGCTCATTCATTTGATAAAGCTGACCAGCGTTAACCCCACCAGCTTGGGCTGCCATATTCATACCCATAAAGCCGGACATTGCGCCACCCTCATTATTAGCAGCTGCAATCATGGCTTCCGCCTGAGCACCCGTTAAATGTGCCGCAGCCATACCTGGATCACGCATCACTGCATTTCGTTGCAATTGCTTAATCATCGCTTCATCTTCCTCAGATGCTTTTAAAGAGCTAATACCAAATGAAACAACAGCTAATCCACGAGTTGCAAGCCACTTTTCTGATAATACTTTATTAAGTGCATCTGCTAGTACTACCGTATGAGCAGGAATTTCACTATAGCGTACTCCACTTGCAGAAATATGTGCAAAAGCAGGTTGTAAGGCAGTCATTAGCTCCGTTTTTAGTTGACTATCAATGGCATCTCTTGTGTATTCACGTTCAACGTTACCACAAACATTTGTATAGAACAGTAATGGATCGACAATTTTATAAGAATATTCACCATGACAACGAATGGCAATATCAATATCCAAGCCGATATTACGATCAATTACACGAAATGGAATCGGTGCAGGTGTCCCGTATTTATTACCTACGATTTCCTTTTTATTAAAGTAGTACACACGTTGATCCTTTGCAGGTTCACCACCAAATGTAAATCTCTTGCCGATCTGCTTAAAGGTTTCCATAATGCCTTGAGATAAATCACTGCCGTACATAATGGATGGTTCAGTTGATGTATCATACACATACTCACCAGACTCTGCAGAAAACTCTACAACTTTCCCTTGTTCAACGATCATCATACATTGTCCTTCATTAATGGCAATAATAGAACCATTGCTAATGATATTGTCATTGCCCTTATTAGATCCACGTTTGGAGGTACGCTTTACACCCTTTTCAACCAGTACATCTGATGAAAGAGAATCACAGTAAAAGTACTCACGCCATTGATCTTCCAGAACGCCTACTAATGCACCAACTCCAGCTTTTAACAATCCCATAAAAATTCCCACCTTCAACATCTATATTTAAGCTTATTTTATCATTAAAAATAATCTAATCACTATGTTGTACGCAAGAATCAACAAATTGTTTCATATTTTTAAAACTTCATGCAAAAACAAAACGAGGTTACCCAATGATAATCATTTAGCGTAACCTCGTTATTAATTATGAAAGCGCAGCGATAGCTACAAGAATCCAAGCAACGATAAATAGCAGTCCACCAATTGGTGTAATTGCACCAAGCTTTTTAACACCTGTTACAGCTAATACATATAAACTGCCTGAGAAAAACACAATACCAGCGAACATTAAGTAGCCTGCCCAAGAAAGCATACTAGAAGCACCTAAAAGAGCATCACTCGATAAAATACCAAGACCCAATATACCTAATGAGTGATACATATGATATTGCACAGCAGTTTCCCAAATTGCCGCATAGTATGGAGACGAAAACTTATCCTTTAGAGCGTGTGCTCCAAAGGCACCAAGGACAACACCAAATCCAGCCAAAATGGCTCCTAAAACAAGTAAAATTTCCATATCTCGTTCTCCTATTTCCCCTCACGCGCGATTTCTTTATATTTCGCATCCCACGCTGGATCAATTTTACTTAAAGACACGGGACGCAATGTATCTTTATATGCAAGTATATGTACAGACTGTGCTGTCGCTGCTATCGTGCCGTCTTCATGTAAAATTTCATAGCCATATGTCGTACGCAGACGATCATGCTTTTCAACCCATGTTCGCACAGTAGCTACTTGACCATAATGCATCGCAGCCTTATAAGAAATGGATAAATCCATGACAGGAGACACATACCCATCCTTTTCTAGTGCTGCATACTCAAAGCCAGCATCACTTACAAGCTGGGTACGTCCAATTTCCATCCAAATAATATAGTTCGCATGATACACCACGCCCATTTGATCTGTCTCAGCATAGCGGATTTCAATTTGTTTCTCACTTACAAACATTTTCTTCACCTCGTCCTACATTATAGCGTAAAAGTGTTGATTTGGTGGGGTTTTTGCTCTGGGAATATTGGAAGGGAGAAAAATATAAATTTACAAAAATTTAAAATTTTAATTAAAATTCAAAATGGTAAAAATTATCGGTTCCCGTTTTACCCGTTGTCCCTCGCTTAATTGGGGTACACTGGGGTACAAAAAAATTTAAATTAATAGACATTGGGCAGGTGCCGGAAACAAAGAAATCGCTTTCAATAAAAGAGAAATGATTATTTCTTCTATATAAATTTGTACGTAACCTCACAAAATAATCTCCTCATGAACTTTATTAAAATTAAATCCTTTAAACGATACAATTCGTAACATTCCCGAATGAGTTTTTCGAGGTATTGTACTTTGCAGAATAATCTTGGTTCCAGCCATATCATATCACGCTCCACCTTTGTTACAATCTGTTTCGCAATTTGTCTAAATGCTCTTTTATCTTAAGGCTTGAATACTAATTCTACATTTACTACAGGGCTATATTTACTATTGCTTAACTGCATACCTACTACCATTGTAACAAAAAATGATTAACCAGAAATATCTGGCTGATCCTATAATACAAACTTTGCAGGTTAGTTGAATAAGAAAGAGAATGTTCAGATTAAATAGAATAAATGGAAAGTGACTCTTTCTATTAGGCTTCCAAATCGGGTGTTCAAAAGTAAGATGAAATGAATGGAGGAAATATAATGGAAACTAATGATTCAAAAAATTGGATAAATCGGAGTGTCAATAAAAAATATAGAAAATGAAATTGAATTTTATAAAGAAATATTAGGGTTACCTCTTCTTTTTAGTACAGAAAGTATGGCATTTTTTGAATGTAATGGGCAACGACTTCTTCTTTCACTTCCTGAAAAAGATGAATTTGCAAATTAAAGTTCTGTTATCTATTTCTAGGTTGAAGATATAAATAATACCTTTGAAGAATTGCTTGAAAAGGGGGACATGTTGATGCGAAAATGGGAGATACAGAAACGTGGATGACTTTCTTTAAAAATACTGAAGGAAATACACATGCTTTAATGTGTGAAGTACAAATTTAATTCTTATATCTTCTTTATCAGACCATCGGGGGCTTTACTTGAAGACCATTGAGTTGCATATGAAGCTCAATTCCCGAACCGTTGTTAGTGATTTTCAAGAAGTATTATTAGAAAAAAGAGTTTAATGATTGGATTGCACTTGTGAAAGTAAAAATATAAAGGTGGTATAAAGGAATTATGGACTACTACAATGACAAGTGAATAAAGAGTAAACTTGAATGTAGTCCAGTCACCTATCGCGAAAGTTTGGCAGCCTAAAAGAAAACCAGAATGAAAGAAATTCATTCTGGTTAAAGTCTAACTTTTGGGGTTCTCTACATTTTTTTAAATGAGTGACATTGTTATTTAAGATAAAACTTTTTATAATCTTTTTGAAGGATATTATGGATTTTTCACTTTATTTTGCAGCCCATATATCAATTTCTATTTTAATATCTGGTAAACCTAGTTCTGACACGTAGGCAATGGTCATTGAGGGATAAGAGTCACCAAACATTGTATCCCATATATAATCGAAATAATCCCAATCTATTGCCTCTGTCGCCCAAATGTTAGCCTTCACAACATGTGTGGCATCCATTTCCTCCGACGCTAAAATAATTTCAATATTTTTTAGAGTATTTGTAATTTGCTCACGTATAGTTTTCGGCAATTGATCATCGTGTCCTACACCAATTTGTCCAGAAAATGCATACATTGTTGCATCTTTTGGAATGATTGTTACATGACTATATTTTCCAACAGGGTTTGGCACCTGTATTGGATTTTTTCGAACTAATTTTGATTTCATTGATATAATCTCCTTTAGGTTACTATTTTTCTAAAAAACTGCAGACTTCTCCCTTGAATATGCATTTTAGAAAAAAACAGCAGTGGAGAACCCTATACCCATACTTAAAAAACGAATTGATCTTTTTTTCATTAGAATTCTCCTCCTTTACCTAAAGTTGTTTTTACTTTACCATTTCTAGCCTAGAAAATCAAATTTTACGAAAATTTCCTAGTCTATACTGTAACACGACCTACTTGACAACTACTAAGTTTGCAACTTATATTTCTCCAAACCAGATAAGCTTAATTGCCGTAACTTCATCTAACAGCAATCCCTTTCTTAATATTAAATCAATTTGTTCATTCATTAAGATTTTTTCTCTTAGAATATTTGCCATCTTCAGAGTTGAATATATATACATTATCTTTTGTGTATATATAATACATTCCTAATTGCCCCTTTATATCATCTTCTTTAGAAATATCAATTTCTTCGGATGTCTCCCTAATTACTATGTCTTTAGCTTCTAAATAAGTGTAATTAGGGAGATTATAAAAAATAATAAAGCTTATCAAAGCTAACCCTATAGGATAAATTGTTAATAATGGATTTGATATTTTTTTAATAACATTTTCCTTGTTAAATATAAAGGTTACTAGAAGTAATAGACTAACGAATAAATTAGCTAACCAAGTGTTTGTATATTTTACAGTAAATTCATATTTATTTCCGATAATATAAATTGTTAGCGATAAACAAACATGGATTACCGCTAGTGCTATCAGGATTATTTTCTTCATTATAGCACCTCACATCATTTAAATATTATGTGTAAAAACACATTACCAAGACCATGTAAATTCTTGTCTGGATGGATGTGTCCCCTCACATTTCCCATACAGAGAGTGACCTTGTATGTAAGACCACTTCTGAAGTGGTCTTCACATATTTTAGGCTATGAATTCATAAAAATCATCACACTTTTTGCCCATCTACTCTATCTCAATACTTTTATCAAAGCACCGAGCTCTTCATTTCCATAGCCCGCATCCAAAGCTCTCTTGAAAAGACCTTGGGCAAACATCGGAAATTCATTGTTTATTTTTGCGTCTTGTGCTTGTTCCATAAAAAGATCAACTGTCGTCATACACATATTTATAGAACTCTGTGGGTTATCGTAGGTTTCTGTTTGAATTACTTCACTTTCAAACTTAATAACCTCACCAATCACTGGTGAAACATGGGCAATCATAGAACCGAAATCATCTATACGTAGTCCATCTGATTCAAGGATACACGCTGCGTGGAAAAAACCTAAATAGGAACCAAACAGATATGAAAGAAAGGCTAAATCTGTAGAAGATGCAGCACTAACTTGCTCTCCAAGATAAGGTACATTTCCAGCTAAACATTTTAAAATATGCTCACTCTGTTGATAGGCTTTTAAGGAACCTGATGTGAAAATTGTAGCCTCTGAATTACCCATTTGGAGTGGTGAAGCCGCTATTGCTCCATCAAGATATTCCACATTATACTCTTGTGCCCATGATTCATTGTCACGAGCTTGCTGGGGACTACCTGTACTCAATTGGATAAGTACACGGCCTGAGAGAGCTTGTTTGACTTCTTTTGTATCCAAAATAGTAAATGAAGCATTATAATCTGACACACAGATAATTGACACCTCACTTGCACTTATAGCAGCAGCTACACTAGCAGCAAGGATAGCTCCATCTTTTATTAAAGGTTCTGCTTTTGCTATTGAACGATTCCATATTGTTACTTGATAGCCCTTTTTACGCAGGATCCGTGCTAATGTTGCTCCCATTGATCCCAAGCCAATTACTGTTACATTATTCATCTATTGTACCTCCAAATATATTATTTTCTGTATACTTCTTACTTTTATTGGTGATATAAAATTCTGCTGCTGATAGCTCTTGCCCATTTATAATTACTGCTAGCTTATGTTTACCTGGATAATGCTTACGAATTGTTAAATCTCTAAACGAATGACTCCGTTTATATAGACGACTTTCTTTTTCAAAGATGCGTTCTGTAACCTTGAACAGTTTTCGAGAAGTTGATCCATTCGCTTTGACAAAATCAATTGCATATTCGATTCGCAGCTTTTGGAGCGCAGAGGCATTTGTCTGAACTGAAAATGAAAAATTAAGAGTCTGCTCAATCGCCAAATTATCCATTTCTAGCAATAAATCATTAACAAATACATCTGGTGAGATTTCAAAACCGAATAAGAAAAGTACCTCAGAATCTCCTTTCCGCAGTAAACCACGACATCCATGTTTAAGAATCCAATCAGTGATTGAATTCTTTCCATGCCATTCACGTGCGAGATTTTTCACTAGTTCTGGATGATCTTTGGAAATATCATTCAGATTATTAGCTACACTTTTTTGTACATAAACAGATGAATCCTGCTTGAGCTGGTACAATATTGGTAAGATTGGTGAAGGATTCAATTTGAACGTTTCCAAAGTAGATGCCCAAGGCAACCTAGGTCGACACCCCTCGCTAGCTAACCGTCTGATATGATAATTGGAATGATTCGTCCACTTCAACATTTGATCCATCATCCTTTGATAATCTTTTAATATGAAGGCTCGAACGGCAAACTCTGAACTGGAGAATTGAGTAAATACCTCCAATGCGGTCATGGAATCATTCCAATCATCTAGTCCATTTACTTCCACAAAGTCAGGAAAAAATAAGAATTCCACCCCTTTGCATTTTGGCGCAATTTCTATCAAAATTGATAATGCATCACGATAGGACATTGGCAAAGTCATACGTAAAGCATTACTGATATGTCTAATACGCTGTTTGAATTTTTCCTCTTCCCAATGGTCATCATAGATTAAATTCATAAACTTATTAGATTCAAAAGCAGGGTATTCCATTTTTAAAATGGTTGTAAATTGATAAAAGAAATTAGTTGTATATTTCCCCTCAAATGTGTCAGCCATGTCCCGTCTCCCTTTTAGTTATCATTTCAATCTGATTATGGCATCATCTGCTTTTCCTATAGCTATCACAAGTTCAGATTAGTCGGAATCAGATATCTTTGTGTAATCGCTCTTGAATCAATCATGGTTACAAAAATTTGAAACTCTGATTTAGATTTGAGTTTCTCCATGGCGCCCAATGCACTATCCTTATCGTACCAATATATAATGTCCGTCCATTGACTTTCATCGAATGTATGTAGTAACGTACGCCCTTCAAATCCTGATATTTCATCTTTTAGTAAATCGGTTAGTGCGGCTGCTGCTTGACAAAAACGATGCTTGTCGATTCCCTCCTTTAGCTCAAATAAAACAACTTCCATTACATAGTTTTGGTATTCTAGTTCCATTTTTTGTCTCCTATCAGCCTATTAATCGTGAAGTCAATGTCTTCCTGTCTAGATTTCAAAGCTTTATAAACATTGACTTCGAGTTTTAATATAAGGGATAATAGTGACAATTATTGGCACTATTAAATAGTTTTTTGATAGAGGAGGACTTTTTTATGCACAAAGCGCAAAGACTTATTCAGCTTATGATGAAGGTCAATGAGCGTAAGAAGTTTACTATTCAGGAGATGGCAGATGAATGCGGTGTTTCACGCCGAACGATGATTCGTGATTTAATGGAATTGAGTGAACTAGGAGTGCCGCTTTACTCTGAAGCTGGACCTAGCGGAGGTTATCGTGTTTTACGTGAGAAAGTGCTACCACCAATCAGCTTTACCGAACACGAGGCAATCGCTTTGTTTTTTGCTTGCCAATCGTTACATAATTACAAAGCTCTCCCCTTCAAAAACGAAGTGAATACGGCCTTAGATAAATTTTTCCATTATTTATCAAGTGAGCTAAAGCAAAAGATTGAAAGTATGCAGCAACGGCTTATATTTTGGGTGCCTCCACATGGGTTAGAAGTGCCATTCTTAAAAGAACTACTTGAAGCTGCACTCGAACAGCGTGTCGTCACAATCATATATGAAGCAGCTACTAGTAAAACTAGAAGCATTCAACCTATTGGAATTTATACGATGAATGGGTTATGGTACTGTCAGGCCTATTGTTTCTTAGCAGAGGATTATCGAGTATTTCGTGTAGATAGAGTAAAGGATTTTTCCCTAGTTGCAGACCAAAGTTTAAAATTGAATATGAAGAATGAACACATAAAGGCATGGATTATGCCAGCAAATGAGGATAATATGTTAGACCTTGAGGTAGATTTAACACCAGAAGGAGTAAGACGGTGTCAATCAGAAGTATGGTTATCCCAGTGGATGGAGATACATGATGATGGATATGGTACGATTTGTACAAAAATGAACTCTTCATTTACACCATGGTTGGTACATTTTTTCTTGGGCTTAGGCATGGAGGCCAATGTAAAACATCCTCAGATAGTACGTGAACAGATAAAAAATAAGTTACAGGAACTAATCAAACAATACGAATGTGAATTAGAATAATTAATTTGAAATCTAGTTCATAGTTATAAAAACCAGGTACTTTGATAAGTGCCTGGTACCTTTTTTACTTCTTCCTCGTGCCCCATTTGCTTACTTGAGTTTTTTATTATCTATCGTAACAGAATTTTCCCAATCATAAATAATAATGAACTTGTTATCTTCTTCATTAAAAATAGTCATTTCACCTGTTTTTTCAACATTATAACCGCCAATTGTCACAAACAATGTATATTCGATTTCGAAATGATTATCTTTTTCTTTGAAAGTATCAATTTTGACATCACTTAACTTCATATCTGTTTGATTTTCAGTGGCAAATAGAGTTGGTAAATTAAAAATCCCATTCTTTTTTTGGAAACGAAAATGTATGCTTTATTTTAGGATTCAAAGGATATTCCTCACCTATAGTTTAATGATGTGGGTTTATCTAGTTATTTTATTAAAACAGATTACTTCCAATTTTAATTTATCTACAAATTCAATTATCTGCTCCATTTTCACAATTATACAAAACGCGGGACCACATTCTCTAGGCCCAAAATGATTCTTCTCATTTGCATCTAATACAAAAATTAATTTATATCGAGTCTCCGATTCAGTTCTTTCATGTTCAGGAATTTGAAGAAAACCATATTGAGGATAATAATATTTTCTGTAATGAGGAATATGATAAATACTCAATCCTGGATCTTTAGGCTCTAAAATACTCAAATGAATACTATCAAGATGTTTTAGATCAACTAATAACTTAAAGAAATCTTCCTTTAAGCAAGCAAATTCCTTATGTACCCTGGGAAAATCTCGACCTCCTCTGAAATAAATATAGAATCTCACACTCGAATCATTCACTAAGTTGAAATTAATTTCAACTTCACAATTAGGGTCACTAGAGTAATCTTTTAATATTGCCATATGGAAATCTCCTTTTAATTTCACTTAAGTTCTAATATGTAGTCTGTCTATGAAGCCTATGTTGATAGAGGCGGATTGCTCATTTGAACTTAATGATTATAATTATTGGATGGACTACCAGTGATAATTGGCGCACAATAAGTTCAATGAATTTTTTTCTTCCTTTTTTTATTCAAAAAAATAAACAAAACAATTGTGATAAATAGGAAAAAACCGATAGTAAAATAAATAATTGGTGCATCAATAACAACGAAATAACTGTCTTGCAATTGATATTCCTGATTCGCAAATTGCATTAAATCCCCCCTAAAAAATGTAGTTGTTATAGTATCTATTAATTGACTATCTAGTTAATCATTATCCCTACATTTGCAGCAGAAAAAGCACCTGTTAGAGTGCTTTTTAAATTAACTATTTAAATTAACTATCCTCATTTAGATCATCTGGATAAACAATTGTATTTATTACTTCTCCATTTGAATCATCTTTAAAAATGACTGTAACCTTAAATTTCTCAGAATCGATACCACTAAAAAGTTGATAATACATGCCTTTTAATGCAAGTCCCATTGATGCCATAGCATCAAAACCATTTTCAAACTGTTCTTTATTTACAGTTATCGTAAACTCAGTAAAGGATTTATTATATGTGACATCCTTGATGGAAGCAAAATCTTTGCTAGTTTTAATTTCTTCTATCGTATCTAAAATACTTTTTTCCATCTCTTTCATCATTTCTTTATGAACGGATTTAGACATTTTATACGTTACAGAACCGTCATCATTTTTAATGACTTCCTTAACACCTTCTTTTTTTACTTCATTAATAGCAGAATCGATATCTTGTCCTTCAAATAAGGAAGCTGGAATTGTAATTTCCACATTTAAAAGCCCTTTATCGACTTTAACCGATTCATCTTTAGTTTCTTCTGCTGCTTTATCAGCATTATCGCTTTTCTTACCACTTTCACTTTCTTTATCTTGGCTACATGCTACTAGTAAAATACTTAATAACAATGTTAGTGGTAATATAAGTATTTTCTTCATTGTTTAGTCCCCCTTCTACATAAATATACATAGATAATGAAGGAAGTTCTATTACTATTTTCAAATTTATACATTTATCCCACTATTTTACTAAAAAAACACCCTCTGTTAATACAAAAGGTCACATCTTGTTAGGTTTAACCGTCTATCGAACTAGTACATTTTCTGAAGATAAATATTCAAACATCGAAAAAAATCTCAGCATTTTTTAGGGGATTTTTAGCTTTAGTATCTATGAATTTTAGATTTCAAGCAGTAAGTAATAGTAAAAAAATCTCTCTCTTATATAAAACTATTCATATTTACTTAGTCTTTGCTGAATCGTAATGTACAAACCGTTTATTCCATCACTCTTAAATACTTAATAGGGATTTTATGTTAATCCCTTCCTCCCACAAAATAGCCTTCTCTGAGAGTGAAGTCACCTCTAGAATTAGAAGTGAATTTTTTTGTTTATCTTACTATTAATAAGCCAATACTAAACGATATTAGGTTACATTACTATGAACGATGATTAGCTCCATTGAAAACCGTCCACTATGTTCATAGTAATGAACCCTGATCAGATTGACACATACTATTGGGAGGATACATATGACTAAGCATCCTTTAATCCTTTTCTTAATCATAGTTAATACATTCTTGTTATCAGGTTGCTGGGATGTCAATGAACCTCAAAGGATGTATTATATTAATGCAATCGGTGTTGATTTTAAGGATAATTTGTATGAAGTGTATGTACAATTTATTAATTTTGATGATGTAGCAAAATCAGAACAGCCAAATCCTAAGATTGTAGCAGCAGAGATAGGTTATGCAAAAGGAAGAACCGTAGATGAGGCAATATACAAATTATATAATTCAAGTGACCAAAAGATTTTTTGGGGACATATGAGATATATGGTCTTCTCTGAGAGTGCTTTAGAGGATGAACGTAGTATTCCAGCGATTGATACATTTATTCGTTATAGAGATACACGGTATCAAATTTGGGTCTATTGTACAAAAGAGCCTTTGAATGAAATATTGCTTACAACGCCGCTATTAGAAGGTTCGCATGCTGTATCAAAATTAAGTAATCCTATAAATCCAACTAGAAATGAAACATTTATATTGCCGAGAGACCTGAGAGACATCGTAATTGGATTAAATGAACCAAGCCATGAGATTAATCTCCCTTATGTAACAATAAAAAAAGATTGGTCAACAACAGAAGAAGCCACAGAAAATACATTCTTTTCAGGTATTGCTATACTTTCAAAAGATGGCTTTAAGGGAAGCATAGAAGACGTTTCAGCAAGAGGATTTCAGTGGACTCATGATGAGACAAAACGAGGAGAACTTACCATTAAATTAGACAATGAAGAGGAATATTTAACTGTAAGTATCGATAAGCTTAAAATAATAATGGAACCCATCTTAAAAAATGAACAACAAGTTTCATTCGAATTTCATATTAATATTAACGCTACAATCAATGGGTTTAAATCAAAAGTAACGACTGATGAATTAAGAAAAAAAATAAAAAAAGAAATGGTAAAAGAAATACGGGAAACGTTTAAAGAGGGTCTGAAATTAGACGCGGATTTATATCGTTTATCAGAAGTACTCTATAGAGATAACGTGAAAATATGGAAAAAATTAGAGGTGAACGGAAAAATCCCATTAACAGAGGATTCAATTAGTAAAATCAATATTCATATCAAAAAAATTAACCCAGGTAGAAAAACATTTGCTGAAACAATAAAAGAATAATTATAAAATAATTAGGCATTCTTGTAAATGTCAGGTTATTTGTTTACACCACTTAATCCAATATCACTTACCCTTCTTAACTTGTTAGCAAAAAACATAAAAAGGACCAGGTCCAATATTTATTGAACACTGGTCTTTAATAAATGTTTTTACATCATGAATTGATTCAATTGAGGCACTTTAGATCTTTTCATAATATGTACTCCTTTATATTTATTTATAGTCTATTTCTACTTTAAAACAAGTGCTCAATCTATGAACTCTATTCATATTTTCTTACCTTTGGGTTATTTCTAGCCTATCAATAGTTAGACCGAAATTTCAATTGTGGATTTCCGAAAATAAATCTTTCGGACACCGATTATTTCTTTCGGTTAATGTTGAAACCCTACTTTTTTGCACTTTGTTTTAATACCTAAGTGCCCCAAAAAAATGACCAGGCTCAAAATGAATTGAATGCCTAGTCATTTTTTCATTGATTCATGACATCATTAGATTATCATATAGCTCTATACAAAATCTGAACAATTAACATGCAGCAAATTAAGCAAGAAATCAATTAACAATATTTAACTGCTACTTTTGATTCTTATATCGTGCTCTACAATTAAAAAGGAGATTTTCCAATGTCAGATGATTATTAATCACATGAAGAACCACCATCTGATGAATTGCTGTCGGAACAATGGTGATTGTCATTGTTATTGTCTTGTAAAGAAAATACAGAACCCGTTGAAATATAATCTGTTGTACCAGTGCCAGAATGACTAGAGCGGCTTCTTGAACTAACATTATTGCGTTTTGCCTTCTTTAAATTGATTAAAAACCCTACTAAGAGAATCATGACCACACTTACAATAATAAATTCCATTCTTTTTCCTCCCTGCGGATGAATCATTAATAAACTCTATATTCGTTATCCTCGATTCTATGAAGCAAATTTCTTTTAACCCATATTAAGCTAATTATACCATTTATAATTCACCCTCTATAAAGAATAATTTTTTTGTAAAATTGCTACTTATAATTGGTTATTATTTTGTCAAAACTTAAATACAAAACTTCTTTATCGTAAAGTAGGGAAATCAATGAATAAACGTTCTTTATCCAGCCTTTCGTTATTTGTTATGATTACACTTCTGTTATCTGGCTGCTGGGATGTTACTGAGCCACAAAGAATGTATTATATTAACGCTATTGGCGTTGATTTTAAAGATAATCAATATGAAGTCTATATGCAAATTCTTAATTTAGATGCTGTAGCAAAATCGGAACAGCCAAATCCAGATGTTGCACCTGCTGAGGTTGGAGTTGCAAAAGGAAGAACCATTGAAGAAGCTATTTATAAATTGTATCGTGCTTCTGATCAGCAAATATTTTGGGGGCATATGAGGTACCTTATTTTTTCGGAAAACGCATTAAAAAATGAGAGAAGTATTCCTGTTATAGATACCTTTATACGTTTTAGAGAGACAAGGTATCACATATGGGTATACTGTACAAAGGACCCAATAAAAGAAATTCTTCTAATAACACCAATTTTAAAGGGTACTCTTACTTCCTCAAAATTAAGCAATCCTACTAACACTTTTGAACAAGAATCATTTATTTTACCCCAAAACTTAAGAGAAATAATGATTGCATTAAATGAGCCAAATCATGAGGTTAGCATACCATACATTACCGTCAAAAAAGATTGGGAAACAGCCATCCAACCAGAACAAGAAACGACATTTTCAGGTATAGGTGTACTCTCAAAGGATGGATTAAAAGGATTTATCAAAGAAACTGCTGCTAGAGGCAATCAATGGATGCACGATAAGACTAACCGTGGCGAGGTGACCTTTAAATTAGAGAGTGAAGAGAGAGATTTCTTAACAGTAGATATTGATAAATTAGATGTTGCTGTAAAGCCAATCATCAAAAGTAAAGATCAAGTGACATTTGATATTGAAATTAATCTAAATGCCACACTAAATGGTTTTAAAGGCAAAGTGGTCTCCAATCAAATTAGGGAGAACATCATTAAACAAGTAAAAAAAGAAGTAATGGAGACGTATGAGGAAGGTTTAAAAATAGACACTGATATTTATCGTTTATCTGAATATCTTTATCGTAAAAACGTTAAAGTGTGGAAAAATTTAGAAAAGGATGGGAAAATACCTTTGACGAAAGATTCGATCAGTAAACTATCTGTCCATGTCATTAAAATTAATCCTGGTCGAAAAACATTTGCTGAAACTATAAAAGAATAAGTAAATTGCATCACCAAAAGTCCCCTTTAAGGAAACTTTGGTGATGCATCGTTTTTTTAACCGTTGAATTTTAGGCGTTTTATATCCTCTATCAGCATCTCAACATTTTCTTTTTTTGTTGCCCAGCTCGTACAGAATCTCACTACACTATTATTAGCATCGACCTTTTCCCACATTGAAAAGGCATACTTTTCACTTAATTTGGCAAGTAAATCATTCGCTATAATTGGAAATTGTTGATTTGTTTTAGAATCATATCGTAGGGAAAAACCATTTTCAACAAATGCTTCCCGAATCTTCATTGCTAATGCTACAGCATGACTAGAAATTTCATAGTATAAACCATCTTCAAATAATGTTTCAAACTGAATTCCCAATAATCTCCCTTTAGCCAATAATCCACCTTTTTGTTTGATTAAGTATCGAAAATCCCTTTTCAATTCCTCATTTATGATAATGACCGCTTCTCCAAATAATGCGCCTATTTTGGTACCGCCAATATAAAACACATCACAAAGACTTGCAATATCCGCTAGGGATAAATCGTTATCCTTGGAAACCAATCCATACCCTAATCTTGCACCATCCATAAATAACGGTATACCACATTCACAGCAAACTTTACTCAATTCTTCCAATTCCTTTTTACTATATGTGGTTCCATTTTCTGTAGGATGAGAAATATAAACTAAGGATGGCTGCACCATATGCTCATATGCAGCATCGGTCCAATGAGCATCAAATAATTCTTTTACCTGTGTTGCTTGAATTTTTCCATCTTCACTCGGAACGGTCAGCACTTTATGGCCCGTTGCTTCAATTGCCCCTGATTCATGAACAGCTATATGACCGGTTGTCGCGGCAACAACACCTTGATGTGGACGCAAAATAGAAGCAATGACTATAGTATTTGCCTGTGTTCCCCCAACTAAAAAATGGACATCTGCATTGTCTATACCACACTCTTTTTTTATATAGGCTCTTGCCTTTTCACAATGGTCATCCATTCCATATCCAGGGGACTGTTCTTCATTCGTTTCCATAATTCTTTTTAGTATATGTACATGGGCTCCTTCTGCGTAATCATTTTCAAAACGTATCATTCATAATCCCCCAATTTCCCTAATTTTTGCTGGATCAACATCATAGAAGCATGAATTTCTTTAATTTCCTTCTGTGAAAGACCATCAAACAATTCCACAATTTGCTCATCAGATTTTTTATTTAGCTGCATAAATAATTCAAGCCCCTTAGACGTTAAACTAATAAGGCTCGTTCTGCTATCCGCTGTTGAAGCCTTTTTACGAATAATACCATCTCTACCTAGCTTGGCAATAATTCTACTCATATAACTTCGATCAATATCAAGCTTCTTGACTAAATTATTTGCAATACACTGTTCCATAAATCCAATTTCTAAAATAATCCTTGCCTCAGTAAATGAATAATCGGTATTTAGTACATGACTATCTAATAAGTTTAACAGCTTTGTATAAAAGCGATTAAATTTCCGAATATCTGTGATGATATTATTATCTTCTAAGTGCATTGATTGGCTCCTTTTTAGTGGATTTTGTCAACTATATTTCATCTAGTGGACTTTGTCAACTGTTTAAAAAAAATCAAAAGAGCATGTTTTGAAATAAAGATTACTCAAAACATGCACCTATTTAATGTGGAAGTTTTATTAAAACTCGTAGTTATATCATTCATACACACTTGAAGCAAAGGATATGTCAGCAGCAGTCTTCCATGATGATTCTTTAGGAATAGCTTAATATCCTCAACCTAAACCTCCATAGTTTGTAAATAAGCTTCAAGTTTTATGTTTTCTCATTCTATTCTATAATTCATTCTCAAAAGTTTTATGAATTCAATGAAGCCTTCACCCACTTTAGCTTTACCTACTATTTAATAGAACTCTTCAACCATCTCTATTAGCTTAGAGAGCGTTTTCCAATTACGAACTGTTGCTGGAACACCTAAGACATCCAATTTGCTACCAATTTTTGAATTTCGAATGCTGTCATAGAATAAAAGATAGATATCTCTCCCCTGTATTACAGCAAGCTCCTTTGTATTTGCATAAGTTAAATAGTTCTCCCTACTAGCCTTAGTAGGTGAAGTCGGCAGTAATGCCACATGTAGGCACTCCCCCTTGCACGAAATACTCGCCTCAGTAATTTTCTGCTCTGAAAAAGGACATTGTCGCACGATTTGTAGTAATTGTTCAGCATTTCGAATGACAACTGTAGTGAATATATCAAAATCCTCATGAAATTTTTCTTGAATTTTCGTTTGCAAATCTTCCTCAGATTCATTTGATTCAAAAATGATATTTCCACTTTGAATATATGTTCTTATATTTTGTAATGCAAGTTGTTCAAGAGAGCTTTTTAGTTGTGCCATTATAATTTTAATATGGCCTCCTACGTTAATACCTCTAAGTAATGCAATATATATCGTCATATCATTTTCCCTTTCACTTAGAAACTTATGAAGGTAAGTTGTTCAAAATTAAATTATCTTAAGTAACCTCCATTGTTAATATCAAAGGTTGCACCTGTATAATGCTTTGATTTATCTGATAGTAAAAATATAACTGTTTCAGCAACATCTTCAGGTGTTACTGGTGTATGAATAAGCTGCTGTTGTAAATACTTCTCTTTTCTCCATTCAGGAATTATATCCATCATCGGAGTTTGAACCATTGTAGGAGCGACAGCATTAACCCTGATGAAAGGCGCAAAGTTTGTTGCATTGCTTTTAGTTAAACCGAGTATTGCAGCCTTTGAAAGCCCATAGATAGCATCCGAACTACCTTCTAGGCCAGACACTGAAGACATATTTACAATAACGCCTTTCTGTTTATTTTGCAGTTTAAACCGTCCAAACATCTGTGAAAAATAAATGCTGCCTTTAATATTTATATTAAGCACCTGATCAATCTCATCAGGCTGGTAATCAAGTATAGTTTTAGCCAAATAGATGCCTGCATTATTCACTAAACTATCTAGGTCAGAATGTTCTTCTTCAACAATTGCAAAAAAATTAGCTACTTCTTCGTATTTACTTACATCTAATGGATATGTATATAAAGCTAAACTGTTAATAGAAGTTTTTAATTCATATAAGGCTTGTTCATTAATATCACACGCAATGACTGAAGCCCCTTCCTGTAAACAATGTTTAACAATTTCTCTTCCAATCCCAGAAGCGGCGCCCGTTACGATTATTTTTCTATTTTTCAGCACAGGATATCTCCTCCATACTCTAAATGCACACAAGAAAAAACAGATTCATTCATTGTTGATTTAGCTACTTTTAATGTAAGCCCGAAATACAAAAATAGGCGCACCTTCTCGGTACGCACGACGAATGGCCGGCTATCTGATTTTTTTCAGATAGCTGGCTATTTTGAACATGTGGCTTGGATATTTTTTGACCAAGGCATGTAATCTTGTAAGATCTCTGGCTGTTGTTGAATCGGTAAATTTGGTAGATCCGTTAATAGTTTCACAAGGTACTGATAAAAATCAATGCCGTTTGTTTTGGCTGTTTCTGCTAAACTCAAACAGATGGCATTTGCTTTAGCACCAGCTTCACTAACAGAAAATAGCCAGTTCTTGCGACCAATCACATTTGGGCGAATCGCATTTTCAGCTGGATTATTATCTATCTCAATTCGACCATCGAACAGAAAAGCTTTTAATCCATGTATTCGATTTAATGTGTATTCGGCAGCTTTAGCTAAGGCATTTTTTCCGAAGAAAGGCGATTCATCCACCCATTTTAAGAATTTCTCTACAATCGGCTTTGAATATTTTTGCCGTGATTTTCGGCGTTTACCTGGTGGAAGATGCTTAAATTGACGTTCTAGGCGATACAGTTGGTCACAGAAATCCACGCCAATTTGCCCGTTTTTGCTATCGGCTTTTAGCCAATATCGTCGCACATGCGCCCAACAGTTAGCGAACGTGACATCAGGAAGATTGCCGTATGCCGAGTAGCCATCACAAATCACCGTTCCTTTAAAGCCTTTTGTAAATTCTATTAGTATAGAACGACTTCTCGATAATGCACTATGAAAAAGAACGATAATCGGTCCTTGGCTTGGCACGCTGCGGAACACCCAATTGTAGGCATTCGATTGACCTGATTTTCCGTCTGACCGATTGATAATTTGCGCATACGTTTCGTCCACATGCAGCACTGATTTCATCGTTAACATCTGCTTCATCTGTTCATAAATCGGTAAAAGCCAATCTTCTGCAGCACGAATAACCCAGTTTGATAGATTCTTATCATTCGTAAGTAGGCCATATCGTTCCCACTCCTTTACCTGACGATAAAGAGGTAAATACTGAATAAACTTATCATAAATAAGCTTTGCTAAAACAGTTGGTCCTGCAATGCTTCGCTGAATAGTAGCTTGTGGGGCTTTTCCACGTTTCATTTGTGCTTTTTGTGTGGCATCCATTTTACAGGGCTTACACTCATAGGCATGTTCAATATGCTGGATGCGCATCATTTTTGCCGGAATGAATTTTGCTTCTTCACGCGCAATCGTTGTACCAGCTTCAGTCATTTGACGACTAAGGCAACAGTCACATTGTGTGTTTTCAGGATGATGATGAATTTCTTCGATTTCCACTCCATCACGAAACGAATCATTTCGTTTTTTATGTAGTTTACGAACAACTGTATACGT
>NZ_JBXAPF010000026.1:0-63565 GCF_058803665.1 Lysinibacillus sp. GW821-FHT14F06
GGCTCATCGGACGCCCCCAGGAAGCTCTGCTCTGCGCGAAAGCGAAGCGTCAGCGGCAAAGCACTCAGTCGGAACGGTGATCAACCCCTCGTTTTGAAAAAGGGCTATACTTTTTAATTTGTCACCTTGATTTCATGGACATAATAGTATTTCAACAACATGAAGAGGCTGTCTTTTTTTAAGACAGCCTTTTTTCTCTATTTATTTCAATGCATCCGTTAAAACTGGTACAATTTGTTTTTTACGAGATACTACACCTGGTAAAATAACACGATTATTAACTAGCTCTGCTCCAAAACCTTTTGCTGCAGCCTCTGCTACTTGTCCAATTGCAACAGCCGTTGAATCATTATTTAAAATATCTGTCACAACAAAGAAGAATAAATCTAATCCATTTTCTGCAACATTTTTATTTAATAAAATTTCTAATTCCTCTTGGCGTCCAAGCACGTCATTAATATCAACAGCGTTTACCTGAGCAACTACAGATTTATATTCCCCAAACTGGAACTCTTTTGCATCTAATGATAAAAGATCCTCTAATGATTTATCTGAAAGGTCAGCGCCTGCCTTCAACATTGCTAACCCGTACTCCGCGATGTCAACTCCTGCAATCGCTGCTAATTCATCACCAGCTTTTATATCTTGCTCTGTGCAAGTAGGTGATTTGAATAATAATGTGTCTGAAATAATAGCAGAAAGCATTAATCCCGCAATATTTGAAGGTATTTCAACACTGTTCTCCTTGAAGATTTTGTTTAAAATTGTAGCAGTACAGCCAACAGGTTCAGCACGGTAGTATAAAGGATCAGCTGTTTGGAAGTTTGCAATACGGTGATGATCGATAACCTCTGTAATTTGTACTTCTTCAATGCCATCAGCAGATTGTTGGAATTCATTGTGGTCTACAAGAATTACTTGTTCTGCCTCTCCTACTACTGTTGAGATGGAACGCGGTGCCCCAAAGCCAAATTTATCTAAAGCAAACTGTGTTTCGTTATTTACTTCTCCTAGACGTACCGCTTCAGCATCTACCCCTAGTTGTTGCTTTAAGTATGCATAGACAATAGCAGATGTAATTGTGTCTGTATCTGGATTTTTATGACCAAAAACTAAAACTTTACTCATTAAAATTACTCCTCCTAAATAGCAATAACATTTATTTTATTTTATCATACCCTATGAACTATCGTGATAGAAAGTAAAACTTTGTCTATCAGTGCTTGCAATATATTTGTATTAAAAATCCATATGATATTTTTCGTATACTAAAATAACTTCAATACATCGAATATCATACTTTTCCCATTGGTCAAAAAAGATAAATATGTGTAGCTATAAGGTAAATATTATCATCAACAACTATATTATTATCTTTTTTTACCATCCTATTTTTAACATTTAATATTAATAATAAATAATTCATTAAAAATAATTGCAATAAATAGATATATAGTTGCGTTTTTATGTTTAAGAAAACATAAGTTTATGATATTATCAGATAGTCTATATTTTAGGATATACAGGAAATGGGGATTACAATGACAAAGAAGATGGAAAAAAAGTATATTCCTTTAGCAAATTATTTTGAAGTAGCTTTACAACAAGAGATTACTTTATCCTTTAGCGAACTAGAAAATATTATGGGACAAGCCTTACCAAATGCAGCTTACCTGAATAAAAGCTGGTGGAAAAAAACAAAACCTCCTCTTACACATTATTTGTCATGGACAAATGCAGGTTACTACGTTATTGATATTAAACTTGGAACTAGTGTAACTTTCTCGCGTACACAAATGAAGGCTGCATCGAATAATATCTCTAAAGATGACGACATCCCATCTGCATACATAATCCGAGCAATCGAAGCCTCCGATGCTAGATCATTTATACATTTACAGGAAGAGATTTTCGAACAAACTGACTTTATGTATAACATTCAAGATGAGTTGGATTTAACTGTACAACAGCTTCGTAAAAATTTAACCTACTGGAAGCAACTAAGAAACAGAACAATTTTACTTTGTGTATTAAATGGGAATTTTGCTGGTTATGTAGTTATCCATGGCTACAAGCATTCAAAAAATAAACACGTTGCATCTATTCATCTAGCTGTTAAGGAAGAGTTTCAAGGAAAAGGAATTGGTTTGGCACTTATGGAGGCAGTTGAGAAATGGTCTAAACAGCGAGAAATTTCACGCTTAGAATTGTGCGTTATGGAGCATAATGATATTGCCTTAAATTTATTCAGAAAATTAGGTTATCAGCAAGAGGGTATTCGAAAAAACGCCATTAAGTTAGATGGTCGCTACATGAACGAATACAGCTTAAGTAAAATTTTATAAGCTTCTTTTCAAGGTGTCTAAAACTTATTTGGGCATCTTTTTTTATCTTCTCCCTCAAAAAAACGCATAGATCACTAACGTATCTACGCGTTGTAATGCCTTAGAAAACCTGCTTTTCTCTTGCAGCATCTAAGAATAATAAATTATTTTCTACTTGTTCATAGGATTGCTGATATTTCTCATATTGCACTTTATCTTGGTTGATCATTTCCTCAATTAATGCATGTAAAAACGAAAATAAAACGGGGACAATATCCAAAGACGTTTGGTTCTTCATTCCAAGCGCAAATATTGCACTTGCATAATCACGAACAGGCGACAACGCAGATCCAGTAATAGCAATAATTTTTACCTTCTTCATTTTTGCAATTTCAACGATAGTTTTTATATCATTTGTATGCTTATCACATGAGAAAACGATTAACGTTGTATGCTCTCCCATACTGTTAATTTGTTGAACAATATCATCAGAATCCGAACGAAGCTGCTTAACGTTAGAACGTAAAGTTCTTAGTGTGTATGATAGCCAGTTTGCAATAGATGCAGCTTGTCGAGTACCTAAAATATAAATATTATCAGCCTTATGCATCCATTTTGAACTTTTCTGCAACATACTATCATTAATAAGATGGATGGTATCTTGAATATTTTGACTATCACGTTGCATAACTTTACCAAAGCTTGTGTTTTGTTGCTTATTTGAAGTATATGTAGGTTGAAGAGTCGTCCCATTTTGAGACATTAAATAACCTCTAATTTCTTCCTGAAGCTCTACATAACCCGATAAATCCATCGCATAACAAAAACGGATAACAGTCGATTCACTAACATTTGCCTGCCTCCCGACTTCAGCCGCTCCGTTACCAATTACAGCTGTGGGGTTGTTCATAACAAATTGTGCAACTTTACGTTGTCCCTTTGATAGCCTTACAAACCTTCTTTTTATTTCTTCATTAATGCTCATCCCTAACAACCTTTCTTTCAATGAAATTATCACGAATGGAGATTGTTTACTACTGACTCTAAATTCGATTAAAAATACAGTATCACGATTACAATTTGAATACAATGACTTTTCAGAAAAATCTTTAGCGCTTCAGCTTGCTAATACAACAGTTCGCAATAAATTGACATAAATTCGTTATATTTTCACTAACCCCAGTATCTTTATCAACTTAATTTATTGGATGGAATTTTCTATTGATTTGTTATTTTAACAGATTCAAGAAAATAATTGTATAAAAATTAATAAAAACTAATTTTTATGTATTAAGAGAGCAATAATTAATAGCTTTTCGTTGCAAGATAGCACCTTCTTGACCAAAAAATAAATGTCTTGGACTATTATTAATCCAAGACATTCCTAATTTTTTAGTCTAATTCGATTTGCTTAGTTTCTTTTCCTAAAAATAGCACTCCGAGAACACCAATAATGATCGCTCCACAGAAAATCGTAAAAATAAAGCCAATATCATATCCTGCTTTTAAAAATGAACCCACTAGCAAGGGACCAAAAATACCGCCTATACGCCCAACAGCTGCCGCCATCCCTGCACCTGTACCACGAATCACAGCCGGATACTGCTCAGGAGTATAAGCATAAAGAGCACCCCATGCTCCTAAATTAAAGAACGACAAAAACATCCCAGACGTTAACAAGGCCGCTAGCGTCTCAGCATTCCCAAAAATGAAAGCACTTACAGCCGTTCCAATTAAATAGGAAACGAGTACAAATTTCCGACCAAATCTATCTATAAACCATGCTGCAGTAAAATAGCCTGGTAGCTGAGCAAGTGTCATAATTAGCACATATTTAAAGCTTGAGATCATATCGAAGCCTTTACCAACCATAACACTAGGAAGCCATAAAAACATTCCGTAATAGGAGAATACTACCGTGAACCATAGCACCCATAGCATAAAAGTAGAACGCGCATATTTCTTCGACCATACATCCACAATATTTTGTCTTATACTACGTGTCTTCGATTCTGCTTTTACAGTAAATTGAGGTGAATCTGGTAAATGCCAGCGAAGATAAATTGCATATACTGCTGGAAGCGCTGTTAACAACAAAGCAGCACGCCAGCCCCATGTAGGAATAACAAAATACGAAATCAGTGCTGCAATTAACCACCCTGCTGCCCAGAAGCTTTCTAGTAAAACAACTACTCTTCCTCTTTCCTTAGCTTCAACACTCTCCGAAACTAATGTTGAGGCAACAGGAAGCTCTCCTCCTAGCCCCATACCTACTAAAAAGCGCAAGGCCATAAATGCAAATAAAGTAGTTGTAAACGCGGACAGACCACTTGCAATCGAAAACAAAACCAATGTCCACATAAAAATTTGTTTCCTTCCTACTTTATCAGCAAATATACCGAAAACGAGTGCCCCTACAGCCATCCCAATAGAATTAATGCTACCTATCCAACCTGATTGATTTGGCTCTAGCCCCCAATCAGCAGCTAGGGCTGCAATGACGAACGATAAAATTCCTACATCCATTGCATCGAAAAGCCATCCAACACCCGCTACACCTAATAGCTTGTTACGTGAAATAGATTGTTGTGACTTATTTGTTGTAACCGTATTTGTTGTCATTTAACCACCTGTCTTTACACTTGACTTTACATTATGTGTATACTATACAGTTGTTTCAAGAAAGTGACAAGCACTATTCAAATTACCGAATTGTTTCGACAATTTCAGAATTGCTATTGAAAATATAGTACGATTTGCGTTAAAATGTCTTTTATATAAAAACAACTGTTCTTTCTATAAGAACAAAAGGAGATCGTAAACGTTATGTGGAAAGGCCTAATTGAAGAATATAAACAATTTTTACCCGTAACAGAAAATACACCTGCCCTAACTTTAAATGAAGGTAATACACCTCTTATACATTTGGTGAATCTATCCAAAGAACTTGGGATTGAGCTTTATGGAAAAATCGAAGGGGCAAATCCAACAGGCTCATTTAAAGATAGAGGTATGGTATTTGCCGTTGCAAAAGCAATTGAGGATGGAAGCAAATGCGTAATTTGTGCGTCTACAGGTAATACTTCAGCCGCAGCTGCTGCTTATGCAACGCGCGCTGGAATCCAGTCAATTGTAGTTATTCCTAAGGGCAAAGTAGCTCTAGGTAAGCTGGCACAAGCAACAATGTATGGTGCAAAGATTATCGAAATCGACGGAAACTTTGACGATGCCTTAAACATTGTTCGTCAAGTAAGTGAAACTACTCCTGTAGCTCTTGTAAACTCAGTAAATCCATATCGGATTGAAGGGCAAAAAACAGCCTCATTTGAAATCGTAGATGCTTTAGGAGCAGCACCAGATTATCTATGCATCCCTGTTGGTAATGCAGGCAACATTACTGCATACTGGAAAGGCTTTAAAGAATACAACGCTGCAAAAAGCTGTGGCCTTCCAAAGATGTATGGCTTTGAAGCTGAAGGTGCAGCTGCCATTGTAAAAGGAGAACCAATTGCTGAACCAGAAACTGTGGCAACAGCAATTCGTATTGGAAATCCTGCTAGTTGGAAATTAGCAGAGGCAGCTCGGGATGAGTCTGGGGGCATTATTGATTCCGTAACAGACGAAGAAATCGTTGCAGCCTATAAATTAATTGCTGGTACAGAAGGCATTTTCGTAGAACCTGGTTCTGCTGCATCATTAGCTGGTGTTATTAAATCCGTTAAAAATGGCAAAATCGCTAAAGGCTCAAAAGTAGTTACAATATTTACAGGTAATGGACTAAAAGATCCCGATACTGCCATGAACGTTTCAACAGTAGAGGTTGTTTCTCTTAAAAATAATGAAGAAGAAATTCGCCAATACATTGAGGGCGTACTATGAGTAAAATGTGGCAAATCTCAGTTCCTGGGAGCACAGCCAATCTAGGCCCTGGCTTTGATTCAATAGGACTTGGCTTGTCCCTTTACTTAAAACTAACTGTTTCTGTTCAAGAAAACTGGGAAATTATCCACCTCGATGATAATGGTCCTAAAGAGTTTGAGCTAGAAGAGCATTTACTATACGTGATTGCCAAAAAAATTGCTGATCAATTCGGGAAACAGCTCCCTGCATGTCGTGTAGAGATGGCAAGTGAGCTTCCATTAGCCCGTGGTTTAGGAAGTAGCGCAGCTGTTATTGTGGCTGGCATCGAGTTGGCTAATCAGGTCTGTGAGTTAGGCTTATCTGTACAGGATAAACTTAATTTATCCTCACAAATCGAAGGACACCCAGATAATGCAACAGCCTCAGTATTAGGAGGCTTAACCATTTCTTCAATGGATGAGAATGGCGTTGTTGATACATTCCATGTCAATGATATTGACGCAGCCTTTGTTGTTTTTGTACCTGATGTTGAACTAAAAACAAGTGAATCCCGTTCTGTGTTACCAGAGCAATTTGATCGTACATATGCAGTGCAGGCTTCAGCAAATGCTAATATGTTAGCAGCTGCATTAATGGCACGTGATTTCGAGCGAGCGGGTCGCTATATGGAAGCTGACTTATTCCATGAGCCATTCCGGGCAAAATTAATTCCAAACTATACAGAAATTCATGAAGCTGCGAAGAAGAATGGTGCATTTGGAACAGCATTAAGTGGTGCAGGACCAACGCTAATTTCTATTATTCCATCCACAATAGCTGACGATTTTGTAAAGGCTATGAAAAATCAATTCCCAGAACATCAAATTATCTTAACAAAAGCCGATGAACATGGTATACAAGTAAAGTAATGTATTAAACGTCTACTGAAAAAGTAGACGTTTTTTCTTGAAGGAGGAAGTAGCTTGAAACCAATTATTTTCTGTGATTTCGATGGCACTATAACAGAAACTGATAATATTGTCTCACTTATGACTCAATTCGTACCAGAGGCTTCTGAGAAAATCGCAAAAGCAATGATGGAACAAACCATATCCTTTAAAGAAGGTGTTTCAGCAATGTTCGAGCTATTGTCTACTAACCAAAAAGAAGCTGTGATTGACTATTTATTAGATACAGCCATTATACGTGAGGGCTTTGGGGATTTTGTAAGCTTTGCACAGGATAAGCAGATTCCGTTTTATATCGTTAGCGGCGGTGTTGATTTTTTCATAGACCCACTTTTAGAAAAGTACGGACCATTTTCAGGCATATATTGTAATCGTGCTGATTTTTCGGGGCAGCAAATCAAGCTCGTCTTTCCAAACAGTTGTGATGAGGAGTGTTCTAAATTTAATACACAAGGGTGTGGCTGCTGTAAGCCAAGCGTCATGCGTAAAGTTACACAGAATGATCATTTTAAAATTGTGATTGGAGACTCCCTATCTGATTTTGAGGCTGCTAAACAGGCAGATTTTGTGCTTGCGAGAGATCATCTTATAACACGCTGTAAAGAACTTGATCTCCCCTATAAACCTTTCGAAACATTTCACGATTGCTTAGATGCTGTAAAACTGCTTATTGAGGTTGAACAAGCTGTTTCCTTATCATGAGCTTCTTAATTTTTTATACAACAAAGGGAGCTATGCTTATTAAGCTAGCTCCCTTCCTACATATCATTTTTGATTTCTTTGAAAATATCGCTTTCGACGTTCATACCAAAACATACAAATGATGAACCAAGTATAGCCCATGCTCCAGCCAGCTAACACATCAGATGCAAAATGACGAGCCCCAGCAACTCTAGACAAACCAATAAGAACTGTTAAAATAATTGCACCAATCCAAAGCAATATTTTACGTCCTTTCCTATTATTTTCCGCTAAAATATAGGCTGTTGTGAATAAATACAAAATTCCAGTCATAGAATGTCCAGATGGAAAACTGAAAGAAGTAAGTTGCTCTTCGATTTCAGGACGTGGTCGTTGTACCCATTTTTTTAAAATTTGATTCAGTACATTACCACCAGCTACCGTTAACAATACAAATAAAATACCTCGATAATTTTTTGCCTGCCAAGCTAAATAAACAATTAAAACAAGGGCTACAGAAACTACAAATGCAGGTTCGCCGATATAATGAAAAAATTCAATAAAACGATTCCCGAAAATAAATTCTGCCATTTTTGTATCAAAATTTTTAATTGAATTACTTTGAAAAGTAGCTTGTAGCATACAATAGATAATTAGTGTTAATAATGATAATGAATATGCAAAAATTTTCATACCAGACTTCTCCTCAAACTGCTATCTATGTTTTCACATCATATCATATTTTAGTTAGTAAGAGGTGAATATCCATTTGTCTAAATCGCTGAACAATTGCTTTCATTTTCTTGAGCCATAATTAATGTTATTTTATCGGTTTTATTAAAATAATTGGAAAATGCTAATGCAGCGATAAATAAGATTGCAATGATAGGTATTATTTTTCTAAACAAAATAAACACTTCCTCATCTTAATATCATTGTTCAGATAGCTATTTTAATAGTACAGGGTCAAATAACCAATCCCTAGGTCCAAAGTTTTTATCCTTTTCGCCCCTTACCTCACGAGAAATATTATTTTTAATAATGATTTCTCTGAACTTTCTACTAAACAAAGTTTTTCGGTACAAATATCTGCCATCATGACTCCATTCTGCCGAGTAGAATATATCACCCGTCAGATCTTTCAAATCTTCATTCTTGTATATATCTGGACCATTAATAACTCCACTTAACCCACATCGACATGGAGGTTGCTCCGTTGCAAAATATAATTTCACTCTTTCATTACTACATTCAGGCAATACTTGTGTTGGTATAATTTGAAATGCCTTTTGTTTACCTTTCTCAGGTCCTTGATGAATTACCTCAAGAAGCTCATAACCTTGAATGTTCTCCAGCTTCATTAATGCTACTAATTCCTGTGAAGCTATCCAATATCCGCTCACATGTACAAGATGGCGATCTTTCATTTCTGTTGTATCAATAACAATTGGTGAAAGTTGCTCTTTCTCCATTAGCCCACAATGCTGGCAATGGGTACTTATAGAAAATAAAGTTCCTTTATCATCTAAAAACATATCAGGTGAATTACCTGTTGAATTTAACGTAAACAATGGTGCTTGCTCATATTCACTATCTGAAAAATCAAAGTAAAAACGTTCTCCAATAGAAACAATTCCTAATTCGCGCTCTAACGATTTATATAATGCAGCCACCTGTTCATATGTCACTTCTTCATTTAATGTAAAAATAGGATTAAAAGATGCCTTTAAATTTCTTTTTCTAATTTCAGGCGCACCGATAAAAATTCCATATCGATTATAAACTTTAATGACTTGATCTTGATTAGATTCATCTATAGAAAATAAATTTTCAAGTTCTACTTTCAAAATACACGCCTACCTTTATATAAAGTTTTATGGTGAAGTACGTTGACTAGCTAGTAACTTTAAAAAATCTACAATTTCTACTTTATTTATAGATAGCAAGGTTACCTATTTTCACTAATTTTTCTCATCTATCATTACTTACTGCAGCAAAATTTACTTAACCACGATTAACTTAAGCGTACCAGTACTTATACCGCCATTTCAACGTTAGGTTTACGCCAATTTTATGGCGGTCTTTACTCAAATTTCCGGCGTGATTTGGCGTATATATAAAAAACACCGCCACTTTTTGGCGGTGTCAACAGAAAAAAATAGGTACTTGGTATTATTTATAAGGAAATATTACCTAAGTTAATATATGGGAGTTTAAAACTACCTAATGTCTCCCTTTTTATTGAAATATATACCAGTACCATTTTAGTGTAACATATAATTGAACTAAAGTAAATTCATTCTTTCAGCAAGATTTACAGCCTCTGTACGTGAGTCAACGTTTAGCAAAGAAAACAACTGTGTTAAATATCTTTCCGTTGTTCGCTGAGGGATATTTAGCTCAATCGCTATTGCCTTATTCGTATGTCCTTCGGCAATTAATCGTAAAATCTTCTTTTCTTTTTCATTTAAATGAATATCAAGTTTAGCATCTTGCAATTTAAATCTATTATCAAGAAAGTCTAAGAAATTTTGAGGTAAGACGATTTCTCCATTTGCAATAGCTCGTATAGTCCGTAATATTTGTTCCTTGGATGCTGTTTTCGCCAAAATTCCTTCTATTTTCCGTTCTAAGATAAGTGGATAATAATCCGTAATATCATCACCAGTATAAAGAATAATTGAAGCCTTTGACTGAATAGCTTTAATGTTACGAGCTAAGTTTATTCCATTTTCTAATGGCATATTTATATCTATCAAATATATATCATGGGGGTTATTTCTAATTCTCTGGATAACATTTGTTGCGTCGCATTCTGTATCAACGATAATGTCTTCGTTTTCTTGAAATAAATTCTTTGTTCCCTCTAACACAATAGGGTGATCATCCACTATGAGCATCGTAATCAAGTGTGTCACTTCCTTCTTTTACTGTAATTCTAATCGACATCCCTTCATTAATTTGCGAATCAATATAAAAATGCCCGTTAAAGGCTTTTACACGCTCCTGCATACCCCGAATTCCCATTGACTCTGCAATAATAATATCATCAATATTGCAACCTACACCATCATCTTTGTAAAAAATTTCAAATCCATCGTCTGTCTCTTGAAGATGAATTTCAACCGTTCTCGCATAGGAATGTTTTAAAGCATTATTGAGCAATTCTTGGAAGAGTCGATAGATCATTAAATTCATGCGTTCATCCTCTAGGTAAAGGCGGTCAATCGTATATAGTAACATAAAATTAGCTCTCTCTGTTACTTTTCGAATCAGCTTCTCTAAAGCTGCATTTAATCCTAAAGTATCGAGTAATGGAGGCTTCAAATTTTCACAATAAGTTCTTAAATCATGCAAGGAACCAACCATCTGCTTATGAATCTTTGCAAGTTTTTGCTGAATATCTGTCGTATCCTTTGCATTGACAAGGACATCAACCTCTCGAGCAATATATAGCTGCTCTTGCAAATTGGTATCATGTAACTCCTGTGCTAATTGATATTTTTCTTCTTCAAAGCGTAGCCATAGTAGTTTGTTTAACCAAGGTAAATGACTATCGTCTGCTTGCTTCATATGCTTTAATTCCTCTAACAGTTCTTCCACCATCTTTGTATTTTCAATAAAATTATTTACATAGAGCAGGAGTAATTCAAGCCATAAAAGTTCTTCTTCTTTTAAATGAATCAAATTGTTATGTCCTAATACTAAGGCTCTTTTACAATGAGCATCCTGATGGAGAAAGGCTATATAGACTTTGTCAATTTTTCTTATCTCCCCCAATTTCAAATCCTCTATTACTATAGGATCAAACGGAAGCCTCCCCTCTTCCTTTGAAGAAAATTGATGGTTGTCATAATCATAGGTTAGTACAAATACATGCTCCAGCTCAAGATGTAGCGATACCTCCTGCGCAAATTTCTCTAATAACTCATCTATTTTAATAGTTTTACCAATTCGATCTACCGCAGTATATAGCTGATGTATGTAATCCCCTTTTGTTGAAAATAAGATTTTTCGTTTTCGATAATCAACCTTTTCTTTTATGTAAAAAAGTACAACTAAAGATACAAAGGTAAAGAATGAAATACCTGATATAACAGACATCGTTAAGTATTTACCAGCAATCCAGTATAGGCCAGCTGTAAACCACACAGTAAACAATAATGAAAAAATGACATAATACCGGAGTCTTGTAATATGATATTCAATATCAAATAATCGTTCAGCTAGCTGTGTAAAGATAAAGCTAAAAGGAATTAATAATAAAAATAGAGCACTAATTTCAGCTGAAAGAATGTATTGATGAAATAAGATATTAGGGAATGCATAAAGAAATAGGAATGGCAGAAATGGAATCATAATACTATTCAGCAACATCTTCAACTGAGGTGATTTATATTTGAAATAGCTTAGCAATAATATACTAAGTATGGTTATAAGGAAAATGAAGAAAATAGCTAATACAACATTAGAAAGTAAATTATGAGTAGATGGATAGATAATGCCGATACATCCTAAAACCATGGCTATTATGGGTAGTAAATAAAATAATTTAATATTATTAGAAAGCAACCAGTTTGTTTTTAAAAATGTATAATAATTTCTTAAAAAGTGTAGTAATAACACTAGGCATAGCAACATGCTTCCACGGTTAACTAGAATCCCAAGCTTATTTAGACTACCTGATGACCCTATGCTAACATAAGCCATTGAAACAGTTAGCATAAATAATGTAAGTAAGCTTAAAAGAAATGTATTCTTCTGCTTTTTAACTAAATAAATAACAATTATTAAAGTTAAGAAATAAAAACAGGCTGGTATTACTAGGACATAATATAATTGATCAGGGATATCTTTATTGCTTATTGGTATTTCTATTATTTGCCCATCAGGTTTCTTAATGGTTAATAAGCTTGCCGCTCTAATTATAAAATCATGCTTAACATTTGGTACATCTTCGGTTTGTATGCCATCCACAGTTAAAACAGTATCTCCTACTGAGATATTTTGCCCATTACCCCATTGCTTATAGTATGAATTAGTAACAATCCAACTTTCATTAGCTTCTTTTAAATCTATACCCAAATAAGGCTTGCTATAAGTAACATAGAGCAAGTAAAAACCTAGCCCTATGTAAGCACTTACAGCAAGCAGAAACCATTTACGTTTTATTAAACTTAATTCCAAAGGCCACTTTGTACGCATAAGTCTTCTTCAAATGAATCAAGTATTGCTTTTTGTTCCATAGTTGAAATTCCAATCAATGAGGCTTTTTGTTCCTTCAATAGTGTAACTAGGGCTGGGTTTTGTTCTAGATACTGAATTACGTTCATCATAATAATCTCTCCTCATTTCATTAGTTTTTTTAGGTAATCTTTACCTACTTCGTTTATAGCTACATTTTCAAGATAACTCAATGCTTTAAACTTATAGACATTTTTAATGGTAATGGCATAACGTATCGCACCACCATTTGTCAACTCGTTTTCTGTAGCATTATTATCCAAAACTGCAACTATATCATCATTATAATAGTTTTTTACAGATTTTGAAACATCATTTTTTTGTGATAAAAGATAAATAATAGGCAATGAGTATCTTTTATTTAGCAAATCATTTTTTGGCCCCCAAGTTTTTAGACCCTGGATATCATTTTTTATTTGTTGAATGATGCCTATGTATTTACTATATTCCTTCACCTGAGAAGAGATTTCGCCCTTCGCAAGCACTTCCCCTATTAAGCAGCTCAGAGCTGTTAAAGAGCCTGATTTTTGTTCAATCATTTGTATATATGACTGCTCATCTCTACAACTGTTGAGTAAGTCAAGCTGCTGTCCGTTAATACTGCTTAATGCGTACTCCTCAAGGATTTGATTAGCCTTATTTTTGTGTTCAAAAGAGGTTTCACGTATTATTTTAGAAGCCATAACTAACATAGCTAAAGCAACATTTAATGATAACTCAGGTGTTTTACTCCAACTATTGTCTGAATCCTTATCTTGCAAGTCATCTATAATATCGAAGGACAAAATTAGAAGTTCAATAGCTGCAGCTACTTTATAAATGTCCTCATCTACACAATCTGTAAATGCCTCATAATGCAAAACACAGAGTCTGCCAAATGAATAGCCTTCCGTTCTTTTTTCTTCTTTAAAGCTTTTTAGCATCGATTTTAAATCATAGCCCATCAAAGTCTCGTTTTCTAAAAGAATGTCCAATGATTCATTAATATGTTCATCAAGACCCTTCAATAGTCCCTTCCTCCTTTAATTATATTACTAAATATTATACATTTTAATGGGAAATAATACTACATGCTTCATTTTTTTAGTAATACTTTCCATATACTATTTTGACGTAAATACCGCCAAAAAATGGCGGTATTTGTAGACACCACGCCATTTTTTTGTTAAGAATTAGTAAAAAAAGTGGCGGTGTTGTATGATTGACCGCCACTTTTTGGCGTAAACTCACCATTGAAATGGCGTCCTTATTGATGTTACGCTTAAATTAAGCTACGATTAAGCATTTGGGCATATGGTATATAATTTTAAGTGATCAATATTTAATAAAGGAAGAATTTAAATCTATCGAAGATTCTCCGAAACTGGGAGTGATTGAAATGAAAAATGAAGTAAATGAAAATGTTTTAATCCTTACAGCTACCTTTTCTTGCGCAATTTCTGTCTTAGAAGAAGAAATTATCATCAAAAAACCTTCACATGAACAACAAAGCATTGAACAGATTATTATTGGAGCCGAGCAACAAGCTTATATGGAAACCTTGGCAGAATATAAAAATAATACTACATTATCAAATTTCATTATGGAGATACCTGGATTTGAAGATACTTATCAACAGAGGTTGGACATGTTTATTGAACCTTACGGAATTATAAGAGTTTTTGAAGAGGGTTCGTCCGTTTCACCTTTAGTCATTCCGTTTACCTCTGGGCTGAATATTAATGCACCAATTCTATATACAACTGCACATTGTACCATTATTAATGCAAGAGGTGCATCTATGACTAGTAACGACTCCAATACTTCAATTATTGGAAAGGCGGAGAATTTAATGGGCTCCTCCATCTATCATAGTAATACTGATTTAGCGATCGATATCTCCTCTTCAGGGGATTTATCAACAGTGAAGGAAACGAATTGGACCCACTATCACCCTACTGCCAATTTAACTGGCGTTTCCATTAATGATAGTGGTATTTCTTTTAATATTACTAAGGCCTTTAATTCATGGAATAGAGCGTCAATGAAACATTAACTTATATCTAAATGCTAGATTGTACGATTCATCAAAAAACCGCAAATTCCTCGCTCTCTTATTAGTCTATGGGAAGGTATCTTATTTTGTTGCCTTCCCTATCCTCTTCTACATCAAAAAAAAGGTGCCTCAAATTACTTTGAAGGCACCTTTAAATATTAATCTTTTACATAGTAAACTTCTTGACCGCTTTCAATAACGTATTCAGGCTTCGGCTTTCCTGCACTTGCCTTGTGACCTGCAATATGCTCGGGACTCTTCTCCCAATTTTTCCATGCTTCCTCTGATTCCCAACGAACCATAATTAGCACTTCCTCATCACCACGGCGCACTTTCTTAACAAGTACTTGCTTATCAACAAAGCCAGGTTGTTGCTCAAGCAATGATGGCCCGTCTGGCTTAGCGCCAAAACGTCCCACAACCTTATCCGAATTTCCTTCCGTCACTATAATACGTTTAATTTGTACAAACATATTAATTAAACGCCTTTAAAACATCTTCTACTTTTTGTGTTTCAGAAGTTAATCCACCACCTGATAAATACCATACTTGTGGATCAAGGTAGAAGATTTTGCTGTTTTTCGCAGCGTTAGTAGCGCTAACGATTTCATTTTCAATTGCAGCTTTTGTACCTGACTCACCTTCTGGGTTTACTGCAGCGTCACGGTCAACTACAAATAAAACATCTGGATTTGTATCACGAATATATTCAAAGCTTACATTGTCACCGTGAGTATCAACTTTAATATTTTCATCAGCAGCCTTTACACCAAATACATCATGAATCACACCGAAGCGTGAACCAGAACCATATGCAGATAATGAGCCTTCAGAACCTAAAACGATTAAAGCTTTCTCTTCTGACGCAGCAGTTTTTGCTTTTACTTCTTCTACTTTAGCTTGGTATGCAGCAAATGCATCAGCAGCTTCTTTTTCTTTACCGAAAATTTTACCAGCTAATTCAGTAGTCGTTTTGAATGATTCTACAAAATTAGCGTTATCTACACCAACAAATACTGTAGGTGCGATTTTAGAAAGTTCCTCATAAGCTGAAGCTTGACGACCAGAAATGAAAATAATATCAGGAGTCATTGAAGAAATCGCTTCAAAATCAGGCTCTTTTAAAGAACCAACGTTTACGTAAGTTGTATCAGTATATTTGCTTAAATAGCTAGGAACTGATTGTTGAGGAAGACCTGCAACTTCTACTCCTAAAGCATCTAAAGTATCAAGGAAACCGTAGTCAAATACTACAACGTTTTTTGGTTGTTCTTTAAGTGTTACTTCTTCAAATGTACTTTCTCCACTTGTGCTACCTGGAATTGTGATTGGGTAAGCTGAAGCCTCTTCTTTTTGTTCTTCAGCTGGTTTATCAGTTGTCGTACCTTTATCTTCTTCTTTAGCTTCTTCCTTAGAACTACAAGCAGCTAATACTAATAGCATCATCGCCATTAATACAGTAAGTAATTTCCAATTCTTCATTGTAAAATTGCTCCTTTAAAATTATAATTTATAGTTTAATGATGGTTGAACCATCTATTACTACTAAGAGTTAAAATACACGCATATACGACAGCCATTCTGTTCCTGAACAGGGATATCCATATCATAGATTTCCTTCAAAGCATCTGAGTTGATGATGTCATTGGTTGGTCCGTCTTTCACAACACGTCCATTTTTTAAAGCTACGATATGATCAGAATATACCGATGCAAAGTTAATATCATGCAATACAATCACAACCGTTTTACCTAGCTCATCTACTAGCTTTCGTAAAATTTTCATGATTTGCACAGAGTGCTTCATATCTAAATTGTTAAGTGGTTCATCAAGCAATATATAGTCTGTATCCTGAGCTATAACCATAGCAATAAATGCACGCTGGCGTTGACCACCTGATAATTCATCCAAATAATTGTGTTGCATATCATCTAAATTCATATATTGAATAGCTTCATCTACCTTTTGCTCATCTTCTGGCTTTAAATTCCCTTTTGAATAAGGGAAACGGCCAAATGATACAAGCTCACGAATGGTTAGACGTACATTCATATAGTTTGATTGCTTCAAAATAGAAACACGCTTCGCAAAGTCATCTGATTTCCAACGACGTACATCTGATTTATCGAGTAATACTTCTCCAGTATCTGCATTTAGTAAACGGCTTACCATTGAAAGTAATGTTGATTTACCTGCACCATTTGGTCCAATAAATGAAGTAATTTTCCCTGGTGCAACGTCGACACTGACATCTTGAATGACCGGTTTCTTACCAAAAAACTTGGAGAGTTCCTTTACTTGGATCATCCTGCTGACCTACTTTCCTTCAATAATAAGTAGATGAAGTACACGCCACCTACAAAGTTTATAATAACGCTAAGTGTTGTATCAAAGTTGAAAATACGTTCGACCATCCACTGACCACCGACTAAAGCAACAATACTCATTACACAAGAACCCGCTATTAACACAGAGTGCTTGTACGTTTTGAAAAATTGATAAGATAAATTCGCTACGATTAAACCAAAGAATGTAATGGGTCCAACAAGAGCAGTAGATACTGCAATTAACACCGAGGACAGTATAAGCATGCGCTGTACAAGCTTATCGTATGGCACTCCTAAGTTAATAGCTGTATCACGCCCAAGAGACATTACGTCTAATTGGCTCATATGACGCCAGCCATAGACAAAGGCAACTACAATTGCAATAGCTGCTAGCCACACTAAATCCGAATTCACATTATTGAAGCTTGCAAACATTTTACTTTGTAAGCTTAAAAATTCATTCGGATCAATTAATACTTGGAAGAACGTTGTAACGCTTCCTAAAAACGTTCCTACTATCATCCCAACAAGCAGTAAGAAATAAATTGGACGCTTTCCCTCTTTGAACAATACTCGATAGAAAATTAGCGCAAAGACAACCATCGCTGAAACAGCAAGTAAAAAATTGTATTGAGCGCTAATCACAAATATCGACATTGAACCAAAGAAATAGTAGATGATTGTTTGGACCATCATATATAACGCATCAAGTCCCATTACACTTGGCGTTAAAATACGGTTATGTGTAATCGTTTGGAAAACCACAGTAGAATATGCAATAGCTATTCCAGTTAACGTCATCGCTACGACTTTAATAAGGCGTCGAGGGAACGCATAATGATAGTTTCCATTCAATTCATAAAATACATACAGTAAGATAGAAGCTACTGCAAGACCAATCAAAATCAACATCTTTGTATGATTACGCATATGCTCTCCCCCTAAACAACATAATTAGGAAAATCGCACTTCCGATGACACCAACTGTCATACTAATTGGAATTTCATAAGGGAAAATCAGCACACGCCCTAAAATGTCGCATAATAGTAAAAACGACATCCCTAGCAAAGCTGTATGAGGCAATGTTTTAGCAAGATTATCCCCCTTGAACAGCGAAATGATATTTGGAATGATTAACCCAAGGAAAGGAATCACACCAACAGTAAGTACTACTGTTGTTGAAATAAGGGCTACTAGCACTAAACCTAAATTCACAACGAATTTGTAGGAGAGACCGAGGTTTTTAGCAAAATCCTCACCCATACCAGCCACTGTGAAACGGTTTGCATAAATGTAAGCTAAAATCAGCACGGGTACACTTATGTATAAAAGTTCATAACGACCTTTCATCATTAATGAGAAATCTCCTTGTAACCATGCAGAAATGTTTTGTATAATATCCGCCTTATACGCAAAGAATGTCGTAATTGACGAAAGGATATTCCCAAACATCAAGCCAATAAGCGGTATAAAGATCGCATCTTTAAATTTTATTCGATTTAATATTTGCATAAATAGTAGTGTGCCAGCTAAAGCAAATATGAAAGCGAAGGAAATTTTTTGAAAATACGTGACATTCGTAAAAAACATCATCGAAATCAGTACACCCAGCTTTGTGGCATCTAAAGTACCTGCTGTTGTGGGTGACACAAACTTATTCCTACTTAAGCTTTGCATAATTAAACCAGCAATACTCATACCTGCTCCAGCCAGTAAAATGGCTACAAGTCTTGGTACACGACTAATTAAAAAAAGTCTAGTTTCTTCTGATTGGAAGTCTAATAGATCACTCGGTTTAATATTCACTACTCCAATAAACAGTGACACAATCGACAACACTACAGTTGCTGTTAAAAGATATCTTATTTTCATTGTAATCCCCGGTAGATTCATTTTAGCTCGTAATCCATTCTCTAGTGAAAATGATTATCATTACTCACGATTTTCATTATAAGTCTGTTTTCATTCTCAGTCAACCTATAAATGAGAATTGTTCTCGTTTTTACTAGAATCCTTTAAAAACGAGCTTAAATAACAAAATAGCAACATTTTCTTTTATTTCACAAAATCAATTATGCCTCGGCATAATTGAGTCCGGAATCGGCTTTGTGCTTACACAAAGTACTCCTTTCCGATTCCGTGACATCCGCCGGAGGCTTTAACTTATTTCAGCGGGTGTTTGGACACCCGTTGAAAAGTAGCTTAAATTTGCATTCACCTCACCGCCTATAGAGGTGGGAGACTTCTGCTGAAAGAAGTTAAAAACTTTCACTTATTCTTCAAATTTCTTATACAAAGTGAAAAGGTAATTGAGAATAAAATACTTTATCTTTCCTCAATCACCTTTTTAATTAAGCTATACGTTGATTTCTTTTTAGCCATGCAAAAATAATAAAAATTACTAACATAAAACCTACATATCCCATAACAGCATATAGCTTTGCCACAAGTGTCGTAAATCCAGCAAGGCTTGCAAGAAAACCCAAGATGCCAATAATGACGCTCGCTACCTTAAAGCTCGGTTTATTAGGTTTAAAAAAACGTACCATGAAGGAATAGAACATTCCTACCGCAGTATTATAAATCATTCCCAATAGAGAGAAGGACATTAGAAGACCAACGAATGGATGAATTTCATTTGCCAATGCCAGCATCGGTATGTCCAATCCTACTATGACATTCATTTTAGCAAGAAGGGAAAGATTAATTAGCAATATTAAAGCTCCAAGCAAAACCCCACCTATAATGCCACCCATACCCGCAACTTTTTCATTGCGAATAGCCCCACACATAACTGTTAAAAGTGAAAAACAAACACCAATATTAAAAGACATATAGAGTAAAGCTGTCATCCACCAGCTTTTAGTACTTATTTGTGCCTGCTGTGCAATAACAGCTTGTTCTACAAAGGTAAAATCCATCGTGGCTAATGAATAGACAGCTATTATGGATACAATGATGAGCAGATAAGGGGTAGCAATCGCAATGATATTGATGATGCTTTTCACATTCATCATGACTGTTACTATCGTAAGAACAATCATGCAAATGCTCCCTAGCCAAACAGGTAGTCCAAACATTTGGTGGAATGTGGCACCCGCTCCAGCAAACATGATAACCGCTACGCCAAATAGAAAGAGTGACAGTAAATAATCCATCACAAAGCCCATAGATTGTCCTGATATTTGGTAAATCAAATCCTTATGTGATGATGTACGGTATCTTGAGCTAATTTGGGCAATGCACATACCTACTAAAGCAAACCCAAAAGTAGCAATAAATGCACCGTAAATTCCTTTAAAGCCGTAGCTCGTAAAATATAGTACGATTTCCTGCCCTGACGCAAATCCTGCACCGACGATAATCCCTACATAGGCACCACCGATTTGCAAGCTTTTCTTCAAACAGTCCTCTCCTCGTTTATGATGTTAAAATCACTAATTCAAGAGATGCATATCACAAAAAAGACTATAGGTTTTAGAGGAAGAATCGCCCTACATCCCACTCTAATTATTGGTAAACCTTCTTGCTAAGTGTCAACTTCTCAATTACTTTCATATTAGGCATATATCCTATTCCTATAGTCTGTGGCACACTTATATAGCCTTCATCCACGATAACTTCAGGAAAGATGATATCCTCATACCAATAATGACTAGAGCCTGCAGTATCTCCAGGCAATACGAAATTGCTAAGCGATGTTAATGCAATATTTTGTGCTCGTCCTATTCCTGCTTCTAGCATGCCGCCACACCAAACTGGAATATTATTATCTTTACATAAATCATGGATTCTCTTGGCTTCGGTTAATCCGCCAACTCGTCCGATTTTGATATTTATAACACCACAGCTACCCAGCTCTATTGCTTTGCGGGCATCCTCATAACAGGTGATGCTTTCATCTAAGCAAATGGGTGTTGTTAACTTCCCTTGCAGCTTTGCATGATCCACAATATCATCTACAGCTAATGGCTGCTCAATCATTAGCAGATTATATGCATCCAGTTGCTGCAATACATCTAAATCATTTAATGTATAAGCTGAATTAGCATCTACCATCAAGGGTAAATCAGGCATCTTAGAACGAATAGTACGTACCACCTCTACATCATGACCGGGCTTAATTTTCACTTTTACTCGTTTATAACCCTTCTCAAGATGATTCTGTATAACATTCAGTAATTCTTCCTTTGAAGGCTGAATACCTACACTAACGCCTACCTCAATTCGCTCCTTTTCACCACCTAAGGCTCTTGCCAGCGATTGATTTGTTTGCTGTGCATAAATATCCCATACAGCGCCTTCAATTGAGGCCTTTGCCATGCAATTACGTCGAATCGAGGAAAATAAAGTACTTACCTCATCTGGGTGCACAATCTCTTTATATAACAAGATAGGTATCAGAAAGTCCTCCAGCATATGCCATGTTGTTTTTATTGTTTCCTCAGTATACCAAGGTGCTGCAAAGGCAACTGCTTCTCCCCATCCTATTGTGCCTGATTGATCTTTTGCTTCTATCAGTAGTAATTCTTTTTCGTCAATGGTGCCAAAACTTGTTGCAAAAGGTGCCTTCATCGGCATTTTTATATGTCTAACGATAATTTCTTCTAGTTTCACAAAAATTCACTCCTTAATCTTATTATAAAGCTAATAAGGAGCGTCTTACTAATAGATAGCTATGCACATATTCTTTGTGTTTTTTCATTCTTACAATGGCATAATCTTGTTCAAATAATGTTGTTAAGATTGTACGAACCTTATAACGCCAGTCCTCCGCAAGCTTAGGGCTTTCCACTTTCATCTTTTGTAAACATTGAGGGATGGGTAGTAAATAGGCATCTTTATAAAAGGATTGCTCTCGCTGGAATTCACCATCGATATCTAGCACAGGTAAGCCATCCACCGTCAACGACCACGGTACAATTTCCTCAGCCCCCTCTTCCAGCTCATCCAGGCTATCCTCTACTCGATCACGTTCAATCCACCATTCCACAACAATTCGATCTGAAGGCAGCCCCTCGTTAAAATCATCTTGGAGCGGACCATAATAATCATTTTCATACTGATAACTAAAAGCATTCAACTTCAAAAATGACAAATTAGCCATACGTGCTTCCAATGGTTCAAATAGCCAATGCACAAGCTGAAACCCATGATCCCTTGCATATTCTTGTTGCGCGTGCTTTAATAATTCTCCTACACCTTGTTCACGATATGTTTTCTCCACACCAATCATGTGTGAATGCAGATACATTTTCCCTTCACGATAACCTACAAAACAATAGTTAAAGCCAATAAGCTTGTCCTCTAAATAAGCTCCAAGTACTAGTCCACCATTTTGTACAGCTGCCAATAATTGATGTGAGGGGATAGCCTGTGTTCCCCAAATCTCCGCATTTAAACTCTGCACTTCTGCAATCTCAGCAGGTGTCATTATTTTTTGAATTCGCACTCTTTCTAACATTATGCTGATGCCTCCTTTGTATTCCCCGACTCCAAAGCTAACAATACAGCTCTTGTCAGGATTTCAACTCCCGTTACAAGTCTTGCCTGCTTAAATCTCATCTTTGGATGGTGCAGCCCAGGCGTTAATCCACATCCTAAACCTAACATACTTGTTTTTAAATGGGGGCGTTGCACTGCATAGTGATGAAAATCCTCTCCCCCTGGTGTACGAACTGGTTTTCTTAAATTCGACAACCCGGTCGCTTGGACGATCGCCTGTTCCATAATGTATTGAGCAGTAGTGTCTACCTCCGCTGCGACTATATTCGCAACTGTTCTTAATTCAATTTGTACTTTATGCAAGATTTTAGAAGAGTCAATGACTCGCTTTACACCTTGGGCAAGTGCATCCATGACATCATTTTGCTGTGCGCGAATATCAATCGTAAAGGACGCATTCCCCGGAATAATATTGCCAGATTCTCCCCCTGCGTGGAATTTAGTCATCTTGATGGATACAGGAATCATTGGATCTGTATGAATGGTTCTCAAATCTTCAATAATCGTAGCTCCTACCTCAATGGCGTTTACACCAAGATGTGGTCTTGCTGCATGTGCATCCTCACCAATAATCTCTCCCTCCATTAATCGTGAGGCGCCATGATACAATGCAGCACAATATGTACCATCTTCAAGTTCATGCACTGGTCTTACATGGACACCAAATAAAAAGTCTAAATCATCAATAACCCCCTCCTTTAGAACCGATAAAGCACCTGTTCCTTTTTCTTCAGCGGGCTGGAATATTACACGAATAGTACCCTTAAACGACTGAGCCTGCTCTTTTAAGAGCAATAAAGCACCAATAGCCATCGTCATATGTCCATCATGCCCACAGGAGTGATTTGCTCGAAATACACCATCTACCTCCTGCCATAATGCATCTATGTCTGTACGCAAGCCAACCTTAGGACTGCCTTTTCCTATGTCAACATAAAGTCCTGTACTGTTTTTAAAGCGTATAGGTGAAAATCCTTCATTTGTTAATAAATTAAAAATATAATTGGTGGTTTCAACCTCATGCCAGCTTACTTCTGGATTTGCATGTAAATACGTAAAAATTTCCATTAGTCTTGGCCTCAAACGATCCAATGCTTCCTTCACAGCAACCAGCTCCTTTAATTTTCATACTAGTAAGATTATTATAACTAAAATAAAATCTTTTCATAGAAGCTTATACCTACATTTAGCAAATAAAACGACTGTTAAAGCTCTAATTGTTGTGACAGCTCTTTCCTATCAAGCACTTTATATATTCTATCCTTCACTTGAGCTCCCCTATCCATCACTTTTAAAATCAATAAAAAAAATGTAAATACAGCCTTCGATAAACTGTACTTACATCTTTTGATTTAATTAATACCTCGCATAGCTTTTGAAATGATTGGCGAAAGTACTAATAAAATTATCCCTATAACAATTGATAAAGAACCTAAAAAGCCGAAATAAGTGAATTCGCTTACAACTTCATATACCCTAACAAGTTGCGCATTAATTGCTTGCGCTGCGGCACTTGTTAAAAACCATAGAGACATTGTTTGTGCAGCAAATGCCTTTGGTGCTAATTTTGTCGTAGCTGACAACCCTACTGGTGATAATAATAGCTCTCCAACAACGACTAAAAAGAAGGATAGGACTAGCCACCATGGGCTTACCAAAGTTTCTCCACCTGATAAATATGCTGGAATCATCATTACTAGGAAGGATAGTCCTGCAAAGAATAATGAATAGGCAAATTTTCGAGGTGTCGTTGGTTGTTTATCTCCCCATTTTAACCATAGCATTGCAAATAACGGAGCCATCGTTATAACGAATAAAGGGTTTAATGATTGGAACCATGAAGATTGAATGCGAAAACCACCAATATTCAACTGTGTACGCGAGTCTGCATACGTTGCTAAAATAGTAGCACCTTGTTCCTGAATTGCCCAAAACATAACTGCCGATAAAAACAGCGGAATATAGGCAAGTAGACGAGATTTCTCATCCTGGGTTGTTTTTTTACTACGATACATGAATATAAAGAACAGCGTTGGAATAATAATTCCTAAAGCTGTAATGATTAAACTGAATACATTCATTGTCAATACACCCGTTTTAATGCCGATTGCACCTAAAATAATAATAACTAATGCAGCCACACCAAATTGTGTAAAAACTTTTTTACGCTCTTCTGGCTTTAAAGGATTATTAACTTGTAGGCCTGCTAATCCTAAATATTTTTTCTCTGTTAATTTATAAACAATTAAACCAATTAACATTCCTAACCCTGCAAATCCGAAGCCTAGGTGGAAACTAAATTTTTGTCCAATTGTTCCGACAATAAATGGTGCAATGAATGCTCCCATATTAATACCCATATAGAAAATTGAAAAACCTGCGTCACGACGGCTATCTGTTTCAGCATAAATATCACCAACGATACTTGAAACGTTTGGCTTTAATAAGCCTGTCCCCATAACAATAAAGGCCATTGAAGTAAATAACATACCTATTCCACCAGGTAAAGCTAGCAGTAAATGACCAATCATTATTAACACGCCACCATAAAAGATCGTTTTACGTGTACCTAACAGTCGATCGGCAATCCAACCTCCAATGATTCCCGACATATATACAAGTGACCCATAAATAGCCATAATAGAGTTTGCTGTTCCACGATCTAAACCAAGTCCACCTTGATTCAATTCATAATACATAAAGAAAATCAGAATCGCTCGCATACCATAGTAGGAGAATCGTTCCCAAAATTCTGTAAAAAATAATGTAAAGAGCCCTTTAGGATGTCCAACAAAGCCATTTTGAGGGACGGATTTTACAATTTCATCTTTAGTAGACATAACAATTACCCACTCCCAATTTAATTATTCAACAAAAATATTATTACCCATTTTCATGGATAAAAAACTTTGTTTCATCATACTAAAGTGTTTTAAAAACTTTATCAAGAGTTTTAAAAAATGTTGAAAATTTATCTCTTTTCTATAAATTCTGATTAAATATTACGAAATAATACTAAATCCTTTGATATATCTAAGTTTTCTTACTCTTTCACTACAATGTAATTCCAAACGACCATTAAATTATTCTAAAATATTTTATAGTCAGATTATTTATAGTATTAACATATAAGCTAGGATTATCCTCAAAGCCTTCAGACATAGCCATGAAAAAAAGCATGCTAGAAACGTATCCAGCATGCTTTAAATCTGTATGGTGATTAAATTACATATCCTTCATATTTCGTATAGTCCGCTTCCTTGACTTCGAGAGTTAGCAGTGTGCCATTTTCTTCATATTCTGTGTCGTAAACAGAAGCATGCTCATTTAAATAGGACACAATATTTCCTTGTTCATAGGGTATGAGCATTTTACACGTCACATAGTTAGCAAAAATATGTTGACGTATCAATTGGAGTAATTCTTCTAAACCAACTCCCTGCTTTGCAGATATCCAAATATTATCTCCACTTACAACTGGGTATGGAACGTTTGCTAAATCAGCTTTATTGTAAACATAAATAGTTGGTATTCCTTCAACACCTACCGCTTTAAGTGTTTCATTCGTTACCTCCATCATAAAACCATGCTCAGCATTTGACACATCTACAACATGCAGCAATAAATCCGCATCACGAGCTTCCTCTAACGTAGAACGGAATGCCTTTACTAAATGATGTGGTAATTTACTAACGAATCCAACTGTATCCGTTAATAAAAAACTCTTTTTATCAGGTAGTTCTATTTGACGGACAGATGTTTCAAGTGTGGCAAATAGCATATCCTTTTCAAACACTTGTTTATGATCCTCCTGCCCGATTCTAGCAAGCAGTTGATTCATAATAGTGGACTTCCCAGCATTCGTATAGCCAACAATAGAAACGACAGGGACGGCATTTTTACGTCGTTGTTTACGCTGTGTCTCTCTTTGTTCCTTTACTTGCTCTAGCTCTTTCTTAATTTTTGCAATTTGATCCTCGATTTTCCGACGGTCTAGCTCTAGCTTTGTTTCACCAGCTCCCCGGTTTTTAAAGCCACCGCCTGTACCACCTCCTTGACGGCTCAAAGAGGCATGCAAGCCAACTAATCGAGGCAGCATATATTGTAACTGCGCTAACTCTACTTGCAGCTGTGATTCTCGTGTTTTTGCCCGACGTCCAAAAATATCTAAAATCAACATCGTTCGATCAATGACCTTTGTCTCCAAATCACGCTCTAAATTACGGATTTGTGAAGGAGACAATTCATCATTGAAAATGATTAGATTGGCTTTTGCTTCTTCAAAAAAGTTTTTTATTTCTTGAATTTTGCCTGTACCCACATAATGAGATGGTGTAATGCGCTCTAAATTTTGAGTAACAACCCCTACTACCTCCACATTTAAAGCTTCTGCTAAATTTTTTAGCTCCTCCACTGAATAATCAAAATGCTCATCATTTCGTAAATTGACGCCAACTAATATGGCCTTTTCTAACAATATATCGACATCCTTGATTCTATTCATCCACAATCCTCCCACCAATACTTGGTGTTTCTTACGACAAATTTTCTTCATCTTACCATATAATGCCCTAAATCGTGCCGTTTAAAAGCTGATTTAAATAAGAAAAATGCGCCCTCCTAAAAGGCGCATTTTTCTTATTTTTCTTCCTTCAGTAATTTTTCCGTACGTTCAAATTCTTCTTCTATTTCTTTGTTCGGTCTATACGTCACAATACTGACGATAACAGCAACGATTAAACAAACCACGAAGCCTGGTACAATTTCATACAGTGTCTCAGTTAAAACTTTAATCTTACCCCAAATAAAGGCTGTTGCAGCTCCTGTTACCATCCCACTTAGCGCCCCGATATTTGTTAGCTTTCTCCAATATAATGACAGTAATATGATTGGACCAAATGCAGCACCAAAGCCTGCCCATGCAAAACCAACTAAGTCCAATATAGAACTATCTGGATTCCATGCTAAAATGGCGGCTACAATGGCTACAACTAATACAGCGATACGCCCAACGAATACATAATGCTTATCATCTGCTGTTTTATTAAATAATGCTTTATAAATATCTTCTACAAGTGCTGAAGATGTCACAATTAATTGTGATGAAATTGTACTCATTACCGCAGCTAATATTGCTGCTAGCATAATCCCCGCAATAAAGGGATGGAATAAAATTTGACCAAGCACAATAAATACTGTTTCAGCATCCTTTAACTCGCTTGCATTTTGTTCGTAATAGGCTACACCGACCAGTGCAGTCCCAATTGCACCAAATAGACTAAGCATCATCCAACCAATTCCAATACGTCGAGCCTGCTTTGTCTCCTTCACTGAGCTAATAGCCATGAAACGAACAATAATATGTGGCTGTCCAAAATATCCTAACCCCCATGCGAGCGAAGAAATAACTCCTGCTGCTGTTGCGGTTGCTGGCAATAAATTCAAATGCTCAGGATTAACCGCTTTAATAGATGCTATCGTATTGCCTAGACCGCCCGTTAAAAACAAACCAAATAATGGTACAGTTACAAGCGCCAAAAACATAATAAGTCCTTGTAAAAAATCGGTATAACTAACCGCTAAAAAACCACCGAAGAGAGTGTATGCTACAACAACTGCTGATACAATCAATAAACCTGTGTGATAGTCATAGCCAAATGAACTATCAAAAAACTTACCTCCTGCTACCATTCCTGAGGATACATAAAATGTAAAAAAGATTAAAATAATAATACCAGATGCAATTCTTATCAACTTGGTATTGTCACGCAAACGATTATCCAAATAACTTGGAATGGTGATGGAGTCGTTCGTCACTTGTGTATAAACACGAAGTCGCGGTGCAACAACTAACCAGTTCAAATACGCTCCTATGGTTAACCCAATAGCAATCCAAGCCTCCACCAAACCAGATAAATAAATAGCTCCTGGCAAGCCCATTAAGAGCCAGCCAGACATATCAGCGGCTCCTGCACTCAGCGCAGTTACAGCTGGGCCAAGCGATCGACCACCAAGCATATAATCTGTTAAATTGGACGTTTTAACAAATGCATACCATCCGATTCCAAGCATTGCGACCATATAAATAACAATCGCCAGTAATTGATACATGTTACCTGACATATTTTCTCCTCCTTGTCGCTCTTTCAGCTATTCCGATTAAATATACCATAAATATACTTATATGCCTTTATTTTGTATAATCTTTAAAGTATCATCGCTCTATATAAAGTGTGTTAAACTAGTGCCATCTATTACAGAATAAAGAAGGCGAAAAAGTATGATATTTGAAGAAATGAAAACTCAACTGACAGAGAGAATTTTACAGCAGCAACTTGTTACTGCTACCATTAGTCAACCACGAATGAAATCAAATGAAGTTAAGCGCATCAAGCTAAAGCCTATTTTGCTTAAGGATGTTTATCATATACAAATTGAATACCAATTTGAACGCATTTTAAAACACGAAAATATCCTTCTAGAAGATTTTCCAGAAAGACTTGCATTATTTTTTGATGATTACCGTCAAGCGCATATTGATTTTATAGACGAAAAAGTACAAATCCAACTATCCAAAAAGAATAAAGTACTATGGAAATCCGATAAATCAGTCGCTCCCAAGCAAATTAATTTAGCGCATAATCGCCAAAAAAACTATCTTCTTAAAGAGGAGCAACCATATCCATTTTTAATTCGGCTTGGTGTGCAAACAGAAGAAGGAAAAATTAAAAAACAAAAATATGATAAATTTAAACAAATTAATCGCTTCATTGAATTTATTGATGATACCCTAGCTTATTTACCAAAGGATCGTCAGGTTCGTATTTTAGATTTTGGCTCTGGAAAATCCTATTTAACATTTGCGCTATACCATTATTTAAAGGTTGAAAAGGGATTAGATATTCGTGTTACAGGCTTAGATTTGAAAAAAGAAGTCATTGAAGAATGCTCCACAATCGCAGCTGATTTAGGTTACGAGCAACTCGAGTTTTTAGTAGGGGATATTAATGAATATAATAGTGAGTCAAATGTAGATATGGTTGTTACGTTACATGCCTGTGATGTTGCTACAGATATGGCATTAGCTCGGGCTGTGAAATGGGGAGCAAAGGTTATTTTAAGCGTTCCTTGTTGTCAGCATGAGTTAAATCGCCAATTAGATACACCTGCACTTGACATCATGCTTCAGCACGGGCTTGTACGCGAACGATTTGCCGCACTTGCTACCGATGCTATTCGTGCTGAAATTTTATCCCTTGTTGGCTATGAGGCACAATTGCTGGAGTTTATCGACATGGAAAATACACCAAAAAACATTCTTATCCGTGCTTATCACACAGGGAAAAAACCAAGCCCTGAGCAGCGTACTCGTTACGATAATTTTTTAACCTTGCTAAATGCCCAGCCATTCTTAGCAAAGGAGTTAGAAACATATCTATAAGTTTTTTGTATTTGTAGTTAAATACAGGAAAAAGGCGATCCAACGTATTTGGATCGCCTTCTCTATTATAGTTCTTGTCGTAACGCTTGGATAACATCAATTTTAGTGGCTTTACGGGCTGGACGGTAGCCTGAAATCATAGCCACCCCAATACTGATAGCTGCTGCAATAACAACAAGCTGCCAAGGAATCAAGGAAAATGTAATATTGTTATTTCTAAAACCTTCTTCACCTGTTGCAGCCTGTAAAATTAACGGTAATGCGGCATTAGCTACGAAGCTAATAGCATATGATATTATTACTGCGATAACAGTACCGATGATACCAATGAACGTACTTTCCATTAAAAATAGTCGTTGAATAAGCTTAGGACTTGCGCCAATAGCCTTTAACACACCAATTTCACGAGTACGCTCTGTTACTGCCATTGTCATTGTATTGAAAATACCTATAGATGCAATTAATACGGCAATCGTGCCAACGAATATAAGGCCAACTTTTAGCACAAGGAAAAATACATTCATTTGATCTAATTGCTCAGTAATGGAATACACGCTATAGCCTTTATCTTTAAGTTTATCTAATATAGGCTTTACATTTTCTAACGTATCAGCAAAAATATTAAATTCTGAATAAAACATTTCATCTTCTTTAAGATCTACTGCTGTAGCCAAATTAGATGTTACTACTGGCTTTTGTTTTATATCCATATAGACAACGTTATTAATCATCCAATCATAGGTAGGCTCCTTCATCACACCCACAATTGTATAGTTCATTTTCTCTGTCTCTTTAGCTGCACTAATGTTAGGTGCTAATGATAATTCGATTTCTTTGCCAATTAAAGATTCCTTATATCCTTCTTCTTTACCATCGTAATATGTGCCTTCTGCCTCGGCCTTTTTATTCTTTTCTTCAATAATTTTGCGCTCAGCATCATTTAATAAGGTTTGAGCAAAATGATAGCCGACTATGATTTCATTTGGCTTAGATGGATACTTCCCTTCTGCAAGCTTGCCATTTACTTGCCCAAAATCCTGCATATTGGCAACATAGAGGTTAGAGCTTGTATCTCGTCCCTCAAAAAATGAGTGTGCAGAGGCATTCACTGTAATTGTTTCAAGTACAGTTTCAACATGCTCGACCCCTTTTATTTCCTGTATTTGTTTATCTGTAAACGGCTCATTATCGAATACTTGAATTTTTGTTACTTTTTCATTTGATAATATTTCATTGCGTAATGAATCCTGTAGACCAAACCCTACAGATGCAAGGACAATTAAAAATGCACAGCCCATTGTTGCTGCTAACACTGTCATAAAGACACGTAGTTTATTTTTCTTGATATGCTGTGTAACAAAATCTATCTGATCTTTAAATAACATGTTATTCCTCCTCCTTAACAAGTTCACCATCGTACATACGGAAACGTCGATGCGCTATGGTTGCTACTTCTTCGTCGTGAGTAATGATGACAAATGTTAAACCAAGCTCACGATTTAAGCTTTGAATAAGCAGCAAAATATCTTGCTCAGTTTCTGAATCAAGACTCCCTGTGGGTTCATCTGCTAACAATATAGGCGGATTAGTGATCAAGGCTCTAGCAATACTAACACGCTGTTGCTGTCCGCCAGACAATTCATTCGGATAATGGTCTGATACCTCTGATAGGCCAACCTTGTCCATTATTTTTTTGACCTTTTCTTTTCGTACAGCTTTCCCAGCGCCCTGTAATTTTAAAGGAAGCTCAATATTTTCAAATGCTGATAATCCAGGCATTAGTTGAAAGTTTTGAAAAATAAAGCCAAATTGTTTCAAACGAAAAGCTGCACTTTCTGTTTCTGTAAGATGAGCCGTTTCTTTTCCATTGATTTTAATGGACCCTTGCTCAGATTTCATGAATCCTGCTAAAACTTGTAATAGGGTTGATTTTCCAGAGCCACTTTTGCCAACAATTGCAACAATCTCTCCTTGCTTTACCTCAAAGTTAACTCCTTTCAATACAGGAATATGTTTTTCCTTGCCCTTTTTTCCTATTAGAAATGTATGTTGTAAGTTCTCGACTTGAATCATTTTCCTTTAACGCCCCTTTCTCATTCTTTCTCTATTGTAGAAAAGAATTCTTAAAAAAGTTAAAGGATAAAAATGAAGATATTCTTAAGAAAAAGGGCACACTAAATAAAAAGCACTTCTTTACATTATCTTTACAATTTATGTTGTATGAATGAGAACTTTTTGGCTATTTCACTCTTTATAAATCCCCTATTTAAAGCTCTTTTAATACTATTTCAAGCTTCCACATGATATTTTGTGAACAATTTGTATATTACAGGAATGTAAAGTTTTATGTAGAATGTATGAATTTTATGTAGATAAATTAAAGATTTTGTTATGATAGTAAAGTTTAGAGGTCGATTAATTTATTTATATCCAGGAGGATTCGATTTGCATGCTTAACTCAAAAAAACAAGACCCTTTCTTTATTGCCTTGCATAAAATTGCTGAAAATATGAGAGAGGCCGTACATTACGCAAATGATTTTCGTATCAACAGTGTAGCTGACCTGAAAGAGATCAGCATTACTATGAAAAATTACGAAACGGCTGGCGATAAGCTCATTCATGATCTAATCGTAATGCTAAATAAATCATTTATGACACCTATCGAGCGTGAAGACATCTTAGAATTTGCGATTCGTATGGATGATGTATTGGATGGTACGGAGCATTGTATCGCTCATTTTGAAATGTTCTCCCTAACAGAAGTTGATGAATCAATGCGCATCTTCTTAGGCTACATCTCAAAAAGTGCTGATGAAATTGTTAAAGCAACAGAAGAGTTAAAGAAAAAGAATCTTATTGGTATGCGTCCACACGCAATTCTAATTAAAGATTACGAGCGTGAATGTGATGAAGTACAACGTTCGTCCATTAAGCAATTATTTTTAAATGAAAAAGATCCAATTCGAATTATTAAATTTAAAGATATATACGAACAATTAGAAGATATCGCTGATTATTGTCAAAATGTTGCCAACACAATGGAAACAATTATCATGCGTAACGCGTAATTAGGAGATGGGCACTTACAATGAACACAATCATTATACTAACCGTACTGGTCGTCATCTTTGCCCTAACATTTGACTTTATCAACGGCTTCCATGATACAGCAAATGCTATCGCAACTTCGGTTTCCACTAGAGCATTGCCACCGCGAGCAGCCATATTAATGGCAGCGACGATGAATTTTGTCGGAGCTATTACTTTTGTTGGTGTGGCAAAGGCTCTTACAAAAGACATTGTAGATCCATTCTCTTTAAATGCCTTTCAAGGAGACACAACTGGCTCAATTGTTATTTTAGCCGCATTAATTTCGGCAATTATTTGGAATTTACTCACATGGTATTTTGGAATTCCTTCTAGTTCATCACACACATTGATTGGCTCCATTGCAGGAGCTGCTGTGGCATCTGCTGGTTTCAGCGTTTTAAACTATGGCGGCTTTACAAAAATCATTATGGCATTAGTATTTTCACCGATCCTTGCTATCTGTGCCGGTTTTCTGATGATGACACTATTTAAATTATTATTTAAAAATTTGAATTTATATCGTACAAATAAAGGATTCCGTACAATGCAAATTTTCACAGCAGCTATCCAATCATTTACGCACGGTACAAACGACGCTCAAAAGGCAATGGGGATTATGACCATGGCTTTAATTGCTGGAGGCTTACATACAGGAGATGAAATTCCTTTTTGGGTACGTGCTGCCGCAGCAACTGCCATGGGTCTAGGTACCTCTATTGGCGGTTATAAAATTATTAAAACAGTCGGTGGTAAAATTATGAAAATCCGCCCTGTAAACGGGGTAGCTGCCGATTTAGCATCTGCATCTGTTATTTTTGGCGCTACTTTAATCCACCTACCAGTATCAACAACTCACGTAATTTCTTCCTCCATTATGGGAGTAGGCTCTGCACAACGTGTACGTGGTGTAAACTGGGGGATGGCTCGTAAAATAGTTACTACTTGGATTATTACAATGCCAATTTCTGCAGTAATGGCTGCTGTTATTTACTTCTTTTTATCTTTATTCTGTTAATTTTCTTGCATATGAAGACTCCTGTTCTTATTGGACAGGAGTCTTGTTGTTGAAAAACAAAATGCTCAAGGAAAACTTTGTGATATTGTGGAAAAATGAAAATGATCTCCGTTTCAGGCTACTCGTTTGCCGCTGACACTTCGCTTTTTTGCATAGTAAAGCTTCCTGTGAGCGAGCAACGAGCCTGTAGAGTAGACTTGCACACCAATTAGCATTAGTGTAGACCTTTATATATTTTCTTCATCTCAAATGTAAAGTAAGCTTGGTTACTCACCATCATAGATATAACAGTGACACACTTCTACCAAATGTCCTACCACTAAGAGCCACTTTGTTGCTGAGATTTCGTTTTATCGCTATACATTAGTGTGAGATGCCATAAGAAAATACTATGAGCAGTGGTTGATTGGAGTGTAGACTGAGTGACTCCTCGGGGATCACAACGCGAGTGAAGCGGCTCATCGGACGCCCCCAGGAAAGCACTCAGTCGAAACGGAGATCAACCTCTCGTTATGCAGCTATACTTTTAAATTTGACATCATAGTTTTTCAACAACATGAGACGTTTGTTCATTAGTGGGCAGGAGTCTTAACATTGTCACACGACAAAATGTGACACATCCTTTACACTATTTGAAAAGGGGGATGCTACACGACTATGAAAACTTTTTCAGCTTTTATAACAGCACATGCTAAAGCTATCGTAGCTATTTGGCTCGTAATTTTTATTGCAATGGCTGTGTTCGCCATACAACTTCCAAGTAAGTTGCAAGGAGATGGTTTTTTTGTGGAAGGAGATCATACCTATGTCACAAAAGAGCTAGCCGAAAATTTTGATTTACCTTCAGATACTATTTTGGTTGTTTTTGATCCAGCTAAGGATAAGGAAATTCAAGATACTTTAAAAAAGTTAGATAACATCAAGGAGATCCACTCCATTCAGTCACCACTCGATGATGCCTCTTTACAAAAGAACGGCATTGCCTATGCTATGATTCATCTGAAAAATGATATTGATAATCTAACTGATATTGTGAAGGATATTCGTTCTTTAATTGAAAAAGATGGTGTGACTGTAACAGGTGGACCTGTTATTTCGGCAGACATTAATACAGCAAGTCAAAAGGATTTAGCATCAGCAGAAGCAATTGGCTTGCCGATTGCCATTATAGTCCTATTACTCGCTTTTGGAACTGTTGTAGCCTCTGTACTACCAATTATTATCGGGGTTGTCACAGTTGTAACTGCGTTTGGTGTTATGACATTGCTTAGCGGTAATGTTAATTTATCGATCTTTGTCTTAAATATTGTACCGATGCTTGGACTAGCATTAAGTATTGATTTTGCCCTATTGTTTATTAACCGTTATCGTGAAGAACGTGCCCATACATCCATCCCTGAGGCCATACAAATCGCTATACAAACCGCTGGAAGATCTATTATTTTTTCTGCAGTTTGTGTGATGATTGGCTTGGGCGCGATGATAGTAATTGGCGTTGAAATATTCCATAATATCGCATTGGGTGGCACTATTGTGGTATTACTGGCAGTGCTTTCTGGCCTTACATTACTACCTGCCACGATGATGCTATTAGGAGATCGTCTAAATAAATGGCGTTTAATACGTGTTAAGCCTGGTGGGGCAAATCGTTGGCGTGGCTTTGCAGGCTTTGTTATGAAATATCCAGTCACGATTGTTATTGTTGCACTAATACTATTAGGTATTGGTATGATTCCATTGAAGGATATCCAACTAAAAATACCTCAGGTGGACTCATTACCGACTAAATATGATGCACGTACTGCCTATGATAAATTAGATGATACATTTGGGCTTGGCGAAACCTCAACATTATACTTGCTTGCTGAACGAAAGGAAGGCTGGGAGGATAATGAGGCAAGAGAGCTTATATATACTATTCAGGAAAAACTACTTGCTGATCCATTAGTGACCAATGTGTCAACGATTTATACGGCTGCTAAAATCAAAACACCTGAGGAGTTGAATGCTTCCTTGGAAATTCCACAGATGGCAGAACAATTACAGCCCGTTCTAAGTACGTTCTCTAAAAAAACTCAGCTATTTATCCCAATTACATTAGATGCAGCCGGTTCTTCATCTACTGCGCAAAAATTCGCACGAGCGTGGAAAGATAAGGATTTGGGTGTCAATTTTGCACTTGGAGGACAAGCAAAATTCAATCAAGAAATCTTTGATGAAATTGCCAATAAAATTGTATTGGCTATATCAATTATTCTCATTTCAACATTCTTTATTTTAATGCTCGCTTTTCGTTCCGTGTTAATTCCGCTAAAGGCGATTATTATGAACATTATTGGTCTTTCTTCTGCCTTTGGAATACTCGTTTATATTTTCCAATATGGACATTTTGGTATCGATGCGGGTTCAATTGTCCTGATTATCCCAGTTATTGTTTTCTGTCTTGTGTTCGGCTTAAGTATGGACTATGAAGTCTTTTTAATTTCACGTATCCAAGAGGAATATTTAAAAGGGGCAGATAATACACGCGCCACAATTGATGGACTTACTTCTACCAGTCGGATTATTACATCAGCTGCCCTTATTATGATTGTTATTACAGGTGCCTTCGCCTTCACAGATGTCATGCCTGTTAAGCAAATTGGTGTAGGTATAGCCATTGCCGTTGCTATCGATGCAACCATTATCCGTCTCATGCTCGTACCTAGTCTTATGAAGCTGTTTGGTGATTGGAACTGGTGGCTACCCTTCGCTAGAAAAAAATAAATAATAGTTATAAAAAATCCGCTTCCTTTTAAAGGCTGCGGATTTTTCCTATTATGCATAAATGTTGTTATACCATTCTTTTGCTGCTACTACCTCAGGCATAGTTAGCTGGTGGCCAAAATTAAACCATTTAGTCGTCACATTTGCACCCGCTGAGGTTAAAAGTGTCTCTAAATCCTCTGATTCCTGCGCAGTACACATTGAATCATTCGTACCAGCACTGATAAAGACAGGAATAGATGAAAGCTTTGGTAGTTCTATACCTCGTCTAGGTACCATCGGATGATGTAAAATAGCGCCTGCTAAAGCATCCTCATAATGGAATAATAGGCTTGCTGCAATATTTGCACCATTTGAATAGCCAATAGCTACAACTCGGCTGCCATCAAATTCATACTGCTGTGCTGCCTCTGATAAAAAGTCATATAATTCCTTTGTACGGAAGACTAAATCCTCTATATCAAAAACACCCTCTGCTAAACGACGAAAGAAGCGCGGCATGCCATTCTCTAACACATTCCCACGAACGCTTAAAATGCTTGCAGTTTCATCAATTTCCCTTGCAAGACCAATTAGGCTCTCTTCATTTCCGCCTGTACCATGCAATAACAACAATACTGGCTTTGTTTCATCTGTTCCTTTATAAAAAACGTGCTGCATAAACAACAGTCCACCTCTCAATTATCTTGAATTCGAGATAATTGTAGCCTGTGGTAAAATTAAATTCAAGCTCTTTGACTTATTTATTTCACGATTTTCACTATTTGGCTGTTCCTTGTGGTCTTTATAAAATTTAGTAATCGTGAAAACTGAAAATAAACATGCCGCGACAACAACCACAATAACTATTCCCACTAATTTTTTTCCATTCATTGACCATGTTCCCCCGAACTACTTATTTCTTATTACGAAAACCTTCTTCTAGTAAATATTCTTTCGCAGCATCATACGTACCAAAAGCTTCTTCTAAATTTTCTCCATGATAAACATTCCAAGAACGCTGCTCAAAGGCTAGCTTTAATTGTACATTGTCTCTGCTTTGCCATATCTCAACAATCGGCTCTTGTTCATCTTCTTCCTCTGATAAATATTGAATAGCATCTTCAATAATTTCACGAAGTCGTTGCTCATCATAATCACGAATATTCACTAAGCCTTTATCATTCGCTTCTTCCTCATAACGCAATAAATCTCCAACAAAGACAAATCCGTTGCCATTTGGATGAAGCTTTTCTACAACAATGGTCTTTTCATACAGACTGTCCATAAAATGATAATTTAAGCGTTTTAAAGAAATCTCCTTCTTTGTAAGCTCAGAAAATGATTCGATGATATCTTGTTTTTGTTCAAATGTTAGCATATAAAATGCTCCTTTTCTATACAATCTCCCTACAGTATAACTTATTTTTTCTGTTATAACGAAGCGAAATAGGACAAGCACAATTAATTAATGGCTTGTCCTATTTTTACTTATGTTGTTTTATTAAACATCTTATCTTTTACAAACTGAATCACATGTGCTACATATAGTTCTCGATATGGAACAAATTGTGCAGTACTTACTGGACGCACAATTTTTGCTCGCTGACCGTCTGGGAAGTATTCATAGCCTTCAATATTAAGAGTGGCCGTTTTTCCTAAAAAGAAGGCCTCTGCCTCATTCAAATTCGCTCTAACAACCCCTGACACTTCCTCATATTGAAGATCAAAAGAATTCCAATCATGTTTGAATGGATATATGTAAACATGGCAAAATTCATTGTCGATCATATTTTCTGAAACTATACTACAGGATGTCATGCCCATTTTTACAACATCATCTACATTGATAGCAAGGCCCAGCTCTTCCTTCACTTCCCGAATGCCTGATTCAACTGTTTCAACCGCTAATAAATGCCCTGCTGCTGTTATATCCAACAACCCTGGGTAATCTTTTTTTTGCGCACTGCGGATTTGAAAATAGATATAGTTCTCATTGACAAGCCAGCAGTGGAATGTTTCATGCCACAGCCCTTTCTCATGTACCTCATCTCTCGTTGCTGTTCCAATTTGTTCATGCTGCTCATTAAAAACCTTCACAATTTCTTGTTCCATTTTTTCGACTCCTAAACTGACTTCGTAGCCCTTTTCTTAATGGCGTTACGTTGATCGTAAATATTAGATACGATAACCTTTAATACGGCATAAAATGGCACAGCAATAATAATTCCGATAAAGCCTGCAATATTACCTGCTGCTAAAATTATCGTGATAACTGTTAAAGGATGTATATCGAGTGTTTTTCCCATAACGTTTGGTGTTATAAAATTACTATCAATTTGCTGCGCAACAAGTGTGACAACCGATACCCATATTACAAGCACAGGATCCTGAATTACTGCCACAATTAAAGCTGGTGTAAAGGCAATCCAAGGTCCTATAAACGGAATCATATTCATAAAGAAAGCGAATATGACAAGGAGCAATGAATACTCCAAACCAATAATTAAATACCCAACGTACATAATAAGCGCCAATAAAAAGCTAATTTGCAGTTGTCCTTGAATATAGCTACGTAGAACATCATCAATTTCACTTAACGTTTTTTTAATCCATTCACGACGTTCACCACTGAAATATTTATAAATTGAAGGCGCAAATTTTTCGTGATCCTTCAACATAAAAATAAAGAAGAATGGAATTAAAATAGCTAATAAGGAGACAGACACTATAGATTGTAAGAAGGAGACAAGCCCTTTACTCGCAACTACAGCAATATCCTGTACAGAATTTGCCATTTTATCAATAATATCTTTTAACTGTGTTGGGAAGTTATCCTTATTTTGCAACAAATAGTCCGTTGCATCTTGAATACTCATGCTAATACTTGCACTTATATTTGCACTAATCATAGGTGCATTCTTTACTAATTTATTGACCTGCTCTGCAATCGGATTTCCTACAATCCATCCAAAGATACCTGCAATAGCAATCAACCCTATAATAATTGTTAATATACTTGCCCACCGCGGGAATTTACGTTTTTCCAAAAATCGCTGAATTGGCTCTGTCACGTAGTATAAAACTCCACCAAGTAATAGAGGCACAAAAATTGCTTTTAATAGGATGACTAGCGGTGAAAAAATCCAATGAATCTCCACAAAATATTTAATGATTAGTAGTGTTAATAATATCCCTACGCCTACTTGAAACCAAACTTTTCTTGTCACTCTCATTCACTTCCTTTTTTCACAGTTACTGAAAATACTACTGATATATAAACCATTTCGCAAGTATCCTAGTATTGATTATCAAAATAAAATTTACTATCCATTCTCAACTAAAAAATTCGTGACACTTTCACAAGTATTTATCCAGTGAAAGTGTCACGAATTTAAATAGTTAATTGTATAAAATTTATAGTGCCACGTCGTCTATAGAATTTAGGTATGCCTTAATTTCCCCAATAACAGATTCAACACATCCATCTTCAAATGGCGATATTAACCCAGCTTCTTTTACAAGCTTCGTGAAGGACATAGAACCACCTAACCCACATAAATGAATATAGTCCTTCCAAGCTTCCTCAAACTCTTCTCTTGAGCGTTTCCAGAACTGGAAGGCACAAATTTGTGCTAGCGTGTAGTCAATATAATAGAATGGGCTTGCATAAATGTGACCCTGACGCTGCCAAATTCCTCCTGCCTCAAGGTAGCCATTATGATCATAGTCACGATGCGGTAAATACGTTTCCTCAATTTTCTTCCATGCTGCCTTACGCTCAGTTGGTGTCATTGTTGGATTTTCGTATATAACATGCTGGAACTCATCTACCGCAACACCATACGGTAAGAATAAAAGACCACTGCTTAAATGTGTAAATTTATATTTCTCTGTATCCTCTTTAAAGAACAGTTCCATCCAAGGCCATGTAAAAAATTCCATACTCATCGAGTGAATTTCACAAGATTCAAATGTTGGCCATAAGTACTCTGGGATACCGATGTCACGGCTTGAATACACTTGGAAGGCATGTCCTGCTTCATGTGTTAATACATCTATATCACCTGAAGTACCATTAAAGTTTGAGAAGATGAATGGTGAATGATAGTTTTCGATAAATGTACAATATCCACCGCTTTCTTTCCCTTTCTTCGCTACTAAATCCATTAATTCATGATCAATCATGAAATTGAAGAATTCACCTGTCTCAGGTGATAACTCCTCATACATTTTTTTACCGTTCTCAACAATCCAGTCTGGATCACCTTTTGGTGTTGCATTTCCAGATAAAAAGTTTAACGCTTCATCATAGAATTTAAAATCAGAAATACCGATACGCTTTGCCTGACGCTCATACAGCTCAGAAGCAACTGGTACTATTAAATCGCGAACCTGATCGCGGAATTTCTTCACCATATCTGCATTATAATCAATGCGATTCATGCGAACATAGCCTAGCTCCACATAGTTTTTATAGCCTAATTTAACAGCAATTTCATGACGTACCTTTACAAGCTCATCATAGAGTCTATCAAATTCTTCTTCATGCTCAGCAAAAAAACCAAAGCGTGCTTCTGTTGCTGATTTACGTATTTCACGATCAGTAGACTCTGCATATGGTCCAAGCTGAGCAAGTGTTAATGTTTCGCCATTAAAATCAATCTGCGCAGAAGCTACTAGTTTATTATATTCTGATACAAGCTTGTTCTCCTTTTGCATTAAATCAATGACTATTGGTGAAAAGCCTTTTATTTGATAAGTTGCTAAATCGAATAGCTGCTGTCCCCATTTATTCTCTAATTGTTCACGGAATGGAGAAGCAATCAATGCTTTATAATATTCTGTAGTTACCTCTTCTAGCTCGGGACCCACTTCATCGAAATAATCACGCTCTGCTTGATAAAATTCATCATTTGTATCAATTGATGCACGAATATACACTAAATTCGCCATTGTGGCATAATCATTACTTAAAGCGTTTAGTTGTTGAATGATGCTGCTTTGCTCATCCTTCGTTCGCGCATGTTTAAATTGCTCAATTAAAGATAATTGCCGCTCTTTCATTTCTTCAATATTTGGACGATGGTATTCATAGTCTTTAAACGTTTTCATAGAAGTCCCCTCTTTCTGTCGCATACACCGTTATATTTCTATTATATGCCAAATATCTAGTATTAAGAAACAATTTAATAGCCAATTATATATGTTTTTAATAGTGCTGCTCTTTCCCGTAGCTTTAACTTAGCTTCTACTGACTTTGGTGTTTTAGCCGCCACCACATCTACTTCTAAATCCAATGTTTCGGCTAAATATTTTGCTCGCTTTAAATGAAAATCATTGGAAACAATCGTAACCTTCTTCGTTTTCTCCGGCAGTAGTTCTTTTGAAAATAGTAGATTTTCATAGGTTGATGTAGATTTGTCTTCCATTACTATCCTGCTAGCTTCAATGCCATTGTTTAGTAAATATTCAAGCATAACGGAAGCCTCTGTCTGATCTTCATCTGGCCCTTGACCGCCAGAAACAATTACTTGGACATGTGGGTATTTCTTTAGATACTCCGCAGCCTCTTCCAATCTATTTTTCAATGAAAGCGATGGAATGCCCCCTGGTTTTACCTTTGCTCCCAGCACAATCATGTATGCAGCTTTTCCGTTTGCAGCTGGCTGAACGCCTTCTTTCATCTCTTCACCCAGCCAAATATAAATGCCAATACATATGGCAATACCTAGTATCCCTAGTCTCATCATCCATTTTTTCATGATATTTTCCTCCCTTACCTTTTAATAACGTTAGGTAAAGAAAAAGGATGCTTGTACTAGGCTACGGTACAAACATCCTGTTAAATTATCTTAATATAAAGCGTTTAATCGATTCTTGTAATGCCGTTATTTCGTCCGTTAAATCATTCGAAGATTCACTAACAAGTTGAATTGCACGCTGTTGCTCATCAACGGAGGCTGTTACCTCCTCTGATGCAGCAGCATTTTTCTCACTTATCATGGCAATACTTTCAATAGAGTGCATAATGTGATTCTTCGAGTTATTTAAATAGGCTACGCCCTCAGTCATATCCCCAATGACTGCAATAATTTTCTCTACCGCTAATTCAATTTCCCTAAAGGAGGATTCAGTAATAGCCACAGAGTCATTTTGCTGACGAACAATGACATTTGTTTTCTTCATCTCGTCGTTTACTAAATTGGTTTCGCTTTCAATTCCCTTTAAGGTTGTTCGAACTAGTTCTGTTGCAACCGATGTTTGGTCAGCAAGCTTCCTTACCTCCTCTGCCACAACAGCAAATCCCTTACCATGTTCACCAGCTCTGGCTGCCTCAATGGATGCATTTAATGCAAGTAGATTTGTTTGATCCGAAATTTCTGTAATCGTACCGACAATCCCTTCTATTTCTCTTACCTTCTCAATTAAACTGCTGAATACTGATTGTACAGTGTGAATTAATGCAGAAGATTCTTGTGATTTCTCTTTTAAACCAGTTAAGTTGACAAGCCCTTCCTGATTAGACTGTTTCATATGTTGAGAGGCATCGAGTATTAATTCATTTTTATCATGCAGTACTTCAATCTGCTGTGCAAAATTAATAGCCGTTCGATTTGTATCCTCAGAATCTGAAGCTTGCTTGACAGCACCTTTTGAAACCTCATTAATTGCTTTTACTATTTCATCTCCATAAGCATTTGTCTCCTCTGCTACAGATGTTAAATTTGACGATGTTGATTGAATCTCTACAATGGCTTCCTCTACATCCGTAATTAACGTTTTCAATTGATCGACCATTTCATTAAAGCCTTCATTTAGCTGCCCAATTTCATCCGAGCGTTGTAAATCTTCAATTTCTACAGTGAGATTTCCTCTGGCTACTTCACGCACACGCTTAGATAACTTTTGAACAGGGACGGCTAAATGTCTAGAAACCATTATAACAATTGCTGTTCCAATAATGGCGGCTCCTAATAACGTAATGCCAATAACAAATAATAATGAATTAGCTTCCTTATTAAAGTCTTGCATATATGTACCTGATGCTATGATCCATCCCCAGTGAGGATCCTTCGCAGAATAAATAATTTTATCAGCTAATACATCTTGACCAGGTAGCTCAAATTCATACTCCGTAAAGCCTCCTCCCGCAAGTGCTTTTTCTGTTACTTCACGAATAAAATAATTACCGCTGCTATCCTGATCACCCCACAGATTATCCCCTTCTCTAGTTGGGTGAGTTGTTAATGTCCCCTTGTCATCTAAGACATAGATATAACCGTACTCTCCTAAATCTCCAGGATAATTAATTGGTCGCTTTCCTTCACTATCCTTTGGTCCGAGAAATGCCTCACGCACTCGCTCCTGTGCTTCCCCTAAAGGGATGTCCCCTTTTTCTACACTTTCATTTGCGAGCTCGATTAATTGCAAAGCAGATTCAACACTATTTTTAATAACTTGCTCCCCAATATCTTCCATACCATTTTTCGCTTTACCATAGCTAACTAAGCCAATAATTAAACTAGGTATTATTAATAATGCTAGTGAAATGATAATCAGTTTCCCCTGTATCGAACGTAAAAACCTCATGCTTTGACCCCCTTTTTTCCTCGTTCACCAAATGTATTATTATATATTATGTTATGGTTTGAAAATTTTCACAATGGGTAAAACGCATTTATGCGCGAATTATTTGATTATTTACACAAATATGCTTATATTCATACTTTTATGCTTAAAAAAAAGCTATCTTTCTACAGGGAAAGCCCCCATTGAAAAATAGTTTTTTGACTTTTATCCTAATTTAAATGTATGGATTGCTTTTATAACTTCCTTAGATGTTTGGTCCAACGTATTGACAATCTCATTTAATTGGGTCACCATTGATACTTGTAAATCTGACGCGGCTGCTGCTTCCTTCGTTCCTTGTGAACTATGCTGTGCAATATCCTTCATTTGCTCTGTTGTCGCTAATATTTCTTCTGAGCCAGCAGACATTTCCTCGATGACAGCTGAATCATCTTGAATTTTATTGTTCACTCCAACGACTGAGTTCAAAATTTTCGTTAAGCTATCCCCTATTTGTTGAACTGCTGTATTACCAGCCTGCACATCGATCGTGCTATTAGACATTTCCTGTAGAGCACGCTCTGTTATCAGCTTAAAACTAGCTAGATGATTGTGGATATCGTCGGCAGATGCTTTAGACATCTCTGCCAATTTACGAACCTCATCAGCCACTACAGCAAACCCTTTGCCAGCCTCTCCAGCTCTTGCTGCTTCAATCGCTGCATTTAACGCCAGTAAATTCGTTTGGTCGGCAATACTCGTAATAATAGATACCATTTCTTCAATTGATTGGAATTTTTCGCCCATGTCTTTCACATGACCAGCAGTACGTAAAACAGATGACTCTACGTTTTGTATTTGAGATACAACCTTCTGTGAATGATGAACGCTTGTCTCTACTAGCTCTGTCATAGCCGAGGATGACTCAGCAATTTCTGAAGTTGTATCAGCTAGGCGTTGAATACCAATCGACATTTCGTTCATGGTTAACACAACTTCTTGGTTGTTTTGCTGTTGCTGCTCACTACCAGCAGCGATCTCAATTATTCGATTAGCAATTTGAGAATTGGATGCCTCGACATGTTGTGAGGTTTCATCAATTTTACTCACAACCTCCTGTAATGCTGAAGTTCGTTGTTGAATCATCTGTAAGGTTTCTTTTAATTTTTTTAAGGATTCTTGGAAAGCATGTGCAAAAATTGTAATCTCATTTTTCCCTTTTAAGTGAATTTTATTGACTTCTATCGTAGCCTTGACAATATCTCCTTGTGCAAAGCTTTCTGCAGCCATTCCCAAAACTGCTAGTGGTCTCAATGCATGATTTATATAGCTATACATCACAAAAATCACAATTCCAGTTAACACTATAATCACAACAATCAAAGCAGGGAGAGTAGAGGTTAATACAAGGTTCGCTGTACCACTTACCTGCGTGGCTTCAATATCAACCCCAACAAAGGCAACAATTTTACCAGATGCATCTTTCAATGGTACAGTTCCTGATAAATAATCACCAAATTCACTATGCAAAATATCTGAGTAATAGCTACCTGACTTCATTACTTTTTCAAGATCCCCATAAAAAGTTGATGAGGACTCATCGCCAATAAGACCTGCATTTTCTTGATCATCTGCAGGCATACCATCCACTAAAAATCTTACCTTTTTATCATCCTCTGGTACCCCAAAAGTATAGGCGTATAACACACCATTTTTTTCACGTAAATCATTTAGCCCTTCACGTAACTGCCAATACAATTCAGACTCGGTAGGATTTTTTGATAGTTTACTATAATCATCTGCATTTAAATGATTAGCAATGTTTTCTGCAACTGCTACTGCCTGTGAGCCCATTGTTTTATTCACTGATGATTTTGTTACATAAATAGTAGTTAGAATAAAAAAAATTAACAAAGCTAGTAACATAAAAAATGATATTAATACTATCTTATTGCTTAATTTCCCCGTCGCGCGCATACTTTCCTCCGTTAGTTTACTAATATACTAATTACTTATTATTACCTATTGAGTTATTTTTTCAACTATTTCGACTTCATTTCTATGATATTAGGGTTAACCAAGCAACTAATGCTAGTAAGGTAGCGAAAAGGGTAGGAATTGTTAGAATTATACCTATCTTCATATACTGTACCCAGCTTATTTGAATATCCTTCTTCGCCAATATATGCAGCCATAACAATGTTGCAAGTGAGCCAATCGGTGTCATTTTTGGACCTAAATTGGAGCCAATGACATTCGCATAAATTAGCCCTTCTTTTATAATCCCTGTAGCATTCGTCTCCGCAATGGCTAACGCATCGATCATAACAGTAGGTAAGTTATTCATGACAGCTGACAATATCGCTGCGACAAACCCCATCGTAATTGTCGAGACAACTAATCCCTGTTGAACAGCATGCTCTAATAGATCTGCAAGTAATCCCGTCATCCCCACATTTTTCAAGCCGTAAACCACCACATACATCCCAATAGAAAAGAACACAATATTCCATGGTGCTCCTTTCACAACCCGCTTTGTATCGACCGTCTCACTTTTGCGCGCAAGCCAGAAAAATATTGCTGCTACACCACATAAAATAAAGGATACTGGGATTGTTAAAAGCTCACTTGTAAAGAAACCTAGTAATAGAATAGCTATCACATACCAAGAAAGTGAAAATAATTTTTGATCACGAATTGCTAGTTTCGGGTTTTCAACTGCCTCTAAGGAATAGACTTTGGGAATTGAACGATGGAAAACTAAATAAAGTACAACAACGCTTATCAATAATGAAATGATATTGGGTACTATCATATGTAAGGCATACTCCATAAAACCTATATCAAAATAATCTGCTGACACAATGTTTGTTAAATTACTAATGACTAAGGGTAGTGAAGTTGTGTCTGCTATAAAGCCACTCGCAATAATGAATGGAAAAATCATTTTTTCAGTTAAATGTAGCTTACGAACCATAGCTAAAACAATCGGTGTTAGTATCAATGCTGCTCCATCATTAGCAAATAATGCTGCAACAATAGCTCCAAGACAGGCAATATAAATAAACAACCGAATACCACTGCCCTTTGCGAGCCGTGCCATATGGAGAGCTGCCCACTCGAAAAAACCGATTTCATCTAAAATAAGTGAGATTAATATAATTCCAATAAATGATAATGTGGCATTCCAAACTATGCCTGTAACCTCTAAAACATCATGCCAAGTAACAATCTTTAGTACCAATGCAAGTAGAGCCCCTATACAGGCAGACCAACCTATAGATAATTGACGTGGCTGCACTATTACAAAAAATAATGTTGCTAAAAATAAAACAATTGCTAAAACCGTTTGCACAGGTCTCCTCCTAATTAAAAACCAGTAGCGTTTATGCTACTGGTTTTCTTAATTATTCTCCTAAATCTGCATTATGGAAAACATTTTGTACGTCTTCTAAATCTTCTAATGCATCAATTAATTTTTCAAATTTAACTATATCGTCGCCTGTTAATTCTACCTCTGTTTGTGGAAGCATGGACAGCTCTGCTATAGTGAATTCCTGTACACCAGCAGCTTTTAAAGCTTCTTGTGTAGCAAAGAATTGATCTGGCTCCGCATAAATAATAACTGTATCCTCTTCTTCTAGAATATCACGTGCATCAAGATCCGCTTCCATTAAAATTTCAAGAACTTCATCTGCTGACTTGCCCTCTAAACCGATTACTGCTGTAGAATCAAACATGTAAGCAACTGACCCACTTACACCCATGTTCCCATTATTTTTACCAAATGCTGCACGTACATCAGAAGCTGTACGATTAACATTATTTGTTAAAGCATCGACGATAATCATTGTGCCTGCTGGTCCGAATCCTTCATAACGTAATTCATCATAGCTTTCATCACCAGCGCCCTTTGCCTTTTCAATTGCTTTTTCAATAATATGCTTAGGAACGCTATATGTTTTTGCTCGTTCAAGAACAACTTTAAGCGCACGGTTTGATTCAGGATCTGGTTCGCCCGATTTAGCTGCCACATAAATTTCGCGTCCAAATTTTGCATAGATGCGACTTGTGCTCTGGTCTTTAGACGCTTTCTTTTCTTTAATATTGTTCCACTTACGACCCATTGTTTCCACTCTCTTTCAACATGTAAGTTTATCAAAATCATAGATGCGAAATTACACACCTGTATATGGTAAATCAATTATGCCTAGGCATAATTGCGTCTGGAATCGGCTTTGTGCTACACAAAGAATTCCTTTTCGATTCCGTGACATCCGCCGGAGGCTTTAACTTCTTTCAGCGGGTGTTTGGACACCCTCTAAAAAGTAAATAAAATTCGTATTCATCTCACCACCTATAGAGGTGGGAAACATCTGCTGAAAGAAGTTAAATACTTGTCGTATCTTTACTCTGCAAATAATAACACAAAATACGCTTGCAAAGCTAGGTATACCAATGTTTAACACTAAAAAATAAATTGTAAAATTTTTCGTTATTAAGGTACCTAACCATCGAATTCTACAGTTTCTGTTCTCCTTTGATTTTTTCCAGTAAAGCATAGCAGCCCTCTAAAACTAAATCATAGGTTTCTTGAAAATCCCCTGTATAATATGGATCAGGTACATCTTTTTGATGGACAGTTAAATCTAAAAAACGGAAAATTTTTGGCGAATCGGGATTGCCTAGCATTGCTCGAATATTACGTATATTACTTTCATCCATACCAATAATGTAATCAAATTTTTCAAAGTCTGCCTTGTGCAATTGGCGTCCTTGCATTCCTTTTATCGAGATGCCGTATTCTTTAAGCTTCTCTTGAGTCCCTTTGTGAGGAGGCTCACCAATATGCCACGAGCTTGTAGCGGCTGAATCTACTGCTATTTTATGAGTCAAGCTCTCCTTCTCAACTAAATCACGCATAACTGCTTCCGCCATTGGAGAGCGACAAATATTCCCCAAACATACAAAAAGTACATGAATCAATTTCCAAATCCTCCTACAACAAAGCACCCAAAATCAAACGTGATTCTGAGTGCCTTTTTATTTGAATATCTACTAGTGTTCAGTAAATCTTCTCAAAATAACAGTGACTTTATTTTTTCCCTGCTGCAATGCGCTGTTCTAATTCCTCTGTTAAAGACATTAGTTCATGCTCTAATCGATGTGTAAATTCATCGCGTCCTTCTTTGCCTTTCCCTGTTACATAAAAGGGTTCACCATAAATTAGATAACCTTTTCCACGTTTAAAAACGTCACCAACATTACGCGCCCCAACATAAGCAGCTGGTACAATTGGCGCTTTGGATAGCTGTGCTATTGTAATGGCGCCCTGCTTTAAATCTGTTCCCTCAGCACTCCTTGTACCTGAAGGGAATATGCCCACAATTTTACCCTCTTTCAATAACTGTGAAGGAATTTTAATAACACTAGGACCAGGATTATCACGATCAACTGGGAAGGCATTTAAACGATTAATAAGCCAGCCAAGTCCCTTCATTTCAAACAATTGCTTTTTAGCCATAAAATGAATTTCTTTAGGATACATCGCGACCCCTAAATTTAAAATATCAACATAACCTGTATGGGTACATGCAATAATATACCCGCCTTCTTTTGGTAAATTTTCTTCTCCATATACGCGAGCCTTGGAGCCCATTAATTTTAAAAATACTTTGACAACATTTGCTGCTAATTTATACACTGTTTCATTCCTACCTTATTTCAATAGTTATCCCCATTGTAATCGAAAAGACCAGTATACTGCAATTGCATAAGTCCTTTCGAAGTTATCCGCTATAACTATCTTTATTATCTATTGTCCTTCTTGTCAGAACAATATCATCAAAATATTGTGTATAGGCAGAATCACCTGAATAGGATAAACATAAATATTGCTTTGCACGTGTCATACCAATATAGAGACGTGAAGCTTCCTGTTCTAAATCTTTTTCTAGATACCAAGGTGTATTATCAAGATTCACGATAAATACCACTTGAAAATCCAAGCCTTTACTGCTATCAATTGTACTAATTTTGACCGATTCTTCATTGCGCTCAAAGGCACGTTTGCTGTCAGCTGATTCTGCAATCCAATAATACGGAATGTTTATTTCCCGTAACTTCTGCTGTAAAATGCTACATAATCCTGTCCCTTGCTCTTTCGTACCCTGTATAAAATAAGGATTTCATGATATGGAATTTTCTTTTCAATATGCAATTTTCGAATTTGTAATGCTACAATTTGAGCCTCTTCAAAGAAATTATTCCGACGAATTATTGCAGGTTCTTCACCTTTACGTCTTGTACTTTGCGGGGCAATAATTTCGCCCTCCATCTCCTTTGACACAACCTTATTTTTAAGTACTGAGAAATGTTGATAAAAATCCCAGGCAAACTTCACAATTTGAGCTGTATTACGATAATTAATACTTAATACTCTTGATCGGCCCTGGAAGCTTAAACCTGTATCTTGAATATAAGAGCGCGCTCGTTTATATATTGATTGGGCACGGTCCTCAACTAAGAGTAGTGACATGGTATCAGGATTTAATAAATTTGCCACTAGTTTTAACCATTCACCTTCAAAATCCTGCCCCTCATCAATCATAATAGCATCGTATTTTGGTAAGATAGCTTCTCCCTTCTCTAGCTTTTCTAGTAAAAGTGGTATTCTTTCTTCAGAGGTTTTTAAATCCTTTCTTAAAAATGCATGAAAATTGCGGACTTGTATTTGCTGAGATTTCTCTTGGAAGCCATCTGTTCCTTGAGAAAAATCAAAATCAAACAAACTATCAGGGGTGTGCATCATATGAAAAATCATTTGCTCTATTGCCCTAGCGAGAGAAATATTGTAGCACAAAATCAGGATTTTCCAATCAGGATGCTGCTTAGCTAAAATCTTGGCTCTAGCTGCCAAAATTAAGGTTTTACCACTCCCAGCTACTCCACGGATTAGTCGATTTTTATCGCCAATTTGCTTTGCTAACTTTTCCTGATGTAAATCCATTGTTTTGATATCATGCAATGACAGCAATAACTGATCTTGATAAGGGACAGGTGCTTTAAATTCCGCACTTATTCTGACCTCTGGGAATAGGTGATAGCGTATTCTATTGATATCCTCTGGAGATAGAGGTTCCTTTAATCGGAATGGCATACTGAACATATTCATAATTTTTTCAAAGAGATTTTCCTCTGAAAAGCCTTCATAGTCTGGATCAATTTCATCTCTAGTTAAACAAAAATTAGGCTCTACTATACTATAAAGATCATGTTCAATAAAATCACTTTGTGTCATTCTTGTAAATACCGCACCTGCTCCACAGGGGAATTTAAGTTTAAATTGATATTTACCTTCCAATTGCACAAGACCTTTATCCTTTTTTAGTGCATCACAAATATGGAACATATAGTCTTTTGCTTGCTTATATGGACTTTTAACCGTTGTTTGATTTCCTTTAGCAGAACGAATCATACAAGTATCTTGATTAACATGCAATAAGGTATGCTTAGTATAATCCTTCACCTCAAGTACAATTAACCCTAAATCAGGACCTAAAATAACAAAATCCGGTCTTCTTCCTAATATTTCAGGCTCATAGTAAACAATATAATCATCAGGCAGATATTCCTTCAATGTTCGAAAAAGTAAGCGCTCACCAGTTGTTGCTGTGGAACGTATTGTTTCCGGCATGGTCATTGCCATACGCACACCTCCATCTCTATTACCTCACTTACTTCTTCTTCAGAAACGACAAAACTCCTGTTTTTTTCACAGGAGTTTCCAAATTTATTTATAATTATACACGGCCCACTAATACATCAACATCTATCGTGATTTCATATAAATGGATAGCAGCACCTTCTTTTTTATGCCACCCCATTGGCGTCATTTCAAGCAATGCTGGGATTAGCTCAATAGCAAGTGATGTCGTATAGGTGATGCGCTTCACGCTTACTTCCATAAAGCTTTCTTTAAAACGAGCAACTATTTGGTCATTTGAATAGGACTCCTTGTCTGAATCCGCATATAATTGTGCTCGAAGCTCATGTAAATACTTACTTTGAGGGACAACTTTTACTACACAACCACCCGGAGCTAGTAAACGTTTAAATTCTTCGTAATTTGCAGGTGATAGAATATTTAAAATGGCATCAAAGCTCGATTTTGCAAATGGACTTTTTGCCAAATCACCCACACACCAAATCTGTTCTGGATAATGTCTAGATGCAGCAAGTATACCTTCCTTTGCAATATCAATCCCCACACCGATGCCTTTTTTCTCAGCCATTATACGAGCTAAATGTGAGCCCTCTCCACAGCCAGTATCAAGCACTGTTTGTGCAGGAGCAATTAGTTCTATAATTTTATCTTCAATTTCATCATAAATGCCACTATCAATAACCGTCTTACGAGACTCAAAGAGCTTCTTGCTATATTTTGAAGCAGCTCCATGTGTCAGCATATTAATGTAGCCTTGCTTGGCAATATCAAAAGAATGATTGGCCGAACATACCATTCTCCCTTGCTCCTGTATTGTCATGGACTCCTGACAAATCGGACAAGCAAAAAGTGATAAATTTTTATTCATTAAAGCCGCTGCTGCAGCTCGTTTAGAAAGTGCCCCCATTTAATGTGCCTCCTTCTGTTCTGATGGCGAAACAAGTGCATAACGCTCCCATTTACGACTTTTCCATCTAAAGTATACGATAATCGCTCGCATCCATTCATCTGCTGATATCGCTAGCCAGATGCCTACTAGACCCCAATCTAAAACAAAAACAAATAAATACCCCAATGGAAGACTCATACAAACCATTGATAAAAAGCCAATTTTCACAGGAAATCTAGCATCACCGGAGGCACGTAATGAGTTAATAACCACGATATTCATCGTACGCCCAGTCTCAAGCAGAATACTTAATGCTAATACAGAGGCACCAATAGCAATAACCTCTGAATTATTCGTAAAAACATGCATTAATGGCTTACGGAAGATTGTTACAATCGCAACCATTGCAAATGTAAATACAAAGGCTGCACGTACACTTTTCCAAAGCTGTTGATAGGCCTGATCCTTATTGCCAGCTCCGACATAACGGCCGATAATAATGGCTGTTCCTGTACCAATTGCAATGGCAAATAAATACGTAAACATTGAAATATTCATTGCATATTGTCTCGCTGCCAATGTCTCTGCTCCTAAATATGTTGCATAGTATAGGAAAACTATCTGACAGAACTGATAAAGAACCTGCTCAAATGCAGAAGGCAAACCGATGTTTAATATTTTTCGAATATAGTCCTTTGAAAACTCAAAATAATATTCTAGCTTCACCCTTACCTCCATCACCTGATATAACAGCCAGAAAAACACTAGAACTGCTAATCCACGGCTGATAACAGAAGATATAGCTGCTCCCTTTACACCTAGCTCTGGTAATCCTAAGTTTCCAAAGATTAAACCGTAATTTAAAATAACATGTAGTACATTCATTCCTAGTGATACATACATTGTTTGTTTTGTCCAACCATGCACACGAATTATTGCTGCTAATGCATTGATAATTGCCTGTAAAAAAATAAAGCTTCCTATGATGACTAAATAGCTTTGTGCATATTTAAGTACTTCTCCTTGTAAGTTCATCATTGTCATTAGATGGCTCGCAAAGAAGAAGAAAAGTACACTCATAATGATTCCAACAATCATGTTCATCGTAACTGCCAAAGCTGATATTTTCGCAGCTTCAAAAAAACGCCTTGAGCCTAAATATTGAGATACAACAATCGATGCACCATTACCAACTACTTCAAGTATTAAAATCGCAATATGAATATATTGATTGGCTGCACCAACTCCTGATACAGCATTATCAGATAAAGCGCTGAGCATAAAAGTATCGGCAAGGCCCATTAACATAAATAAAAATACTTCTAAGAAAATCGGCCAAGTTAAATGAAATAAGCTTAATTTGTTTGTGTCTTTACTATCACTTTCTCTTACTGTAGTTGCCAATACATTTCACTTCTCCTATTTCCATTAAAATAAATAGTATCTTATCATAGATTTCATGACTGTAAAGAATTTTCTAGAAATAAAATAGCCTATTTCACTTAAAAACCCCTCTCACCATATGTGAAAGGGGTTCCTATCATGTTAAGCAATTAGCCTGTAATTGCCTACGTTTATCTGCTGTTAATCCGAATTCCTGCTCTAAAAAGGCAGCCTTTGAACCATACCGTCTATCCATTGCATCGAATGCTGCCTGTAAATAATCCTCCCGAGCAGACATCAATGCATAAAATTGCTGTAATTCTCGTTCATTATAATGTTGTTGAATGGCCTGAGCCATTCTTTCAACCATTGGACGTAGATGTAGATTTGTATCTAAATAGTCTTCCATAATCGTTTCCTCTGGTACATCTAAAGCCAGTAAAATAAGTGCACCGCCGATACCTGTTCGATCCTTCCCAACTGCACAGTGATGAACCAGCCCAAGATTATTCGGGTTTTGAATAATCGTCATTAACTCTTTAAAGGAAGCATTATTAAAAGGCATTTGTGCATAAAATTCCTGGAACATCTCTGGACTAACAACCTTATAAAAATCTTTTCCACCAGTGTTTGTTGGCATCTCAAAAGCATGGTTGCCCTTTGCAGGGATTTGAATATAGTGAGCATGCGGTAAAATGGGATTAGGATTGTTTTGGGCTTCATGGTTATCACGATAGTCAAATATCGTTTTCACACCTAATGTTTCAAAAAGCTGCTTATCCGCTGTCGTCATCTTACCAAGTGCTGCTGAGCGAAAAAACAAGCGACTCTTTACGACACGACCATCTCTCGCTTTATACCCACCCATATCACGAAAATTATAGACTGCTTCAAATGGAATAACCTTCACATCAAACGGTTTCATTCATTACCCCTCCCATAATTGCAAGCATTATTATCTTTATTTTATAGAACGAATCGAAAGAATACCAATTTTTGCACTATGAATTCAAAGATTTATTCACTACTTAAAAATAAAACTCCAACAATCATCCCTTAAAATGATGTTGGAGTTTCAATTTGCCAATTACGCTCGCGTCATAAATCTTTCTGATTTTCACTTTTTTTATAAAAGCCTTCTAAAAATTGCATTAATTTTTCAAACTCCACCGAAAAAATATCCTGCATACCGAAATATCCCTCACTGTCCCCTATTATATTAGCGAATTTTTTATAGAGTCGATGGATATATTCATGGTGACGATAAGCATAAAATTGAACTTCCTTTACCTCCTTATGTTCTTCTAAAATATGCTTGAGCATTTGTGAAAAGCCATTAACAAAGGAACGGCTATTTTGATATTCTTTCTTTAATAGAGCACAATCAATAAAGACAATTTCTTTATTTTTAAAATGATCCTCCCGTAATCCCAACGTATAGCTAGCTGCCGCGATTACTTCCTGTTGAGTATTATAAAAGAGAAGTAGATTTGTTTCTTCTATCATGATTGATAAACTTCCTAGAGTCTCCAAAATGGGATACATATCATCAAACATATTTCTGTTTTGCAAAAAGAAAATCGCAAACTTTTCATAATCCTCTTCTGTCTTACATTTCATTATATGCATTCATATCCCTCCTTCTAATCGGTAAATTTAGATACCCATTTTCCATGCATCAAAATTGGTTCCATTGAGCCGTCATCATGAACACCATTCACTTGTAAATGCTGGGAGCCAATCATAAAATCAACATGGATTATACTAGAATTAATACTATTTTCATGATCTACTCTATCTTCCTCTTTCAAGCCTGATGTATATGCCTGCCCAATCGCTAAATGACAGGATGCATTCTCATCCAATAAAGCATGGTAAAAAATAAGATTACTTGCTGAGATAACAGAGTCATGGGGCACTAATGCAACCTCACCAATATATTTTGCTCCCTCATCTTTATGCAAAATACCATTTAACACATCCAGCCCTTTTTCTGCACTACAATCAATAATCTCTCCATCTTTAAAAGTAAGGGTAAAATCATCAATTACCTGCCCTTCATAAACTAATGGCTTTGTATTTTTAACGACCCCATTAACACCCGTTTTAAGTGGTGTTGTATAAATCTCTTCTGTTGGCATATTACAAATAAATGGTGTTCCATTGTCATTTGTTTCTAAGCCATTCAACCAATAATGATTTTTTGGTAATTCGATTTTTAAGTCTGTGCCTTCACAGATAAAATGTAAATATCTAAAATGCTTATTGTTTAATAATGCTGCCCTTTTATTTAATTCTTCTATATGCTGCTCCCATGCTGCTATTGGATTTTCATTATCCAATTTCATTATCTTAAAAAACTCCTCCCATAGCTGCTCTAGTCCATCCTTTGGCACCATATGAGGAAAGATAGACTCTGCCCATTTCTCCGTAGGATAAGCAACAACAGTCCAGCTCACTTGCATGCTGATCAATTTTTCAGTAAAGGAACGGAAGGCAATTGCCGAAGCATATTCAGCTTTTTCTACTTTAATGGGATCGATTCCCTCCATATTTTGCAGATGAGGTGAAATAATATAAAGAAAGGCAGCACCATCACTTGCCAGCTCTTCGTAACCTTTTACAAGCCAATCGGGTGTATATCCCAACCCCTGTTCTGACATTAATTCGCATTCAATGCGAGCCAGCTCTTCGTCAATCCATTTTACATAAACAAAATGCGCGCCATTGATATAAGCATATCGACAAATTCTTCTGACAAAATCAGCAGCAGTAATAGATGCAGAAATTACTAATGTCTGCCCCTGTTGAATATTTATTCCTACTTTTATGATTAACTCCGCATACTGCTCTACCTTATGTTCAAACGTTTTCATTTTATATTAACTCCCTATTATTTATTGAACGCGCCAATGTATTTTTTTACTTATCAATAGATAGGAAATACATGAAAAAATGATTAAAATAAATACTTCTTTAAATAAAGATACTGTCCACCCTACAGTAAGCATCTCATGGAGAATATTCGCGACATACGTTGTTGGCAGCACATAGGAAATCCATTGAAGAATCCTCGGAAGATCGGTTATTTCTATCATAACTGGAGTTAAAAAAGTGACAAACATCAATAAAAATTGAGCGACAATATTTGTGAATTGCGGATTTGGCGATAAAAATCCCATTAGTACACCAATTCCTACTACACTAAAGATCGCCAATAGTGCTACTGGCAGTAGAAGCCATTCGAAATGGAGACTCACACCATAAATACGCTGGCCTAAAATAAATACGATGATAAAGGATGGTAGGGAGGTTAAAATTCCGTAAAATAACAAGGATAATATGAAATTAACTTTACGGATGGGAAGTGATGCGTAATATGTAAAATAGCCTCCAAATTTTTGATAGGAGATATCCTGTCCTAAAATATTCATCCCCATTAACAGAATACTAAAAACCATATTTCCAATAATTAATCGTGCCAACTGTTCTTGACTGGATTCTCCTAGTAGAAAATTAAGGAAAACCAAAGTGACTATTGGAAATATTGCAGACATAGCAATAATCCACCATAATTGGTGGCGTACAATGGCGATTTGTATTCGAAAGAGGATAAACAATTCAATAAAAAATTGAGTGAAGGGGTTTGTTGTCATTCGCTATTCACTCCTCTGTTGCTCTTGAAGCATAGAATAGACATCCTCTAGACTTGGTGGTAGCAGTGAGTATTGGCTAATGTTTAATGTCTCATCCTGTATCAAATCAATAACTGTACGAATAGTATTTTTTTCAATTAGCATTGAAAGCTTGGCATCCTCTACTAATTCCATTTTCCCGAAAACTTCAAGACAATCTTGGACCTTTTGAATAGAAGCTTCCTGCGCATAAATTTCTAAACGCATTCGTTGATCCACCTTTCTCTTCAGCTTCTCCACATGATCAATGGCTAAAAGCCTTCCATTATCTATAACAGCTACACGATGTACAACTTTTTCAGCTTCCAAAATATTGTGAGTCACCAAAATAATTGTTGTGCCCTTGTGATTTAGCTCACGGATGATTTCCCACACTAATTTCCGTTTTAATGGATCTAACTCATTTGTAGGTTCATCCAGAATGATGACTGATGACTGCCCTATCAAAGTCGTTCCCAAGCTAATAAGCCTTCTTTGTCCTCCAGAAAGTTTAGATACTAGCTTATTTCGATATGTCTCCATGCCTAAACGCAGCAGAATGCCCTCCGTCTGCTGCTTTGCTTCCTTTTTAGATAAGCCCTTTAATCTTCCCGTAAAATAAATGGCTTCCCATGTTTTTAAAAATGATAAAGCAAAGGTCTCTTGTGAATAATAAGCGATTTGCTGAATGACATCCTTTGTATTTCTGGTAACTTCCTGTCCTTGAAATTTCACTGATCCTTCTGCAGGTGCTAATTGACCAATCATTTGCTTTATCAATGTTGTTTTTCCTGCCCCGTTCGGTCCTAAAATTCCAATGATTTCTCCTTTATATATGGTCAGTGAAATGCCATCATTCGCTTTATACCTTCCTTTTTTGTAGTAAAAAGTTACATTTTCTAACTCATATACTGGTTCAAGCATACTAAACAGCCTTCCCTGTTAAAATTTTGATAGATGGAGGTCTGACCAAATAAGCCAGACCTTCAAACAAATTATCTACCTATAGGTACTTTATCGCCCGTACGAGACGGATATGATGGTGGTGGAAACATCATTACTTTTCACCTCATCTTCCATTGAAGAAATAAGAAGGTCAATCACAGTTATCATGTAAAAAACCCCTCTCCTTCAAAATACATTCTGAAGGTTAAAATTAGGTTAAAAAATGCAGTTTTTTTTCAAAAAACAACAAAAAAACTGCCCTTATTTAGGACAGTTTGAAGGTTTAGATTTTATTTAAATAGCTCAGGATAAACTGCTTTTGCTATAGCTCAGAGACTTCGTATTTGCCGCATATCCTCCTGCTTCGGAAGAGTAGCTATACGTTCAAATAAAGGTTGATCTCCTGGTTTGTACAGCTCATATTACCTTACATAATATGTCATAAAAAAATCTTCAATATTTGCAATGGTCTACCATTATAATTCCTGTACTTACGATTTCTCGTCGAATTCCCGATCATACTATCTTTAGTAATATTTATAGGATTTTTTCAATAGCCTGCTCGATATCAAGCTGAGAATCCGTAGGCTCAAAGCGTGACACTGTTTTGCCATTTACATCGATTAAGAATTTTGTAAAGTTCCAACGGATATTACGACCCTCTAAAAAACTAGGCGCTATTTGAAGTATTGATTCTGCAAGCATTTTTTCCTGCATGTTTGCTTTTCCAAAGGAGCGATAATCGACCTCGTGCTTTAAATAATTAAACAGTGGATGTGTTGCATCTCCATTGACCTGCACTATCTCAAAAATCGGGAATGTTACACCATAGTTAACCTGACAAAGATGTGTAGTTTGCTCACCATCCTCAGGGTTTTGATTTCCAAATTGATCGCAAGGGAAGCCTAACACAACAAAATTCTCCTTGCCATATTTGTCGTACACTTTTTGCAAGTCTTCGAACTGATATGTAAAACGACATTGATTAGCTGTATTGACAATTAGCAGTGTTTTTCCTCGGTAGGTCTCCATTGATAAAATCTCACCATTTGGCTTCTTTACTAAATAATTATAAATACTCATGTTTTAATCCCCTTACTTTTTTCCTACATTATAGTAAACTTCCTTCTACTCACAAAAGGATTTGCATTAAAAAAAGCCATTCCATTACTTTTAACGGATGGCTGCCCTATATTTCTTTTTGTTTTTCATATCTTGCTCTTCCTCAATTAAACGTTTCACAATGTCCAGCACCTTAGGATTATTCGTGGCATCATATAATTTCTTAAAAGATACTACAATATCATAACGTATTAATGTTGAATGTTTTTCATCTAGACATGTCTGAAACCTTTTAGCCAAATAGGAAACGACTAAATCCCGTTGTACCTGCCCTGCTAACCCTATTTTCCAAATGGCCTGTAGAGTATGCCTTACCGTTTCAATTCTTTCATCATAAGTTACAGCCCAAATCTTTAAGAAGTCTTCCAATACTCTTTCTTCTGGATCACTTTTAGCTGCTAATGCGCATAAAAATTGTGCTGCAAGCGCGCGCATATGACCATCTTTATATGTAAGAGCTTGAACAAGTTGTTCCCAAACTGCATATGTCCAATCAACTGGTTCCTGCATAATTTTCATTAATTCTTCGTAAGATGCATATTGAATTTCATGGTCACGCTCTGTTAAATTACTAAAAAGCTGCAAAATTTCTTTTTCCATCATTCATCCCTACCTTTATTGTGTCAGAACGTAAAATTTTTATGGTACACTTATATTAATTTGCGTAAAGAAGGTGAATATATGAATAAATTAAATACTAGGAAACTGATTTTTAGATTGATAATGATTATTTCTATAATCGCGGCTGCATATTTTATTATCCCTGTTTCTGTACCGATCATCTTAGCAGGTGTCACTGCATTTTTTTTAGAGCCAATTGTTATGTTCTTTAAACGGCAATGGAAAATGTCACGGAAAATTGCAGTTGCTGTTATTTACATAGTGAGTGTTATCCTAATTACTATTATTTGTTACTTTACGATTACACAACTTATGTCTCAAATAATATTAGTTTCAAAGCAAGCTCCCTACTATATTTCAAAGCTATCAGAAATGTGGCTAACTATGCAAGAAAACATTTCTAAATACACAGAAGACTTTCCACCTGAAGTAAGTGCCTCGCTTCAAAATACAACGATGGATTTCATTAAGAAAATTGAAGAATCTTTTTTGAATTTCTTTAATTATACCAAAGTTACAGCCTTCTTTTCAGAAATTCCAAGCCTATTCATTAGTCTTCTCGTATATATGATTGCTCTCTTTCTATTTATGCTAGATCTGCCTAAATTAAAACAGATCACTTATAAATATTTGAAGCCTAGCACAGCAAACAAATTAAAGATTATTTTAAATCGCTTAAAGGATGCTATTTTTGGTTATATGAAGGCACATTTATTTGTTAGTTTTATCATTGGTGGCGTCACACTAATCGGCCTTTTATTAATTCAACCTAAATATGCTGTAACAATGACCATCATTATATGGATCATTGACATTATTCCTTTCCTTGGTTCCATTATTATCTTGGCACCCTGGGCACTTTATCACCTACTGATAGGAAATATATCTATCGCTGTAAAATTATTCATCTTAGCAGCTATTTTACTCATTATTCGTCGAGTAGTCGAGCCTAAATTAATGGGAGACCATATTGGGTTATCCACTTTACCAACATTAATAGCTATGTTTATCGGTCTACAATTATTTGGTGTTATAGGGTTACTTGCTGGACCCTTCGTTATTATTTTCTTCGTTGCATTAAAAGAAACAGGTATTATCAAATTGAATTTTAAACTTTAATCATGTGTAAGAAATAATGTATCAAAAAAAAGGCCATCTTTGTAAAACAAAGATGACCTTTTTGTTAATTCAATCGTCTATATATTAGCTGAGCTTATTGAATACGACCAAAGCCAACTAAATACTGATTCCACCAATCAAGTGATTCAACAACAACACCCTTATTTTGAGCATCAATCATTGTGTTGTTTCCTAAATAAATACCTACATGCGCTACACCAGAGCCATAGCTGAAGAATACAAGGTCACCTACACGTGCTTCACTTGCTGAAATACGTTGAGTTGCTAGATATTGTTGTGATGCTGTACGTGGTAAAGATACACCAGCTTGTTTGTAAGACCATTGCACAAGACCTGAACAGTCAAATCCTGTCGATGGGTTACTTCCACCCCAAACATAACTACGGCCTAGGAATTGCTTTGCAGTTGAAATAGCATCACCTGAAGATGCTGTACCTGTACCTGAACCGAAAACAATTTTGCCTCCGTTATTTGAAGCTTGTACAGCCGGAGTAGCTGCTTGAAGTGCACGTAAACGAGCTGCTTCTTCCTCTGCCGCTTTACGTTCAGCTTCTAAACGTTCTTCTTCTTGTTTTGTCGCAATTTGTGCTTTTAATGCAAGTGACTTAGCTTCACTTTCAGCCTTTTTCACTTCCATCTCGCTTTCCTTTTGTTGAAGCTCTTGGAATTGTTTTTGAAGCTCTTTTTGTTTTTCATCTAATGTTGCCTTTTGTTGCTCTAAGCTAGCCTTGTCTGCTTCCTGTTGATCAACTAGTTCTTGGTCAGCGTCCATTAATGTTTTAACCGCTACGACACGGTCCATTAAATCTGCAAAGCTTTTTGCTTCAAGGACTACGCTTAAATAGACACCCACTGTGTTATCCTGTGCTTGGTATGCAGCCATACGCTCGCTTAAAATCGCTGAACGCTGCTCAATACGTTTTTCTGTTTCAGCAATACTTGCATCAATTTCTTTAATATCTGCCTGAACCTGATTAAATACTTTTACTTTTTCATCAATCTCTTGCTGTAGTTTTGTTAATTCTTCTTGAAGTTTTTTAATTTCTGCATCTATTTTAGCTTTTTTTTCGATCATTTGTTGAGAAGTTTCTTCTGCATGCACTTCTGTTGGTTGTACTGTATTAAATAATAAGCCGCCAGCTAGTGCCAGTGCTAGTACCATCGACTTACGCCATTTATTGCGCTTACCCACGTTAACTTCTTTCCCTTCATCTCATCAATTTCGTTTCTCGTGTTCTATGTAATCACTTGAACGATGTATATTTGTAAATTTGT
>NZ_JBXAPF010000027.1:0-15773 GCF_058803665.1 Lysinibacillus sp. GW821-FHT14F06
ATAATGCCAAAGCCAATAATCGCTAACCAAGCTGTTTTTTCACCCTCCCACCCCTTTGAAAGTCGAAAATGAAGGAAGGCTGCATAAAATAAAAATGTTATTAGTGCCCATACTTCTTTAGGGTCCCAGCCCCAGTATCTACTCCACGCAATTTGTGCCCAAATCATGGCAAATAATAGTCCTCCTAGAGCAAACAACGGAAAACCTATGACCACAGCTCGATATGTAATTTCATCCATTAAAGCTGGTTGTACTCGATTTGTTAATGGCTTTAATAAAACGATTAATGGTCTTCTTGTAATCAGTATAAGTACCGCATATAGTATCGTACCAATTAGAAATGCCCACACAATTGAGTTTAACTTCTTTGCATCAACCTTGTTAGTAATCTGTAAAACACCTATTTGTTCTCCATCTGTGGTTTGAGCAGCATCATTGACAATAAGAGGCTTCATTGTATAAACTGCTGTTTCTTCTTTTCCTTGTGAATTTTCAAAATGTACCTTCACATCATCAGCTGTGAGATTAAAGTACGTAGACACACCAATAAAGCCTATTACGACAATTAGACAATACATGACAAATTCCAAAGCAAAGGTACTGATTGATTTCTTTGTAACATCTAATGTTCTTAATAAATAGATAATGCCTGTTGCAAACGAAATTGATAAGATAGCACTTGAAAAAGCCACGGTCATTACATGAATTGTTAGCCAATGACTTTGTAGAGATGGTACAAGTGGTGAAACCTCCTTTGTAAAAACGCTTCCATACCCAAGAATAATTAAGGAAACAGGAATAGTAAACAAGCCCACTACGATTTGTTTATACAGCAAATGAATAATCAAATAGCTTCCTGTAAGCATGATGCCAAAAAACGTCATAAACTCATACATATTACTTACCGGTGCATGATCAACAGCGATCCACCTTAAAATGAAATAAACTAATTGTAACGTAAAGGCACTATAGGTCAGTAGTAATCCTACTTTACCAAACAATTTTCTTTTCGATTTTACGGCTAGTCCAATCGGTAAAATGGCGATTAGCAATAAAATAAAGGCGATGAACAATGAATTACTGCTTAGATTTAACAATGTTTCTGTACTCACTTAAAAAATCCCCCAACGTCTTTTTTAGGAAACTGTTATTCTGTTTCCATTAAAAAGAACGTCGCTCGTTAAAAGAAGTGCCAACATTCACCATTAAATATTTCAATTTTTTCAAATTGTTACAAATTTATGTCGTAAAAAGATGGAAACTTAGAGAAATAAGAAAAAAATAATCCATCTATTCATATGTAAATAGATGGTAGTTAAAATTATTAAAGTTGACATGCCTCTATCTACATCTTACTAAAAATAGAATAAAAAGTCTATTTCTAATTTCATAGCTATGAGACAATGAATATGCGCAAATGTTACATAACGTTATGTAGAACAAGTGGAGGTTTTACATGAAACAAAATATTTATGACAATCTTGAATTTTTCCGTCACTATCAAGCGTTACGTCTGACACCTTATAATTATAATAATTTGCTGGAGCAGCCTGCGATAAAATCCTTACTGCCAAATTTACAGAATTTACAGATGCTTGATATTGGCTGTGGAATGGGCGAATTCGCGTATTATTGTATAGAAAACCATGCAAAACATGTTACTGCCATTGATGTCTCCAAAAATATGCTGGCGATCGCACGAAGTGAATATGCTCACCCAAAGATCGACTATTGTTTGCATGCAATTGAGGATTATCATATAGCTCCAGAAAGCTTTGATTGTATTACAAGTTCCCTTTCCTTGCATTACATTGAAAATTTTGATGCGGTGATTGGTAAAATTGCTAGCATACTTCGTTCAAATGGCATCTTTATTTTCTCCATAGAACATCCAATTGCAACAGCCAGGAAAACAAACGAGGATAATTGGATTTATAATGATAACGGTCAAAGAAGTCACTATGCAATTGACAATTATCAGGATGAAGGTTTCCGTAAACAGACATGGTTTGTGGAGGGTGTAGTTAAATATCATCGATGTCTCTCTACAATTATCAATTCATTAATTGCACATGGCTTCACTATAGAAAAAATAGTAGAGCCTCTTCCGGATTTGGAGGCAGTAGAGAAACTTCCCTCTCTAGAAAAAGAATTTCGTCGCCCTTCCTTTTTAGTCATTCGAGCGAAAAAATAATCATAAAATCTTGAGGTCTCGAAGTGTTATTCATCTTCGAGACCTCTCATACTTATTTATGTTAATTTCACATAAATAATTTCTGGATCCCCCTCGTCCAAGTTCTCAATAAACCCACTTTTTATAAATCCTGTCTTGTCAAATACTTGATGCATAGCCGTATTTGATTGATTAGTAGAAGAAAAAATCTTTGGTGTGATAGCTAATTCTACATAAGTCTCTATTAAAGAGGCAGCAACTCCTCTTCTCCGTTCAGATGGCTTTACTATCACTAAGTCGATAAAGCTATGTTCAAAAAAATTATTTGTAAATATAAGAAAGCCCGCAATCCCTTGTTCATTTTGTTGGATGATACAGCGTTTTTCTTGAATGGCTATACTTATTTGTTTGCTTCTTGAAAAATCACCTAGTACTTCTTTATCTATCGCACATATTTCATCCAACAGCTCTATTCCTGCGTTCATTACCAATGTCATCAGAACCTCCTAACACTACTTGATATAATAACTCATTACAATAAGCTCATCATTAAATCTGGTTACTTGCCTTCCCTCATCAACAAAGCCACATTTAGTATAAAGTGCCTGTGCGGATTTGTTTGGGACATTAACTCCTAACACGAGCTCATTAATATGAGGAAAATGCGTCTGAACAAATTCTGGTAAGAGCTGTAATGCTGCTTTTGCATAGCCTTTCCCTTGCTCATGATAATCAGTAGAAAAGGAGCGAATTAACAAGGCAGCTTCATTTGTTGAATATGGTATTACCCCATCTTTTTCATGTAATACAAAGAAAGAAACTAGCTTATCTTCTGCAAGCACCAATATGGCATGACGATTTCTGTCCAATTTCGCCAGTTCAATACTTTCTTTTGGAGACTTTGTAAAACTTAACTGCTCTGTTGTTATTGCATATCTCTCTATTAACGAGTCATCACACGTTTCATAAAATTTTAATCTCATAAATGCCCTCCCTCCTATTCCTCCTCATAGATTGAGGTAAATTCATACTCTCCATCTATTAGCTGTTGTAAATAGTCATCAAAGGATGGTGCAATAACCTCATAGCTATCTGGATCATGAACATATCGAACGACCTGTCCTATCTGTCCACCATCATTGGGATGAAAATCTATATATAGGCTGGATGTACCGCCATTGTTCATACAATCCGCAAAGCCTAAATGCTTATCTAATGGTATATGCATCTGTATTCTATCATCCACTTCAACATGCTCTAAAAAATCTCGATAACGCTCATAAATACTTTCACTATTCACTACTTGGGCATTTTTTATCATTTGCTCAATAGACTTTAAATAATATGGATAATCACCTAGATCTGAGCCTAATACTAGTACACTAATCGTTGTTTCTCCATGCTTACAATAATAGGTTCCATTAATATCTTGCAGTAGTTTAATCAAAGATTTTGGACATCCTGGAAATATATCTAATAATGTTTGAATTTGAGAATCAGTTGCTCCTTTTGCTTGTTGCAGCTGGAATTGCTCCTCTTCAGGTAAGTATGCCATCAAGCCATTAAAATAAGTTGTAAAGAAACGCATTGAATTCTCCTCTTTCTAATTGTTATTGTATGTTAATCCATTAATTTACGCATAATAAAATCGGTATGTACGTCATTTCCAAATTGAAAATCATGGGTACTAAATCGAGAAAATCCTGTATTTTCATAAAATTGGATAGCTGATAAATTTTTCTCCCAAACACCTAGCCAGACAACCTTCTTATTTAGCTGCTGTGCCATTTCTAACGCTTTATTTAATAGTGCTTTTCCAAGTCCATGCCCTTGAAAGGATTGTCCTACATAGATACGTTCTATTTCCAGTGCCTGATCCCCAAGTGAATCTGATTGAGCATCGTCCACATTTATTTTTATATAGCCCGCCAATTCATCATTGAAATAGATAAAGTAAAAGCTAGTGGATACATTGGAAAGCTCCCTTTTTAGCTGATTTTTATTAAATGCTCGCTCTAAATGAGTGTTAATCGTATCCAGACTAATCATATGTCTAAATTGCTTATCATAATAGGTATCCATATAAGTGTATTTACTGATTTTTTGAAGATCATCTAGGTCTTCTAGTGTACATTGTTTTAGCTGAATACTCATTGTAATACTCCTCTTTTTTCGTTATGTTTCATAACTCTATTGAGCTAATCGTAATAATTTGGAATTTTCTTTTAAACCATTGTAAAATACTCTATCAGCAAACACTATCAGAAATTTGAACTATTGATATGTGGGCTGTTTGATAAAATACAAGATTAAATGTTCAGAAGAAAACGAAACTAATTGAAGTCCTTCTTATTTTAAATATTTATTTCTACTAATCCTTAAAAATGCTACTATAAAAGTATTCAATTAAAAGGAGTTGTGCCAATGAGTGCGGCAAGTGCAGTAGACGTTTTGGTTATTCAACAGATTAAACAAGGGATGTCATTTTAGCTGCAGCCCTTGAACAAGGGAGAACACAAATGGATCATTACATGAAAAACTTTCTTACAGGTCAAGCAATTATTTTACAGCAAATGACTTCGTCTGACTTAGAAGCATTTGTCAAAATTGAAAGTGAAAAAAAGTCGTTATTATTTGCTAATGACGAAATCCCCTTTCCAAAAACCTTCGAGGATCACTCATCATTCTTCCAAAGTATTAGTGCAAAGAAGGAAGATTTTTTCTTCGGTATATTTGAAAAATATACAAATGAGCTTATTGGCACATGTACTGTATTTTCAATTAATTGGCAAAACAGTACATGCTTTGTAGGCATTTCGATTGGCGAGCAATGGCAGGGTAAAGGACTTGGAACTGATGCTATGAAAACCCTTATCGATTTTATTTTTAATTACATTGCTATCAATAAAATTAAACTACAGGTTTTCAGCTTTAATACAGCAGCTATTCGATCCTATGAAAAATGCGGCTTTTCAAAAGAAGGCATTTTGAGAAATGAGATTTTCCGATTCGGTAAGTTTTATGATCTATTATTATTTGGTCTATTACGAAAAGAATGGAAACATTAAGATAAGTAATAAACGCCCACAGCTGACAGAGTGGGCGTTTACATATTTTGATTCATAAAAAGTTTAGCCTGATTGTGCATACATTCCTTCAAGATCTATCCAATTAATCAAGCATAAAGTGATTACGGCCGTTCAATTGCTCATTATCATTATTGATCTTCCTCCTTGAAGACACCTTAAAATAGCCTCTATAAATTCGTCCACCTCTACTGACCTAAACACCGCCTTATTCATTTTATTACATCATTTCCTAAATAAATCTAAAATTTATCCGAATAATCGATAATCTCCTCAGTAAAAAACAACAAAGAGGTTTATTTGATAAAATGCGACAAGATACGAAATTCTAGAAAAATGAATGAATATTGCAAATATTCCAACTTGTAATCTCAATAGTAAAAAAGATACAAAATCAGTTAAACGAAATCTAAATATTTTCTAAAAAGTCATAGAAACCAAACCTTGACTTCTTTGGATTCAAGGTCTTAAATTTTAAGCATATAACAATTAAAGTAAATTAAAATAGGCGAAAAGATTTAGTGGAAAATTTTAGTTTTTCAATCTTCTCTGAGAATTAAGACGCTCTTCTATGACTAAATTACGAATTTAGCACACTAAACACAATATGACATATTTTTTATTTTAGGTGGTATACAATGAGAAAGTTGAATCGAGGTCATATAGATTTTATGACAAGAAAATGGAGAAAAAATTAGGAGGAAAGTATCTTGGTACAATTATCGCTTAAACAATTCTTGAAGGTGAAAATCGAAATGAAGAGAAGAACTATGTATAGAAAGGCAAAGGATCTAGGTTTCACCCATCCTATTGTGGTTGATTGTAGTCAAGAATTGGATGTATTATTAAATAGATATTCAAAACAGGCGCAAGTTTCCTAACCAACATTATAAAAAAACCCAAGTTATTAACCTGTATTAGGTTCCCTTTGTAAAGTTCAATCCAAATCCTGCTGTTATTGTCATGATACGTATACATAACATGTAATTGGGAAAACTAAATTATAAAGGAGGCCAAAAGATGCAGGTATTGTTCATGTCATTGATGTTTGTTTCAAGCTTTTTACTACAGCAGCCTCAACAATCAGTAGAAAACACAGCACCCACACTCTGTACACCTATTGTAGCTACTTCCTATAAGTATCCAAATAATCAGTATCAGTCATTTCAAAATGAGGACGAGTTTTATCAAAAAATTATTCCGACACTATATGAGGAATATTCTGATGCTAGCTTGAACATTCGTCAAAAGATACCCTTTAAAGACATACCAAAGGCTGAAGAAACATTTCATTTAAAAACCAATTTCATAGGTGAAAAAATAGACCTCACTCAACATACTTTTATTCATCCCAATCGACAAGTATATTTTTTAGCCTCCTTTAAACAAACTGAACAAGAGAGCTATCATAAATATTTTGTCATCGATACTGAGACACAAACCATTTTATTAGGAAACAGCCATTACAATCAAAACAATCATATTGTTCCATAATTTCAATTACTCGTCATTTATTTCATTGTATGCTTGAAAGTGATGAAATAGTAGCAAAGATGATGAAATAATGGAATTATTTAAGTAAATTCTGAAAATATTTTTAACAAAAAATTCAAATTTTCCCACTTTAAAATTGCTCTCAGACACAAACCCTTGGTCATGTGTTAGCTCGACTCTAAGCCCCGTGATCGAATTGATTCATGAGAACTGCCTAGAAGTCGAGCTACACCTTTAAAATATGGATTTTATCATATTGCTTTTTGTTTTATCGCTTGCTTGATATTCTCCACAAATTGTGACAATGGCATTTCATGTAAGGATTGCTCGCCATGTTTACGAATAGTCACATACTGTTGATCCTTTTCACGATCACCTAGTACTAAAATATATGGTATCTTCTTCATTTGCGCCTCACGAATTTTCTTACCAAGCTTTTCTGAACGATTATCAACCCCCACACGAATCTGTTCATTTTGTAACGCCTTCACTACTTGCTGAACATATTCTTGGTGTTGATCTGCAACTCCGATAATTTGTACCTGCTTCGGTGCAAGCCATGTAGGGAACACACCACCGAAATGCTCAATTAATATTCCTAAAAAACGATCAATTGAGCCAAATACAGCCCGATGAATAACCACTGGTCTTACTTTTTCATTATGTTCATTGATATACGTTAAATCAAATTTCTCAGGTAGTTGGAAATCGAGCTGAACTGTTGCACATTGATGACTGCGATGAATAGCATCTTTAATATGAATATCAATCTTTGGTCCATAAAACGCACCATCGCCTTCATTAATTGTAAATGGCAAGCCTAAGTGCTTAAGTACGTTTTCTAGTGCTGCTTCCGCTTGATCCCATAGCTCTAAATCACCCATATAATCAGCAGGACGTGTGGATAATTCAATGTCATACTGGAAGCCAAAAACCTCATATACCTCATCAATAATTTTTAGAGCCAGTGCAATTTCTTTCTCGATTTGTTGTGGTGTGACAAAAATATGAGCATCATCCTGGCAAAAAGTACGCACCCGTAAAAGTCCATTTAATGCACCACTAAATTCATGTCGATGCACCTGACCAAATTCAGCCATACGAATTGGTAAGTCTCTATATGAATGTAATTCATTTTTAAAAATCAGCATGTGACCGGGACAATTCATAGGCTTTAGCGCGAAGCTCTGGTCATCTACATGTGTAAAATACATATTGTCCTTATAGTGATCCCAGTGCCCTGACTGCTCCCAAAGACGTTGATTCATCATCAATGGTGTCCGTACTTCATGATAATCATATTTCGCTTGCAATTGTCGTAAATAAGACTCTAGCTCATTGCGAATAATTTGACCATTTGCTAAATAAAACGGCATGCCAGGTGCTTCCTCTGAAAACATAAATAGTTCCAGCTCTTTTCCTAACTTGCGATGGTTTCTCTTCTCTGCTTCTTCTAAAAAAACAAAGTATTGCGCTAATTCTTCTTTTGAGGCAAACGCAACACCATATATACGCTGAAGCATCTGATTTTTACTATCACCACGCCAATACGCACCAGATACATGCATTAATTTAAAGTGCTTTAATTTACCTGTAGAAGGTACGTGTGGTCCACGACATAAATCATAAAATTCTCCCTGCTCATAAACCGTCACTTTTTCATGCTCAGGAATATCCGCTAATAGCTCTAGCTTTAATGCATCATGGGCAAATAGCTGCTGTGCCTCATTGCGTGTAACCTCTCTTCGTAGTATTGGACTATTTTCTTGTACAATTTGCTTCATCATTTTTTCAATTTGTAATAAATCATCCGGCACAAGTGGATGGGCTAGATCAATATCATAATAAAACCCATTGTCAATGACAGGGCCGATGCCAAAGCGAGCATCTGGATACAGACGCTTCACGGCTTGAGCTAACAAATGAGCTGTTGAATGACGAATTACCTGAACACCTTCCTTTGAGCTAGCATCATAGAGGGCGATTTGTGTATCTTCCACAATTGGGCGCGTCAAATCAATGATGGTTCCGTTAGCACTCCCTACAATTGCTTTTTTACGTAAAGCTGGGCTTATTGTTTGTGCAATTTCGGTTAGTGTTACACCCTTTGTAAATACTTGCTGTTGACCATCTGGAAATTGAATGTTAATAACTTGATTTGACATATTCTCTACTCCTTTTTTGAATAATCAGATCCGAAAAAACACTGATTAAAAAATAAAAAAACACATATCCGCCCCATAAAGGGACGAGTATGTGTTGATTACCCGTGGTTCCACCCAAATTCCCACTAGATTTGCTAGTGGCTCATTGATTTGCAGTAACGTTGCAATAACGGTGCAAGTTTCCAAGCACGGCTCAAAGGTAGTAAGAGGTGATTGCTGCATTAGGAAGCTTTCAGCAAATGCCTCCCTCTCTGTTAATCGCTACTCAACTCTCGTGTCCTTTTCATCGCCTATTTCATTGATTGATGAAATTGTTAACTACTATAATCGAACATTGTATAACTTGTCAATATTTGAAAAAAATATTTTGCAACAACATTTTCAAATCCTTGTTGCTGTTGGTAAAGGATAATCTGGTCTTTGTACGCAGAAATAGCAATGTGGATCACTGCATTTTTCTTCTTGCCATTCATTGCAATTAGCACAAAAATAGGCATCAAAGGAGTCATCATAAATAGTATAACTTTGACATCTTGTGCACTTTTTTGATTTATCAATAAATCCACTTATCTCTAGTCCATTAATAACAACAACACCTTCAAGTTCTTCTATTCGCACCCGTCTTTTCTCCTGTTTTTCAATCCGTCTTGATGGAATTATTATTGAAATTGAATCCTTTTTTTCTGTAAAGTCTAGTTTTCCTCTTATGGGTGAGCATAAATTTTCTCTAAAGAAATCATGTCATAAATTTTGTAAACCATGCGATATATTTTGCTCCTGGAATAAATAGGAGCTGTGCCAAAACTGTTCCTAATAATCTTGAACCCATCATCATTACAGAAGCTCGTTTAAGGCTTAAATAACTGCCTCTTTGATTGATAACATCGTCTGCAAGAATAGAAATCTTAGGGTCAATAAAAATAATTAACAAGATTGTTGCCACACCATTAATTAACCCTGAGGCCATCATAGCTGTTGCACCTCTTTCTGGAGCTAATAAGGCAGCATATAGAGCAGACAGAACCCCAATTGTATAGATCGCAGTAATTAGTACATTGATAATAAATAGTTTTAAGGGGATATCACGCCAACTAATCCCTTTCAAGTATGCAAAACTTGGCATATGAATATGTTTGAAGCCTCTTTTGATATACTCCATTTTCAAGCTTTTCTTAAATAATGCTGGAATGGAGCCCCTTTCCTCCGATAAATGGATAATGGCTCTTGAAAATATAGCCACAAATGTAGGTAAAAGTAGTATGCCTACTAATGTACCTAGTGAAGCAAAGCCTATAATTACTCGGAATTGCTGCTCAACGAAGGCTAACGCGTTTACCTCTGGTGCTGTATCAATTAAACTACCAGTAAAAGGCTGCTGCATCATATTCGCCAGTCTGGACACCATAACCATGACATTAAATAAGGATAGGGCTGAAGCTAACAATTTTACTCGCGCACCTGACAATCTAACTGCATAGGCAAGTGTTTCAATCGAATGAATAATAAGTACAAATAATGCGATAACAATCAATTTACCAGTTAAAATGTCCAAGTTTATTTACCTTCTTTTCAATGATTACCTGATTCACATGTTTTTATTTTGTGCTGGCTCCCCTACATATTTTACGAAATCCACTGCAATAGGTTCCGTTATCATCCCTTTTTGGTTTATTCTACCTGAATTTTTAATGTACTGACTGATTACCATCTTACAGTTAAAAGTAATGAGAATGGATGAAAGCAATCTCAATTGTTAATATAACTATTTATTTGTTTGCAATGCAGCCGTTAGCGTAAATGGAATCTTTAAATATGTATACTTTATCGTTATAGTTTTCATATTGGCTCCCTCCACTTTCACAGCATAATGCTGAGGCTGCTTTCCTATTGCCTGACGATCTATGTATTTACTAGGAAAAATATTAATCTGCCTTAATTTATAAAATAGAATGTTGGGATCATTCTCCATCTTCATTTCTGCTTCAAATGGTGCAGACTTACTTACAACAAGCTCTATCTTTTCAGGTATTTTATCGTTAATAAGGATTTGCTGAAGCTGTATTTCCTGTAAACCTTTATTCTCTAGTTCAATTATTTTACCAGTTGGATTATCTTTAAGACTTGTGTAAGCACTAATTACTAGTGGTGCATTACTTTTTACATAGAAGATGAAAGCCGCTCCCACCATAAGAACGCTAAATAATAAAACAAATAAGATTTTTTTCATTTCTTTCCTCACTTTCCTGTTTCCCAATCAAGTATAACGATAAATTCTCTACTGGAAAACCTTGAATATCAATTTCGCCTTGGCGTAATTGTAGCTGCCGCTGCCGCTATGCTTACGCACATAAAACATCTGCCTCTATGCTTTCGCTACAAAAAACATTTGCTGAATGAAGATAAAAACAATCTGCCTTAGTAAGAGACAGATTGTTTTTGTAGTCTTATTTCATCCCGTATTTGAATACCGTCATTGCCGACAAGAGGAATTTCAGGCTTATAGAGTCTTGCTTGAGCGACAGCATTTTGAAGGATTTCCACTAAAAAATAGCCGCGTTTTTGATAAAATTTTAATGCATGTAAATTATCATTCGTTGTGATAAGAGTGATCCTTGTACAGTTAGTTGCAAAAGCCTGTTGTTCTACAGCCTGTACAAGTGAAGAACCAATACCTTGACCTTCCACAATACTGTCTAGTGAAATAATTTCACACTCTTCTCCACGTAAAATATATGTCACAAGGCCAATTATCTTCTGTTTTGCGTCTACATATGCAAAGCCCTCTAGTTTGCTACAATCATAAATACCACTAGATATGACCATTTCAGTCGTTCCCCAGTGTTCCTTAAAAAACTGTAGCACTTCTTTTTGAGGTAATTGTTGAATCGAGACAATTGTCATTTTTTAACTCCTTATTAAATCGAAATATGAAAAACACTAGCTATTGCTTTCTGGATGCCCAAAAATATGGCCCATGAAACAACGCCTAATCCTATGGCAAACACGATATGAATGGATGACTTCATTGCCATGTATATAACAAAGAGCATCACCATTGTTGCAGGTAGACCAACGATCACACCAACTGTAAAACGCTGAATATGTTCGCTTGATTCACTTTGTACTGTCAACCATATAATACTTAAAATACTAACAAGGGGTAGTGCGGCAATAATGCCACCATATGTAGGAAATCTTCTGGCTACCTCTGTAACGATCCCAATAATCGCTGCAGAACTTAGAATTTTAACAAACGTGTACATTATTTCGACACCTCGCTTAAAAGATGAAATGCCTGTAGAATGGTTTGTCGTTCATCTTCTGATAATTGATGTAATGCATGTTGTAGTTTATTATCGTCTAATTCGGTATTTTTTTTGACAATCACAAGCCCCTCTGCTGTTAAATGAAGCATGACTTTGCGTTGATCATCAACAGCCCTTTCCTTCTTCACCCAGCCATTCCGTTCCAGTTTTTTTATGTGCTCGGAGGCTGTATTTTGAGAAATATTCAGTAATCCTGCTACATCCCGAACAGTAACCTCGACTTCCTTTTGAATCATCTGTAAAATTCGCACACTTTGATGGGAAATGACATCTTCATGTGTTGTATGTAGATGATAAAAAATAGTTGTAAAATAATTATTTATATCCTGAATCATTAAATTAACTCCTTTTAATATATCGTTCAAAACGATTATATCGTAAAATACGATACATACAAAGAGAATTAATTCCTAAGCTATAAATTTTTTATTCTCAGATTTTTCAGTCTGTAGACATATCCTATTTATTTTTAGTAAAAATCTATCTTTCTTCACTACTTGCTAAATACGCTAAAAAGGCACTTGTAGAATAGTAGAATCGTACAGTATGATTACACTATTCTTTTAAATTGAGGGTTACATATGTTATATTTTCTGTATTTTATTGTGGGTGGCTCCATTATGGTGTTAGCTCTGTTACTTAGCCAGTCAAAATATTTATTTTTATCTGGCGTTATCACAGCACTCCCTATCCTGACACTCATTAATATGGGCATGCAAATAAAAAAATATGAAGGAAAACACCTTTCATAGCGTTTTACAAAATACCGTGTTTGGGGCTGTTGGGACGCTCCTTTTTACAGTGCTTACATTTATATTAACAAACTGGTATAAGCCAAGCATTTCTGTGCTATCGCACTCGCTGTATACGCGATATTTATGCTATCAGGTAAATATATATTGTCGATGTTTTCCTAAAAAAGAAGGAGCTGATAGTTGGCAGCTCCTTCTTCTTTTCATCTAGAACTTTGGATAATTTATCGCCCAACTTTGCATAAATAACGAGAATAATCTATAATTTATCGAAAAATTCTCACAAATACCCCTTTACTAAACCTGTCTTTAGCAAATGTATTCATTCTTTTTACTTCTAAAGATACGTCACTTGCCCTTATGAATTGATGGTCAATGCAAATTGATGGATCAATAAGTCGTACTTTAATCTTTTGATGAAAATCATAATCTGTCTCATTCTCACCTACTTTTACATCTGGATGAAGCTGTTGCAATAAGCTTAGTACGTGACAATCATTTGAAGATTTCATCAGTTCAATTAGTTCATCATCTTCCTTTAAAAAATCAGTGAGTGAAAGTATCTGTTTTTCCAATGCTAGCTTTAATGTCTGAGCTAATTGTGCATAGGCATAAATATTTAACGGATCCATAAAGAAATCTAACACTTCTTGATAATAAGTTTTAACAAACCATTCAGCACTTTCAATACTTCGTAGATACATTCTCCCTTGATAAATTATGATATCTTTCAGAAATTTTTGTATATCTTCTAGGTTGGTTTGTCCATATGCATACATATCTCGTAATGTATAATCGACTCGATCTGCACAAAGTTCAGGAGCTGGCTGCTCAAGTAATTGCCATTTTGACATATTCAAAAATTGTGCGTAATCATAATCATACTTTAAAAGAATAGTAGGTATCTCAGAATTTTTAATCACCTCCATAAATATTTCTTCGTGATAATCCTCTGCTTTATTATCAAGAACAAAATCAATCACATGAGAAAATGCTGTATGGGATACATCGTGTAATAAGCCTGCAATTTGCTCCTCTAGAGAGCCACCAAGCCTTCTAATTAGGAGCATGACGCCAATGGAATGCTCATAGCGTGTTATATTCCACTGACGATTAACTAGATAGCTTGCACCACCTTGATGTATCCCTTTTAACCGCTGAATCGGCTTACTTAAAATAAGTTCCTCGAGCACTCCCTCTATCTCCAATTGACCATAAATACGATCCACTATAATCACCATCTAGGCCTCTTTCTAAAAAGGATTTGAATTAAAAAACCCCTCTATAATACGAATTTTTAATAGGATTAAAGCTCTTCATCGATAAAATAAAACTCTTCATTATCCGGAAAGTATATTCTATTATGGCAAAATTTCACTAATTGTTTTCGTGTTTTAAATAAAAATATTGCTAATAAAAATTTTTTCCTACTAATGTTAAATACTATGATAACTTTGTGATCTATGTCACTTTTTATTATCCATAACATCATAAAAGTGATGAATTTATTCTAGTTAATAAAAAGCCACACCTCATTGATGTGGCTTTCATTGCACACTATAATTCTTCTAAATAAATTGTAACTACAAGGGTTTGTGTACCGTATGTAAAAGCTTTTTCACTTACAGCTCTAAACTTATCATCAATATTAACTACATCCCCTACATTAGGGATTAATGCCGGTAAATTTTTATTAATATCGTAGGTCATAATTACACTCCCATTTTGTTCACAAAAACTTATTGTAATATGTTCTAAGTTTTCACTCAACTTTTACACCGCCTTCTACAATTATCATAGTGCCTTTGAAATGATATGTCACTACCAGAAAAATAAAACATAAATTAGGCTATCAATTAAGTAGTCTCGATTGCTTGTTTTTGACATATTTATTAAGTGTTAAATGCATAGCAACAGGCATCTTGTTGTTGTTCTAAGTAAAAAAAGATAACTATTTGTACTATTTGTTTTCTTAACATTAAGGTTATGCTGTAGTGTTATAATCGAACAAACTAGCAAAGCTAATGATATTTATCCTAACTGTTTTTTGATATTCTTACGACCAAATTCAATAGGTACCATACTGGTTTTGATTATTTTCGAATAGTAATTAAAGCCCAAGTAATCGATAGGTGGTTATTGAACCTTTTGTCATAATGAAAAGCACCTCAATTGAGATGCTTCATTTTAAAATTTACATCCATTGATAATTTCTAAATACAAATAACTGCGTCAATATATTGTGTATCTAATGCATAATAAACCCACTGGAATCCATTATAATAATATCCCCCTACAGAATTAGCTCCTAAAACAGTTGGAAAATACCAAAACTCACTACCATCGTTCATCCAAACATACGTAAATTTCCGAACGCAATTTTTCATAACGACAGGATCTAACTTGTAGCTAGCCCCCTGAGATTTTACTGGTTTTTGAGGCTTATATTGAGGTGGTGGAGAGGTTGGCGCTCCGCTTCCTCGATTAGGAGAAGGTGTTGGTGAAACTCCTCCAGGTCTTGGCATTCCGCCCGGCATTGGCATTCCTCCTGGCATTGGCATTCCACCCGGCATCGGCATTCCACCCGGCATCGGCATTCCACCCGGCATTGGCATTCCACCCGGCATCGGCATTCCACCCGGCATCGGCATTCCACCCGGCATCGGCATTCCACCCGGCATCGGCATTCCACCCGGCATCGGCATTCCACCCGGCATCGGCATTCCACCCGGCATCGGCATTCCACCCGGCATCGGCATTCCACCCGGCATCGGCAT
>NZ_JBXAPF010000027.1:15873-58917 GCF_058803665.1 Lysinibacillus sp. GW821-FHT14F06
TCCACCCAGCATCGGCATTCCACCCGGCATCGGCATTCCACCCGGCATCGGCATTCCACCCGGCATCTGCATTCCACCCGGCATCGGCATTCCACCCGGCATCGGCATTCCACCCGGCATCGGCATTCCTCCTGGCATCATTGGAAATCACCTCCATCAGGTTCTTGAACATAAGAATGTTGAGTGTATATAATCCAATTCGAATAATGGCCAAAACTCATTGTATCATTCTCCTTTATTTTTTATTATGTGAATAAAATCAAATTGTTTTTAACCTACAATCAGTTTCATTATATTAGTCATAATATGTAAAGCATGGGCTATAATCTCAAATAGGTAAAACCCTCCAAAATCTATTTAACTAATTTAATTTGATACATGACAATTACATTGTGCAAATCAATTTTTCTACTATCGATCATAACCTCACCATTGTTATCACATGCTTGACCTTTTCATAACTACATTGCTGCTTTGGGTAACATTGCTTCAATATCCCTACTGTGCTGTTTTATTATCCCAATTACAGTTAAACCATTTCACTTTTTTACTTTATTTCCCATACAGTCATATTCATTGATCCAATAAATATTTCTTTACTGTGGGTGGTGCTCTTTTATTCACAGTTCTGTCCCTATGTCTTATATTAGTAGATGTGTTTTAATTAGCCATAAAAGGAGCAAAACCACTTCTAAGCTTTAGCGTGTGTCGACGCTACGTTTTTTTATATACCTCTCTAGGCAACTTCCTATACAAAACCGTGAGCTATGTCATATTTTAATTGTGAAAAGGCATTTAATTTTCACCTACCTTTTTAAGGGTCACTGAAGGACCAGCAGTGACTCTTTTATTTTTTTATTATTACAAAGAATACCCTCCTTTTTGAGCTACATAAAATTACTTTGCTGACGATATAACTCTAATAAACTAGCACCAAAAATGGACAATAAAATATTTGATAATTCTTCTGCAGGGGTATCATTTTCGAACAATTAAAAAGGAGTATAAAAATTATGAGAAAATTTTTAAAAATATTCAAATGGATGGTAATTATATTGACAACAAGCATATTATTGATTATTATTATTAACCATTTTAATCCAGCACCATTTCTAAAGGTTACAGGAAGTTTTTTAGGTGCTGAATACAGTTACGATGAGCGTGTGGAACAAAACGAAGAGGTATTAAGTGATAATACAAAAGTATATAGAAATGTACCCTATGCAAGTAATTTTCCTAATAATTATTTAGATATTTTTGTACCAGAAGGAGATACACCAACTACAAGACCTGTACTTTTTAATATACATGGTGGCGGTTTTGCATGGGGTGATAAAGTTGATGATGAAGAATCTGTTCAGCACTTTGTTGATGAAGGATACATTGTAGTCTCAATGAATTATGCCTTATCCCCTGATTATTTATATCCTGTACCAATTATTCAAGCAACAGAGGCTCTAAGTTATGTTGCTGAGAATGCAGAACAATATGGTATCGATAAAAATAACTTTGTGATTTCTGGTGGTTCGGCTGGTGGACAATTAGCAGGCCAATTAACGATTATTCAAACTAATAATGAATATGCAGAAAAATATGGATTTAAGGTAACAAAGGATATAACAATAAAAGGAGTTATTTTAAATTGTGCTTTAATAGATATAAAACGTGTCGACCATACAGGTTTTGCATTTACAAACTGGCTTTTCAACGGTATGATTAGAGCTTATTTTGATTCAAATGAATTTAAAAGTATCTCCGAGGTAGCTGAAGCAAATGTTATCGAAAATGTAAATGTGGATTTTCCAAGTACTTATTTAACGGAGGGAACATTTGCAACCTTCACTGATCAAGCATTAGATTTCGAAGAAAAGTTATCATCTTTAGGAATAGATGTTACATTATATATTACTCCTGAAGAATCGAATCTAGCACATAGTTATAATGGTGATTTTTCAACAGAGGAAGCACAATACAATATAGCTCAAGAGCTAGACTTTATGAAGAAAGTTACACAATAATAAAATATATTTAGTAGGAACTTCTAGCGTTGTGCAATTATTTATCATTTTGCAGGAGATAATATTGTTTATCCAATGACAAAATTTCATCATGACAAATACATAGACAATTACTTACCTTATAAGATTTCCTTATTAGCCATCCTTCTAAAAAGAGATACTAATAAGGGAATCTAAAATTGTCATGGTTAGATCATGGAAGAAGCCCTTAGTAAAACTAGTTGGATATAGACTCTTTAATTATGCAAGCAAAAGTATTTACTATTTCTATCATTGATTATTATCTTTACTGCGACTTTTTTGCTTTTTTTTGTTTTTCCTCTTCACCATCATCTACTTCAAAATGTTCACTAAATATTCCTTTCCACTCCCACAAATTAAGTTGTCCTCTTTTATTTAAACAAGAATCAACAAGAACATTAAAGTAATAAACTAAAAATAAGTTCATAGAATATTATGAATCATACATTGATACATACTAAAAGGAGAATGGCTATGAGCATTGAATTTATTACACTAGCACCAACATTATTTCATGTGTTTAAAGCGGGAGAGTCGAAACCAAAAAAAGAAAAGCGCATGGTTTATGGACAAGCTACATCAGACGCAAATGGTATAGCTACTTTTTATTTTACAGACAATGCATTAGCTAATGGTAATCCGCTATTATCAACTATTGACTTTGCAGTGTCAAGCGTATATTCTACAAATCCCTCAATAAATTTAAGGCCAAGAGTACAAATGAGAGAGAAGAATATTACTGGAAAATATGTCTCTGCTAATGTTACAAATATTAGTGGTGTAACAGTTTTAGGAATTAGTGTATTAGGTTCAGAAAATCCAGTAAGTGGAGTTATTGTAGATTTTATGATTTTAGGCAGTTTTGATAGTTAAAAGAAAGCAACAAATAGTTTGTTAAGACCCATCATATATCAACTACACTTCCTCCCTTCATGTTATCCGCTTCTTATTCAACGACATAAAATCTTTCTGTCCTATTTGTAGCTGCTAGCATGTGTTGAATGCTTGTACCACAATCAAAAATGTAAATTAACATCACGCGACTTAATATAATAATTGATAAATCCAGCTATCCTTATTTTGAAAAGCATATTTTAATATTGAAAAGAATTAATTCAAATTCCATTGACTATGAGCATAACAAAATTTATATTAATAAACAGTTGCACTTTGATGAGGAAAACAAGGTATTCTCATTTACTTCCTAAAAATAAAAAATCGCACACTTTATGTGTGAATAAAAGTATATACCATTACCATTGACTAGCTACACCAGTTCATTAACGAGAGCTTGGTCAAAATTTGCTAAAATGAATGAGTTGAAATATAAAAATTCACACTGTCTTATCTTCGCTTTTTATACAATGGTTATGGAGTAATTTTCAAGACTATACAAGAGCAATTGAATCATGCTCATGTTTATATATCTATAAGTACTTATGGTCCCTTAACTGATGAAGTTAAAGTCAAAGATTTGAAGATATTTAACAAGTTAATGTAGATTAGTTGCTTCTTTATTGCTCGTTTAATTCAACCTATATAAAACCTTATATATACCAACGTTTTCATTAAAGGAGGTATCAAAATGAAAGCATTCTATTGTAATGCATGCTCTAGACCTTCCCTATTACAGGTCAAAGAGGTCTAAGTAAAATAAATGATTTGAATGATCTCTTTAGGCCATCATTTTTCAAAAGCCTAATACACAGGAGTGATTTCTTATGAATAATCAAACTATACAGCCGTTTTTAACGGTCGCAAACTACCATTTACTTGAACAACAAATGAATAAATTATTGCAAGCACTAGCTACGACAAAAGATAAAAATGTCATCCTTGCCGTACATGGCATTATCGATAGCGACATTAGGTCAAAATTATCGCTTACTGATGCGCAAGCACAATTAATAGAACAGGTCTTTTCTGTGATGGATCGTGCACAGGGGGAAGAGTATTTAGCACAATTAATTCCCTATGTTATTCCCTTTAAAGCCGTCACAGCAAGCACACTGAAAAATCTATTTAAAAAAGAAAAAAAATTAAAGCTACCAAAGCTTGAAGAGATGGATTTTCAGCACATTAGTTATTTAGCCTGGGATGACCCTGGTACACATCGAAAATACATCGTAATCGAGCAAGGTGAACAACTAAAAGCAATCAAAGGCACATTCTCCAACACAACCATTCGAGGTATATGTGCCCTTTGCAATCGGCATTCTGATGTAGGTCTATTGACAACCACTGTCAAAGGAAATATCGTCGGAACGTTCACCAATCATAGTAATTATATTTGCGCAGATAGCCAGGCTTGTAATCAGCATGTAACGGATATAGAAAAGACACAGGCATTTTTTGAGCGCATCACACAATAAATAATGAAACGTAAAAAGACTATCACCAACTGGGATAGTCTTTTTGCCTTTAATAACGGACAGTCTGTTTATCCATTTTAATAACGGAAGATGCAATGATAACAAAGCCTAACATCAAAACTAAGATTAAATCAAGTAATCCTGTATGCATTGAAACTGTGAAAAGCGTAATGATAAATGCATAAGCAACTGAATGGAAACTACGGATACCCTCTTGCTTCACCTTATTATAAACAAGTGAAATTAAGGCACCGTAAAGGAAGAAACCAATCGCCACTAATAAATAGCCGCCATCTAAAAACAATTGACCAATAAAGGTCGGCGTAGTCGTGCGATTTTCACGTGTGATAATTATTCCCTTCTCTACACTAATCGAATTGACAACCTCTGATACCTTCATTCGAGGTGAAATTTGCTTACCAGGTAATACTGTACTAAAAATTCCTTTATGGATTTGACCATGTAAATAGCCTTCCTGTTGTGTATATTCAATAATTGTACTTAACACAATATGACTAGTCACACTTTCCGCATTAATGGCACGTATCCATTGTGGGGTTAAGTTCACCTTTTGTTCGGCCGTTAATAGCTTCTCTTTTGCCTCTTCTTCCAACAACTCAATATCTGGCTGATCTCGATTATTAAATGCTAATGATTGATCCTCCGATATTACTCGTAAAAAACTAAACATGGAGAATGCAAAACCAATAACAAACAACGTTGTTAAAAACCATGTTAGTTTCACTCGTTTCACTACGTAGTGGAAAATGATAATGCCAGTAAACAACATAATAATCAATGGTGTTCGGTAAGCCATTAATAAAAATAAGAACATTACAGCCGCAAAAATAACACCATATATGCATGCCTTTTTCCAGTTCATATGCTTTTCTAATATCATTTTGTACGACAATAGCAATAAAACGCCAAACCATAGTAATTGACTAAAGAAGTTCAGCTTTGGATCTAGATTCCGGCGATTAGATTCATCAGAAATACCAAATCCGCCCTCAAACGTCATTAATATATAAGCACCTAAACCAAGAATAGTAAGAAACACAATAAAATGAATCACATATCTGCTTAAAAATGACAGACCAAATGAAGGAATGGTCCATTGTAGTTTGTCAATAACGTAAACACCTATGTAATAGCAAATCACTGCTAAAATAACGGGTGGCCAAATCGATACAGTTATATTAAATTGTTCAAACTTATGCCAATCAAACATACTTGTGAAAAAATAGAGTACTAAAATAAAGGGTAAAAAGAAATACGGTGAAAATGTATCGATTTTATTTAATTTTCCAAAAAATTGTTTCATGCTTTTCACATCCGAGGATGCATTCCCTCCTAATATCAAACTATATTACTATATATGTAAAACAAAAATAGTATAGCTAACTTAGCACCTTACTATTTTTGTATATAAAAAACATTATTTTAAAATTCATACAGAATAGTCTGAGAAAAAGCCATTCACGACCTAGCGTGAATGGCTTTTCATTGTTATGACAACCATTTTGGAGGAGTATTTTTCTCCCAATAGATATCTCCTAAATTGTAGTGTGCCATGAAGTTATCCTCCGCACTATGATAATGGAAGTTATAATAATAGCCTTCCTGTGGTCTTTTTTCAGTACGCACATGGAAACGAATTAAATCATTACCTGTTTCATTATTAATGACATTAAAGATTTTTTCTCCATAATTTCCACTTGGTCTTTCTGAGATTGTTAAGGATGCTAATGATGTATTATCTAAGCCAGCTACTGTCATCGCAATAGCTTCCTCCATTTTTGGAAAAATAATAGCATCAAATTCATTGCTGATTTTTGGACCAATTTTTGTGCCGAACTTTATGTAGGATTGTTCCTTCGCAGCATCTATAAGTAACGAATTATAGTTTACTGGGTCTTGTTGTATTTCTGTTTGCACTACCTGGGTGTTATCTGGTGCTGCAGCAAGGGCAGTGCCTGTCCCTTGATCTGGACCTATTGAAGCACGATTTGAAGGATTATAATCAAATGCTTCCCATATCTCATGTGTTGGCGTAATTAATCCAAATGTTAAAAACGCAACCATAATGACAATACTCTTTTTAACCCACTTCTTCATTAATTAACACCTTCTCTCTTTTATGTACAAATTGGTAATTCTGCTACTAATATATACGTACAAGCTAATAAAAGGTTTCATATTTCTAAAATTCATTGTACAATATTTATGTATAAAGAGAAACTTCATGCACTGGTGGAAATTTCAATCACCTATGAATGTTAGTTAAAGCAATGTTGCACTTACTTGAAGGAAAGTATGTGCAGATAAATGTGTCGTTTTTTTAAAGGAGGTACAAGCATGGAAATCGCAATGGGTATTGGTCTTTTATTAATGTTAGGTTACTTATCATCTTTATGCTTCACTGACTAATTTAGTCATAATGCAAATTGAAAACAATTCGTATGTATAATGCCGTGTTATCAAGCTTTTGCTATTATTTCTGAATTTTATTTAATGCAATGATGTAAAAAAAATGCTTTAAATTGGAGCTGGTTGAGGCACTTCTTTGGGGCAACTCTAGGGCTAATTGGAGCAAAAAATATACGGCGTGTGTATAGGAATGTGTGAGTGAGAAAGATTGGGGCAAACCGCTTCAATCTTTTTTATTTGTTAAATATAAAAATCACTTTCTTACAAAAAAGCTTTTATTTGAGATCCTAATCATATGAATAAATTTTGTTCCAACAAATATGATTAGGCTCACTAATTAACATTAAATACTTTTACACATAATTAAGATAATACATATTTTTAAACAACAAAATTTTTCCAATTCATCTACTTACTTTTCAAATTCTGGTCTTTTGAACTTACTCTTGCATATCCAATTATCATACACTAATGGCATCTCTATATGTATCATTTATTATACATCTTAAATTGAACAATTTGAAAATGCATGATGACTGACTTTAAGCCTACTTAATAATGAACATTTTCTGAAGTGACAATAAAGTTCATTAAAAAATAAAATTAGTTACTTTGTTTAAAAGTATTAAACATGGAATTATTTGTACGATAATTATCATGTGCTAAAATAAGTGGTTTATTGGGGCTAAATAGTGCTGAAGCTTCAGAAGTAGAGAAAGATATGATTGAAGTAGCTCCATTAATTGAAAATCTAAAAACAAAACATCCTGATTGGACTATTACATTAGAAACTTCCGATGAGGCTGCTAAAGTTAACGAAGAATTAATAAATAGTCCACACCACCATTAACAGCTCTCTATATTGATCAAATAGCATCACAAGTTAGAACAATCAATGAACAAACTGAGGATACTGGCTTGGAGCAAACTTCTCATGCAGTTTCAGGCACTGTTGCCGTAGGAGCAATGGAAGATGGATATGGAAATGACAATCAATGGTTCGATGCTTGAGCGTATTACTTATCAAAATCGAGATTATAAAATTAATGTTGATTCCTAAGATTTTAATAATGACAGAATATTTGAATGGGTTTTATCATAAAGTAACTTTTAATTCAGACTTAAATATCTCAAGTGGAACTTCTGCATGATATAAGTTTAATTCTACTTCACAAAGTTACCCTTGGAACACCATTGAAAGAACTATAAATATTCCACATTTATAATTTAGAAATCCATTGAAGAGAGGTGTATTTAAAAATGGTTTCTATGGAAGATATGGGTATAAGGTTAATTATCCTTCAAGGAGCTTACGGATATAAAGGTTTTACTGAACAAATTGGCGAGAATACGTATAAAACTGATGTGAAAGCTTTTCAAGAAGCAATAGAAAATACCAAAGAACCTATTGATGCTAGTAAAGTTTCAAAGTTATCATCCGATCAAATTAAAGTGTTACAAGGTGCTCCAAGTGGTAGTTGGTTGATTCCTTTACTGAATAGAATGGGACAATTAGGGATGATGGATTTACGTGAGGGACTAGTCAACCCTAAATTATTCCAATATACTTCGACAATGAATGCTTATAAAAGATCTATTTAAGCTAAGTGAAAATAAAAGGCATTAACGCGAAGGATTTATCCCTTCTTGTTAATGCTTTTTTCAGCACTGTTACTATAATTAACATTGATTAAAAGTATACTGCTAACATCAGGTCTATATTATAGTAGAAGCTCACCATATCAATCATGCCAGGAACATCAGTTGAGTGTCTTTTTTCTCTTAATTACTTTCTGGAAATGGTTCATCCACACAACTACTTCAATTATCCCCGAAATAAAAACTTATGAGATAAGTCTTCCACAAAATTAAGGTCATTTCATCTGCAAAAACCAACTATTTCACAGCCCGAAATAGATTGAAACGCCATCAAAAAAAGCAGAACTTGAACATTCTCTTGATGCTACTTACGATACTCTCTATTTCTCTGATCTTTAAGGTGGACCCAGTACAGATACATGTATTCCTTCATGATAAATAGCCCTTTCTGAATAATATCTTCTGAAAAGGCACTTACTGAAATTGCTCAGTTACAAAAATGTGCGTTTCTTTATACGTGATAGCGTAACTGTTGCTCCTCCTGCAATAGCTATGCCTATACACTGAAAAAGAATAGGACACTCAAATATCCTATTCCTTTGCTGCATTATTCATTTGAAAATTTCGGGAGATAAATCATCGCCTTAAATAAATCGCCGTCTACTTGAACTAAGAACTTTCCGTGCTGGATGTGAATAAGGCTTTCAGCAATTGACAACCCTAATCCGCTGCCTTGACTTGATCTAGATTCATCTCCTCGTTTAAAGCGTTCCATTAGCTCATCGACAGAAATATTTAATTCATATGCTGAAATATTTTTAAATGTCACGAGTATTTCATTCCCTAAATCTTCAACCCCAATATATACCCTTGATGCAGGCTGTGCATATTTAAAAATATTCGAGAATAAGTTTTCGACAGAACGCCATAGGAGCTTACCATCAGCCTTCACATACACCTTTTCTGTTGGGTAGGCTAACTTAAAATCTAATGACGACGCTTCAATTTTTTCTCCCATTTCACCTATTCCTTGTGTTAGTAATGATACGATGTCAATCCGTTCTAACCGGACAGGCATACTTCCGCTTGACGCTTTAGCTGCTTCAAATAAATCATCCGTTAAGAGCTTAAGTCTTTTCGATTTTTGGTCTAACACGTCTATATATTCAGCAATTAATTCAGGGTCGTTTTCTATTTTTAATAAATCTACATACGTAATGATTGACGTTAAAGGCGTTCTGATATCATGCGAAACATTCGTAATGAGCTCTGTTTTTAAACGTTCGCTCTTGATTTCACTATCCACCGACTTTTTTAACCCATCGGTAATACTATTAATATTCTCCGCAAGTCTGCTAAACTCCCCTTTTCCGTCTACTTCAATTCGATGATGAAGATCTCCATTCTTAATTTGCTCTACGCCCTCTTTAATGCGGTTAAACGACTTCACCTTTTTCATCGCAAACCAGGCAGCTAGACCTATGGTAATGGGAGACACAAAAAACGTCGCAGCAATAACTATTGGATAGCCAATGACAAGCAGCACGATTTTCACAGCCATACTGCCATTATCAAATACATGTTTCACCGAAAGAAAAACCTTTCTGAGAATTTGATATATGAGTGTATGCTGAAATAATGATCTATTTTTGATATGCTTTACGAGCGATAAAAGCATCAGTAAAGCAATGATAAAAATAGGTATCGTGAGAAGCATGTACATATCATGTAATACTTCAATAATCATTGCTATCCACATCGCTATTAAACTCGCGACTATCACAATATTGAGATCATTATATAGTTTGTCAATGACATAAAAATGAATTTCTTTATCATTAAATGATGTTCTTCCAATAACCATGATTAAATAAACAAAAGCTATAATAAAGCCTATTAGATATATAATGAATTCATTGAGGTGATTTTGGGCAATTCCTTTGTCTTTTTCCCATTCTGACATTTTTTGTTGTAAGAAAGATTCTTTAAACGCAACATAAATGACGTCTGTTTGTGGATTCAACTTTTCAACTTCATGTGTAAAGTAATCCAAATATTGACTTTCCTTCACTTCATTTGGATAAAGCTTTTGTTGATAATTCTCAAATAGCATATATGCACCAAATGATTCAAATTGCTCTTTCTTATTTAGTTCACTATTGGAGAATACATGTTTACCGTCACTCGCATAAAACTCGATTCCTTTATATGCTTCTAATGTGCTGAGTAACCGATAAAATTCCCTTACCTGTTCTTTCATTCTTTCGTCTTTTTTACGATTTATGTCATCTGCATATGTTTCTTGATATATGCGCCTATTTTCCATTTCATTCAAACTAGGATTATATCTGTATGAATTGCGGAATTCATAATATAGATTTTCTTCAATTTCTCTAATATCTTCTTGTGTTAGTGTCTTACCGCTTAAAATATGTTCTTCACTTTTGTATTTTCCGATTAATAGTGCTAAGGAGGCAATAAGGCTGTAATTTTCATCAGCGAATGCTCGGCTTTCAAAATAATTATTTTGATTGATACTACTAAGATGAATCCCATTTAATTCCATGTTGATAATTGCCCTCGATGTACCAGTTAAACAAACAATGGCAATCAGAAACACAATCACTTTCGTAATAAGTGCATGACTAATATTTCTCAACTTTATACCCAACCCCCCATACAACTTTTAAATATTTCGGCTCCTTTGGATTAATTTCTATTTTTTCTCGAATCTTTCGAATATGAACAGAAACCGTATTTTCTGGATTAATGGCCCTTTCATTCCATACCTTTTCATAAATCTCTTCCATTGTGAACACTCTCCCAGCATTTGCTGTGAGAAGCTTTAAAATTTTATACTGTACTGGTGTCAAATGAACCTCTTGTTTATCAACAGTGATGACTTTCTGTTCATCATCAATTATCAGTCCGCCCGTTTGCAATACATCACTACTTACCCCAAGACTCCCAAATGTCGTATACCTTCTTAGCTGTGATTTCACTCTAGCCACAAGTTCTAATGGATTAAACGGCTTGGCCATATAATCATCTGCTCCGATATTTAATCCGAGTATTTTATCATAATCCTCTGACTTAGCAGAAAGCATTATTAACGGAATCATATGATCTTGACGAATCTTCATCGTCGCCGTAATACCATCCATTTTTGGCATCATAATATCCATAATAATTAGATGAATAACGTGATCCCGAATAAGATCGATTGCCTCAATACCATTGTAAGCTTTGTATACTTGATATCCCTCATTTTCTAAGTAAATGCTAATCGCCCTTACAATTTCTTTATCATCATCACAAATCAAAATGTTCAACTACTTTCACTCCTCCATCTCTTTAGGCTCATGTGATCACCTTATAGGATTCGTCTAAGGATATAATACTAATTAAATCTTAACAAACTTATACACCAATTCTTAAGATTTTCTTATTGTTTTCCAGTTTTCCAATGTGGAGTAATAATGCCAAATAGAGGATTTGTGTTTTTCCTGATTCAATAACACAAGTTCAATATTAAAATTCTAGATAATATTGCAATTAGCCTACACTAACGGCTCTTGCTTAATTGGTTAAGAGAAGAGACAGTTCAGAGCAAATGCTAGTGAAGGTGGAAGCCATGGCTCTTATCGTCAGCAAGTGCAGAATTTGAAGCGTTGTTTAAGTGACAAGAATAAGCAAGAGGAACATGTAAAGCGAAATTTTGTTTTTTCGGAAGGGTTAATACTCCCAAAAGCAAAATCATTCCTTCGAACAAATTTTTAATAATCAAAAAAAGAAGCTCTATAACGTTGAGCTGCAATTCACAAAATGGAATACTATTTTAAAGGCTGGCATATTTGACAAGGATGGTGAACCAAAAATTACTGTTCATAGTTTACGTCATACTCATGCTACGATTTTATTGAATAGCGGGTAAAACGTAAGAGCTATTGCGAGATATTGGAAATACCCGCCAATGATTTATGAAATTTACTGACATTTAATGAGAGAGTTAGGATAATAAGCAAAGGGAGTTTTCAGTAGGAGCTTAGAAATTGATAATGGGGCTATTTAATCTAAAAAGTCGTGTAAACAATGCTCCTATCATTTGTTTAATGTTAAAAGAACTACTTCAATCTATCTCTTACAAAAAAGTCCGTGAAATCACGGACTTTTCTATCTTCATTGCCATTTTAGTTGTGTACAATCCCAATATTTTAAAAATTCTTCTTCATGCAAAATCTCATCATATATGGGGCTAAGGAACTCTTGTACTTCTCTTGTTACTATTTCCGTTTTGGCCTGCCTCATAAAAAATGGGTGTTCCTTTTCTATAGTGTGACGCTGTTGATCTAATAAAGAAACAATACATTCTTGTAAGACCCGCCCTTCTATTGTTTGTGTCTTGATCAATGCAAAAATTATTTGAATGGCATTCACTGTTGTATCTAAGGTCGGTGTTTTATATATTTCTGCAAATTTAGATGCAATAACATGCTCAGGAGCTTCTATTATCAGTACAGGAGAAGCCGATTGGAACAATGTTGGATAAGCCATTGTTTTAGATGCCACAGGTGTATTCTTCATAAAGTTAACCTGTAATGTTATGTATGTTTTCAAATGCGCCAGGTTCGTAGGTATTTTAATATAAAGCCATTCATTTTCTAAAGAGATAGTCAATTCGTCCCCTAAAAATTCAATACCATCCTCTTGCCCCTCCATTGAACAAATCTCCTTGTATGCTTGCTTTATAATATCTATATGATAAGCAACTGGTTTGGCTGCAAGTGTAGCATTTTTTGGGGGCTTTACAACACCTTCTGTTACAGCGAACAATAAAGAATCTCCTGCAAGCCAAAATTGATCGTGATAGGAAGAAATGGATAATCGATAAAAAAGCCTTTCTTGACAATAAAGTGCTATAAGTGTGTCAAAGCTTTCCTCTCGATCCTTTGCCACCTTTGTTAATTGCTCAATAATATTCACTGATATCGTGTTTACATCTCTCATTGTCATCCTCACCTTTATCAAAATTTTACTAAAATTCTAATTACAATTATGACGTAAAGTAGAAATGGAGTAAACGGTAATATATACCAATAAGCATCAAAAAACCTTTCGTTCATCTGAGCGAAAGGTTACTGAATTAGACAAGGGGCAGCCTCGCAATTGCGAAGCCACCCCTTTAGTATTTAATAGGTAACATTTTCGTAAATTGTAAAAGTCTCAACCCAATCATCTGGGGAATATTATCTTGAAACACGATTGTTTCATCACCGCGGTAAAATTCCACTGTGTGCCTTCTAACTTAAGCAACGCAAACCCAACCTTCTTTTGCGTCCTTGCAGCCCCAAAGCATGCGCCAGTGTGAATAAGTATCTACAAAAACAAAAAGCAGAATGCCAGATTACGGAAATATGCCACCTAAAATAGCACGTTAATAATTATAGCACATTATTTTCAAAGAGTAAAGCACTAAAATTACCAGGGTATTTCCTGTGAAACATTTATCATATATCCATGTCGTGTAGACCATGATACTAGTGAATCCCAAAAACCTTCGCAAACTAACATAATTTGCTGTGGATTCGAAAGATTGCCAGTCATCACCAACTCACATAAACTTGCAAATTCTTTTGGCTTATCAGTATATGTTAGGGCTTCTGATAGAACTTGGGCAGAGGTTGTATAACATCGTTGGTGGTGTAGGCCGACAATCATGGCACCCCCCAATGCCAGTTTCATCGCTAAAATAGGTAAAAATGAATCGGGACCCTGAACTTGAATATTCCTAATTTTTCCCATGTACTCATACATTTCTTCCACTAATGTCTGGCAAATCACTTCTTTAAAAACAGATGAATCTATGGAATTCATTTTTACTTTAAGGTCATTGAAAAATGAATCAGGGTCATAGAGGGGAAGAATATCAAGAAATTGTCCATGTGTTAGTGGCCATTCTTCATCAACACTTATTGCTTCTTCTAATATCGATTCAACATCATTAAAATTCACTTCAGCTTTCCAATCTCCTGCTGTCCACTCATAGGAAAAACTCTCTGTTAAAGAATTGAGTACACATTTTATTTCAATATCAGAATATGGTCCATCTGTTTTTCTTGCCAAAGAACCATACAAACCTATTGCTTTTACCTTTGCACCATATTTCATTAAAAGTTGATTAACAATCGTCATTACAATATTCATCTTATCTTCTCTAGTCATTTTACTTGGACCCATTATCAATGTCTCTCCTTTTAAATTTGTTATAGGATGGCGTTGATAGATAGACCAAGGTGGGCCTCGGGCTTAACGGGGAATCTTCTCTGGTGTCATTGTCAATTTCTCCTTTCACATCTCCATTGTTAAAAATAGGGGAAATATTTTACGTATAGAAGTAACTATAAATGATATAGCCAATAAACAGCACAAAAATTAAAAAAATCATACCTTTCCAACCCATGCCACCTGATACATCCACTAAATTTCCATTTTCTGCTCGATTTAATCCTTCATTCAAAGTCCCTAAAGGATTATTTTTCAATTCATTTTGCCTTAAACGTTCTCTTTTTTCTTGTGGTGTTTCTTTCGAATCCATATAAATCACCTCCGTATTTATTTTTAGCAGTCAAGGATTTCTCTTATTCTTTATATATTATCATATTTTGAATTTTAGGATAATAAAGGAAGAGCTTTAGCAAATACTGCTAAATGCTCCTCCTTTATTAGTTAGAGGTATCTATCACACCATAATGAAACTTCGCTGTCAATCGCTCATAGCGCTGAAATTGATATTTGGCAAACCATTCTGAACGAAAGTGGGCTTTTAACACAACCCGCTTTTTCGCCACACGTTGTGCTTCACGCACCCATTCATCTGATAATGAAGGATGCTCTCCTGCTCGTCGAAGCGCCTCAAAATTAGTAGCCTCACCAATAATCTCCTCAAACATTGGGTCCATATAGACAACATCAAAAGATTTATCTGGCAAATTTTTTAAATAACGAGTAGCTTCTGCTTGAATCACTTCAATACGGTGCATACATTCCGTTAATGGTAGCTCTGAAGTATCATAGGTTTGCATCCCCTGCTTGACAATAAACGCCACATTTGGATTTGCTTCAAGCCCTACGACAAGCCCTTCTTCACCAACTGTATATGCGGCAAGCATAGCATCTGCGGCAAGTCCAAGCGTACAATCAAGCAATGAGTCTCCTATTTCTAGCTGCGCCGCTTCTAAAAATGGCTCTGCTTCTCCACGAGCTACACGCTTTAAGCGAAATGCCGCTGAATTGGGATGAAAGAAAAACGGTTCATTTGCCCCAAAAGCATAGTATTCAAAGCGATTTTTTCCAGCAACTATTACATGTACATGAAGTTCCTCCGAGATTTTACGAATAGAACGTTTTTTTCGTGGCTCAAAGGAAGCCCCTAATTCATTACATGCAAAAGCAGCGAGCGCCATCGATACATCGTCTGGTCTGCCCGCTGTCGTAACAATAGTCTTTATTTCTCGCATGTTTGCTCTAAAACACCTGTTAAATGAGTAACGATTTGCTCTACTGGGAATCCTTCAATTTGCTCACGTGGAATAAAGTATGCCAGTTCCCCATCCTTTAAAATTGCCATTGATGGTGAGCTCGGTGGTACATCCTCAAAAAAACTACGCATCGCTGCAGTCGCTTCCGGATCCTGCCCCGCAAAAACCGTTATCAGATGATCTGGCATCACCGCCGCCACAGCCTCACGAGCTGCCGGACGTGCCAGCCCCGCCGCACAACCACAAACCGAGTTAATCACCACCAACGAAGTCCCCTTCGTCTCTGCCATAAATTCATTCACCGCATCAGCGGTCGTCAGCTCCGTAAAGCCAGCCCCCACCAGCTCTTCACGCATCGGTTTCACAACCTGCTTCATATATTCATCGTAAGCGTTCATGCTTTTACCCTCTTTCATATGTATTCGCAAAGGTTATTATAGCAAGGTTTTTCTACAATGTATAATGTTTCGATTTCACCGATATTCACTTGCATTCAGAATTTTGGTTGCTTTTTTGTTGCTTTGGTTGCTTTTTATCTTTAATAAATAACATTAAATAATTGAAGCCTCTATAGATGTTGAACAGACATCTTATTAGCATGGAATAAATAGTATTAACGAAAAATGGTAATTTTGGTATAGTTAAAAAAGATTAATCATACATAAAAGGAGAATTTGAAATGGGAGCATTGTTAGCACTTTTAGGAATACTAGGTTTTTTTATAGGTCTTGTTTTATTAGTACTCGGATTTATTAAAAAGAAGAAAACGAAAGGCGGTCCTGTTCTAGGTATATCCATTATTGTATTTGTTATTGGATTTATTATGGTTCCAACTGACAGCTCAGAATCAGCCAATGATTCTAAAGATAGTGCAAAAGTTGAAACATCCACTAAACCTAAAGAAGAAAAGCTGGAAAAAGAGAATAATGAAAGCAAACTTGATTATGCCATTGAAGAAGAACGAGTTGATGGAAGTATTTGGTATGTCACTTTAGTGACACCTTTAACAGAAGAAAAGGGCTTGCGTAAATTAGTGGAATCTACTAGTGACTTAGCTAAAAATAAAAAAGAAAAAATTGATTCCATTTTTGTTAGAGTGAATATAAAAGATAGTTTAGCAAAGTCTTATGCTGCAGATGGTAAAGTTGCTTTATCAAATAAGGGCAGAGCACAAACAGGATTAGATAAAATTGGTGTATATGAATTTGATTACAAAGTCAAAGAAGAACATTTAACAACTAAAGCCGATCTACAACAATCAACAGCATCTTACTCTGCTGAGGATATTCTAAAAGCATTTCAAAGTACTGGTTTGAGTACTCCAGAACCTAGAGATAACAGCCATAATTGTGTTAGTTTAGAATGTACTACGGTAATAACAACAGAAGCTGTTAGTATTTATGAGTGGCCAAGTGAAGAAAAGGCTAAAGAAGTTCAAGGGAAATCTTTTGGAACTTACCAAGCTGGGACAATCATTATACGTATGAATGACAAATCACTAGATGCTCAACCTTATATTTCAGCAGTTGATTCCATAGTTAAATGAAAAAATGACCAGCTTAGCTAAAAAAATAGCTTTGCTGGTCTTTATCTTTTCTATTTATTTCGTCTTTGCTGAATAGTAATATATAACCCAATCAATCGATCAGTGGTCATTGTGCCATTCTGTAAATCCTTTAAATGGAATTCCTGAATAATGCCTGTTCAATAAACAATTTAGTCACTCAAATGAGTGGCTTTTTTAATAACTAATGCCTGGTCATTTATTTATATGACTTAAAAGCAATTCTTCAACTTGAGTTTTAAGTTAGCATACTTATTATCTATAAACAGGTACATATTTTATTTCCCAATTGAGATTTCTTCCGTTTTATTATTTAATAAAAATCCTTCTTATAATTACTGCACAAACAAAGCATTGTAAATAATTGATACTTCTTTAATGATAAACATTAAATATTTATTGACTTTAATTATTGACACTGTTATATTTTGGTTATTAGGTAGGGATTGGAAGGAAGAATTGATGCAATCTATTTCGAAGTATGAAATAAATTCTTATACCTAATCATTAATTCGTTCAGGGTTATTTAAAAAATAACAACGGGGGTGTATATTATGAATACTTTAATAATTTCTTCAATTATTGTATTGGGAATTTTATTAGCAGGAGTGGGTTTTTTTATAACACATAAATTTTATAAGAAAATTTAATATAATAGTTAATATTTTAGTTGAAGTGAGAGAATACTAAACCATAAAAAGCCCAGGCTCAAAATTAATTGAGTACCTGGGCTTTGATATTATGCAGCTACAACATTTGCAACTTGTGCAAGTTTCGCTGTTTTTATTTTATTTACTCCATCTCGTGCCGCATTCATTCCAGTAAATGTACCTGTTTTAACACGCCATTTTGTGCCGTCTTTTTCAATGTAAGCCACCCAACCAAACCGATGTTTTAATACATCCAGTACGTTTTCAGCGGCTTGAATTGTACTGTATGTGCCTGTCATAACTCGGTATTTATTATTGTCAGTTTCTGGCTTTAGTTGCTGAGTAGTGCCAGCGTTCTTAACCATTTTCAAGAAGATATTCCAAGCGACATTGCCTGCGCGAATTTCACGAGGACAGTTTTTGCCACTGTAATAATTATGTTGCACAACATCGTTAATTGATAGTCCCTCGTCTTTTAAGATTTTTGCAACTAACCTAGCAGTATTTTCTAATGTTTTGTTGTAGTTACCATCAGCATTCACACACATTTCAACATGGATGCCTTCCGAATTACCTTTAGCTGTTCCAGCAGCCCAACATTGCCAAGTATGTTCAAAAGATTGTACTGCCTCTTTATCATCTACTTGCCAATGCCATGAAGCAGAACGACTATTGCCATTTGCTTGTAAGCGGGCATGTGCATCCGCATCTGCCCCTGTACGGTAATTATCTGTGCCGTGAACAACTACTTTTCTTTTGGTATTACCTTTTCCATTTGTGACCTTTGCTGCTTGAGCATCAGATACTAGCTTTTTACGTATTACTACCATTATTTATTCCCCTCCAAATCATCACGTGGTTTGTTATATCCAAGTGCTTGGTCACTGTCTGCAGTACCAGTTGTCGTTGGATCAATAACCACACCAATCAGCACTAAAAAAGCGAGCACAGTGTTAAATAACTCTGTTACTCGCTCATTATAAATTGTTGTGTCGTAGCCACATAAAGCACCAATTTGTTGCACCAATAATAGTATTAATGCAAATGCTGCCACTAAAAAGGGCTTATGTTTCAAGCGTACTTTCCAGTTAATTTTCATGTCACATCAATCCTCCATTTAGAATAAAAGTTAATATAGCACCTATAAGCCCACCAACAACTAATCGTAATATCCATGTTGTATTGTCTTTGATGCCCCCGATGTCCTCTCGAATTTCTTTGATGTTTGATTCAGCTACAGCTAAACGAGTTTTAACATCTGTCATGTCGTGTTCTAACTTACCAATTCGTCGTTCTTCCATTGACTCACCCACTTTACCAATATTAAAGCCTCCTAAATTTCCGGAAGGCAAACTCCCAAACGCTTGGGAATATAAAAAGCACCCTCAACTGAGAGTGCTAGTTGTTTATTTGTCTACAGCGTTTAAAAACATACTGGGGATATATCTCCTAATTTCTCGATTTAAAAACAAGTCAAGCTCTTTTTCTTCTCCATATGACAAAATATCATTTTTTAAGAAGAAGAAAAATTCCACTCCTCTACTATTGAGATAAAGGTCATTATCCTCATGATAACCATAAATACGATTTTCATGACCAAATAAAGGGAATTGACTTAACTGGGATATTTTACCTTTGAATGACGGGTCAGAAACTGGTTCTTTTTTTATCGTTTCTAGAAACTTGATATACGCACTTTGAAAGTCATCTCTAAACACAAAGCCTTTTGGCTTTGCTAAGAAATGAGCTAATGCAAAATATAATCCCCCTTTAGTTTCTTCACTATAACGTTCCCACTCACTTTTATGATTTTTGATATCAATTTTCACCATATACATCTTCCTCTCTTTCGCATAACTATTATTCTACAAAAAAGGAAGCATTTCCTTCTAAAATTAACAATAAAAATAACGCTAGTCTTTTGACTGCGCCTCAAATTCTTCATTTGTAATTTCTTTGTACTGCTCAGGCGTAATTTCTCCAAATGGATTCGCCTCCGTTTTCACTGATATACGTAATTGAGCAGCTGTTACCCATCTCGAGATAAAAGCAATTTGCCAAAAATTCATCACTCTCCACCGCCTTTCATTGTGATAACATCAAGCTTTAATTGAGTTAGTTGTGTACCAAGATTGTTAATAAGTATGTCCTTTTGAATATTTTTCACTTTCTCTTGGGCTAACTGCTCTCCTAATGACTTAACCTGTTCATCCGTTGTGGGAATGGTGCCTACTTTTTCAAGTTCACCAAATGTACCATCTGGCAACCTTTTTCTTCTCAACATTATTCAAGCACCCCCATAATTAAATAGATTTTATTGTTAATATTTACGTTAGGTCTAGTAGTAGTTAGTTTGAGAATGATATTATCCCTTGATTCCTGAGTTTCATAGTAAAACTCATCTTCCACAACACCTTCATAAACTGGCACTGTATGCGTAGCTGTGAGTGGTACATAGGATTCTTGCTCGCCTCTGAGTGTCATAGATAAATCAACGGTTAAATCAAGTGCCTCATCACGCTGAATCCACAATAAAACGCCCTTCGCGGAACCTTTAGGAGGAGAAATTTTGTACCTCGCTACAGATTGCAAAATAGGCGTTTTCACTTCGTTTTTATTAAATTTTATAGTTTTAGAAACCTTAAAATCGTAACTGTCTATTAGCTCAATAACAATGGTATTTTGCCCCACTACTAACTGCGCCAAAGTAATATCAAAAGTCCATTTACCTTCTACAATTTCCAACTCTACGCTATTACCTCCGTTTAATCGATAAGCAGCTGTAACAGTATTTTTGTCTGGGTCGCTCGCTGTACCTGTTATTGAAAACTTGTCTGTATTAATGATGCCTGACGGTTGCATAGCATCCACTGTTAAGATTGGTGGACGGTTTGGTACCACGTAAAAAGTGCGCTCTGTGATAGGAGATTGCCCACCATCGCTATCCTGCGCCCATATTTTTAGAATATGTGGTACGCCATCGGTAAGGTTGCCTGTAATAGCTGTTTCGCCATCATACAATTTTCCACCCTTAAATTTCAATTGTTTGTTAAACGGAATAGCTGCATTACTTAGTCCTATGCCTAAAACAATCCTTTGCTCCAAATTCACTTGGGCGTAAATTGTAACTGATTGATTGGCATTTGTATCAGCTGCAGAGCCAGCAAGATTGAATACATCATTTTCATACAGGGTCATATTTGCATTTGGTGAGGTCACAGATACTGTTGGCACTGTATTAGTTACATTTAATGCAAAACCTTGCGAAGTGGTAAATTCACCATCGTTTGCATCCACGGTGATCCATACGCTGCCAATCTCTTTACCAGTAAGAGTTAATGTGCTACCTGAGACTGTTGCTGTCGCTACGCTTGGATTACCTGAAGATACAGTATAGGTCAATGCATCTCCTTGTGGATCACTAAAATAATTGGCTAGATTAATTGTGATAGGTATATCTTTTTTAGTAGATTGTATTGGTATTTGTGTATAATTAGGTGCTGTGTTTACTTTTGCTCCCCTTACATACCAATATCCATCGCTATTCCTTGCATTATTTATATATGCTTTCTCATCGGCAGTAATTGTTGTTAAATACTCACCTTGACTATACGTAGATGAAACTATTACGGGACTTGTAGAGAATGTTTCCCAAAAAGAATATGTTGTATACTGTGAGTCTCGTTCCATCATGTTATAGCGAGTTATAGCATTTCCTGTTAAAGCACTACCTGCCACAAAGTAAAAAAATGTGCCTAATGGTACATTTGAATAATTATATACCTGTCCAGTTAGGGTAAATTCTTTAGTGTCTGGGTTCCAAATGAAATCAGTGTAGAATTTATTACTTATATTCCACCCAGATGTATGCATACTTTGTGTACCCCTTAGTTGCCACCTATAATCATACGTATGGTGTGCAATTGCCTTAAATCGGTTCCAATAATAAATTGCCATCCTAAACCACCTCCACTAACTCAACATGATAAGTTTGCCAATCCCCAATACCCATTTCAGCATTGAGTGTGTCGATGGCTACATTACTACGAGCTACCTTTGCACCTTTTTTATAATTATGCTGCAGTGCCTGTACAGTAATTGTATTTGTTCCGATAGCTGTGATAATGACATCTTCCATGTGCAGATCATCAAAAATTGTTACTTGTGTAAAAGCTGTAAATCCTTCTACGCTTGCAACTTTTAAAACCGTGGTGCCGATATTTACAGGCTCGATAATATCAGTCAATGTCTTATCAAGTACGATTTTATTGGTACTACCATCTAACACGTCTGCAAAGGTTCCACTGTTACCTGGTACGCGGCCATCAAGTTCCAACTGCACACGCATACGCTCCATCTGTCGATATATTTCATTTATAAAGCGATAGGCATTATAGATTCCCCACTCAAAATTATTCCCAAACTCTGACATGAAAGGTGTACCATCTTCAATGACTTCTCCGGTTACTGGATCCGTTACATCATCATGCCATTGTGTACGATCATACGGATTCGTTTTAAAATTTAATGGTATTTCCCCATTCATGAGCTTACGCATTTACTTTCACTTCCTTCGCTTCGAGCTGTAGAGGGAATGCAATCACATACCCTTGGACTCCTTTTTGATAGTTCATGGTTTTTACATACAATTCGCGGCCATGGCTATCAACTAATGCTGCACGAGTCACCAAGCCTTGCTCCATGGACAATTTTACATACTTTCTTAATCCATATTTTGTGCTTGTATGATAGATTTCTTTATCATGGACAACACCATCAATGGTTACTTTTGCACCTGCTACCATGTCACTTAAGTATTGTTGTACTAGCTCAAGCATCAATGGCTGTATCTCATTCATTGCTTTGTACCCCCTGCCCTAAATCGACCACAAATACGACTATTTGTTTTAAAGCCGTAAATGCCATCGATAACATTGATAATTTCTTTTCCTAATGCTCCATGCGTTGGTGCTGTTTTAAAGCGACTGCAAATTTTATAATTTATCTGCCATGCATATGTGCCGGCGTATAATAAAATAAATTCGTTAAGTTCATTCAAAAAGATGTAGATTCCTACACCTGCAGTCTTAATACGTTTAATTAAGGTATCCGGAATAGTTTTAGCTGAAGCACGAATATTGAGTAATAGTGTAGCTGGCTCAAACTCTCTCCACCCTTCCTCAAAGCCAATGAAATCATTGCCCATATAGGCGTCCATAATCTGATTCATGGTGTCTATATCACCCTCGGAAAGATTGAGAATACATTGAATTTTTATCATTTTGCGATATTCATAATCATCCCAACCACCGCGAGAAATTCCCTCATCTTTGCCTAGTCGATCTAATCCGTACCCTTCTGATTGGTCCACATCCCAATACTTTAAAATGGTTTGTTGTATTGCTAAATTCTCCACACCATTTTCAGCAATAATTTTTAGGAGCTTATAGTTATTACTTTCTTCATTTTTTGCATATTGACGAGGCATACGGTCTAATAAAGTTTGTAATCGTTGATTAGACAAGGTACAGCACCTCGATTTTAGACTCGTCCGTTTCTGCAACTTCGGGAAATGCAATGGTTACATTGTGCGACTCATAAGTGATTCCATCTTTCGAAAATTCCACCCGAACATCCTCAATACCATTGACTGATAAGACCCTAGCCTCTGCCTTTGCACAAACGACATCTTTACTCATACCTACACCTGGATAAAGCGTATCATTGTATGTGCCACCAATATACTTGACTACTTGACCAATGACTGAATTGTCACCATTTAATGGATATTGATTGCTCTTTTTGATATATACCTTTACAAAAAGACTGACTGTTGTTGCTCTAGTAAAACCAATTTCATGTAAGATGCCACGACTATCTTTAAATGTATAAACAGTTTGTCCATACGCTTGTATGCCGCCACCTTTTTTTCTAAAGATAGCCATCGCAACATCTTCATCTAAACCACCTAACACAACCGTTTCGACCGAGTGAGGGGGGCGTCCTTCTTCATCCACAACATTTGTGTCATTTTCAATTGCAATAGCTGCTCGTACGCCTTCCACTTCATCAAGTACATTTGCTTCTATGGATTCCACTCGCCTTGCCCCTACTTTACCGAGAGAATCATAATAACGGTCCTGCAATTCTGCATCTGTTTCCTCATCTTGACCATTAAAAAAAGCATCTGGATTCGTTACCGAATTGATGCCGCTTTGTGGGTTCACAATTATACTTATATCTCCTGGTTCTACATTGCCTATTGCGCCATATTCAAGGGCTTCAACATCTACTCGATAGTTTCCATCTTCCACCGCATCTATAGCCTCTAAAGCTTTAAAATACACGTTGTATTTCGTCCGAAACAAATCACCTATATAGATCTTTGTACCTTTATCTAAAGTGACAACGACCTCGCCAGTGGCTTTAATCCACCGTTTGCGAGTAAGTAAGGCACGGTTGACATTAGCCTCTAGCGTTGCTCCTTCCGAAGTATCGACAAAGCGAGCATTGTAGACCATCTCAAGTTGCTCATTATCTTCCGCCCTTTGTTGGGCCTGCAAATGAATCATTTTACCAACAGGTGTACGATCTGATAAATCGGCATCCTCGCCATATAAATCCCTTGCTTGCTCCTCAATTATTGGCAAATAATCAGCCGTACGTTGCCGCTTAAATCCCGATTTAGTTAACAATAGCCTCCCCTCCTATCTCATGCCCCTCTACTGTTCTTGCTCTGAAATTAATTGTAAGATGGCGTTTAATACGGTTGAAATCATACTCCACACTAAGAACCTCGGCTACACGTGGCTCTTGATACAAGCAATCATGCATAGCTTGAACTGTTTGCTTTTTATTAGGTATCTTTTGCTCAATGACTGCTCTACGAAAGCCATGATTATCATTGAACATCCATTCACCAACCGTTGTGCGCAACAGTTGCTTTAAATTTTGTATGAGCTGCTCATCACCATGTACTAGTTCATTAAATATCCAATCGCCGTCATCGTTATACTTAAAAGTATGCATTCCTGTCACCCTCTATCGTTAACAAAAACGTTTGGGCTGTGTGTATTGCCCATAGGTGAGCCACATTCTGTTAGGTCATCCACACGGCATAATTTTTTTCCGTTTACAAATACATTAGGAGATCCAGTTGCTGCCACTGAATCATGACATATAGAGCCACAACAATGTGTCATCCAATGGTCACCCACTCGATGGGCAGGTATATTGTTGATAAAGACATTGTGACTGCCCTCGTCATTGGGCCTGGGAACAAAACAGCCATGACCTTTACATATATCGCCCTTTCGTATTGCCGCTGGCATAGTAATCCCCCCTAATTAATCCAAACATTTTCGCCTTTTATATTTACATCTTTTTTGGATATGATATTGATATTTTCCTCAGATTCCATAAATATTTCGCCAGTTGGAGTAATACGAATTTTATTTTTATAAATCTTATCAGAGAGGAGAAGGTCATCAGGATGCTCATTTTGCAGTGGCTTTGTGAAATAATGAACGCCACCCACTATTAATGCATCATTGGCACTAAATGACCTACTTGCAGCCTTTCCTCCACCAAACATTAGAGGGTCAATGTCAGCTTGCGAGCATACAACTAACACCTTGTCACCCTTTTTAAATGGCACTTGGATAACAAATTGCTCTGTTTGCCAAAATGCCATAGGTACATCTAAAATCGGTGTAGCTTCTGGGTCGTGTAATGGCAAAACGTCAGCTTTATACAAATTCATATCTACCTCAAGAACTTCGCAAATGAGGCATGTATCAACATTCATCAGGCTTTCTTCGATAGATTCACTTACAAATTGAGTCATAGATGTTTTTGTCATACCGGTACCACCTCGCATTCTGTGTAATATTCTTGGCCAGATGTATCGCCCTTATGCTCACCTTTAGAAACACGAAAAACACCGCTTACTTTACGAGATGTAAGTTTAATAATGACATCAGTTGTAATCCTATGGTTGAGCAATACTTTGATTTTATAACCCTTGATTTTCTTCTTGTCATTTTTCAACTTAGAACCTTTTTCGTCCTTCATTTCTTCCTCGACTTCCTCTGGTTCATCAATCAATCCTGTTTCCTTAGAAATATCGAGCCCTAAATTATCGCCCTTTTTACTGTCACGTACATAGATGCGCCCTTTATTAATGTGTAGCTTTGCCTCACAATCCTTTGCAATTTCAGCGACAAGAGTTTTAATTTTTCCATTCAACACTTTTCCACTTCGATAGACAAAATCTACAGGTAAATCAATGTCACCGATTGCAAGGCCTGCATCACGAGCTAACTCTCTTAAAATGAGGGAAGCTGAGGTATCTCGTCCATATGTTCTTTTGATAACCCCTTTCGTATAATCTAAACTTGAATCAATACACTTAAAAGTCGTAATTTTGTCTAGCCCTTCCCACTTCGTTTCCTTCTTTTTAAGTGTGCCACTAAAGATAACGCCATTGTCATCTACATAGCCCGCACTTAAAATGGCTATTTTATTTGTAGAAATGGCGTTAATTGTATCATCTTTCAAGTTAAAAACTTGTATATCAATGGTATCGACTTTTTCATCATCTCCAAATGGCACACTGAATTTAATCGTTAGTGGATCTGATATTTCTCGATCACTTACAAGAAAAGCAGTTTTTCGCATGTATAAATTACTCATTTTCTTCACCTTCATTCACATATAAAAAGACCGTCTCATTCAGATTTTCGTAGGTGATACGAGTCGCTGAATTAGCTCGGTCTAACGGTATAATTTGCACTTTTGGTAACTGTATATCTATGCGATTTCTGAATAATGGACGATTCAAGATAAGCTTTTCCCCAACTACAAGAGCCCCACCATTTTTAAATAAATCTATGGTAAAGAAATCATGAGCATGGTTGTAATTGACTTCAAATTCAAAAACCTCACCAGCTAAATCTATTTCAAAAGCATAGGGAATTTCAAGTTTATCAATGTCAATATATTCATCCACTATTTACGCCCCTCCAATCCAGCTAAACCACCGCTAGATGTATTTTTAGGTGGCGTAGTGTATTTAGCTTTATTTGTTTTAGATGCGGTAGAAGGTGTCTTTTTCGTTTGCTGCCGCCCTTTGTTACTTACAGGTTTGGTTTGTTTTTTCACTGGCACTGATACACTTACAAATTTAGCAACCTTAGCAACTTTAATTTGCTTTAATGTCATTGTGAAAGCATAGCCATCTTTAATTTTAGCTTCATAGTCCCGACTAAAGTCTGTAATGACAACATGTTTTAAGGCTGTCATATAATCAAAATCGATGATTTCGCCTTTTTCTCGGTACTCCCTAAGCTTCAATACTTTTTCTTCCGTATCATCAAGGATATTACCTGTTAATGAGATGGTGATAGGATTACTTTTTACATGGTCCGTAATCTGTTCACCATCTTCCAATGCATGATCTGTTGTAGTAGAAGATTCGGGCGTTGAAACTTTTGTGATAACATCAATTAAAACATCCTTTATATAAGGCATCCTATCACCACCTACATAATTTGCATTTCTTCACCTAGCAAATCGCTAACTGCTTCTCGCACTTTTTGGGCTATGTCTAGCGGATTATCACCTGTAATATTGAAAATAAATTGGTGACCTCCACCGCCTGCATTTGGTGCTTGCTGAGTTGTGCCTCCGCCTCCCATGTTTAGTTCTGGTGTGCCATCAGAGTTTTGAGACAACATCCCTGCACTTCGCAAAGCAGATGATTGTTGAGCTGTTAGTACGGTTTCATCTTTATGCAATTCTGCTACATAGCCATCGTAAGGCACTCGTTCTAACCCTGTCGCATGTGATCCACTTATAAAATTACCTACGGCTCCAGCAGCTTTGCCAATTGCTCCACCGATTTTTGAAACCCATTCAGGCGGTTTAAAGTTAGTAATTGCGTTTCTAAAGTCGATAAATTTATCATAGAGCCCTTTGAAAAAGCTCGTTACTGGCTGTATCTTTTGAGACGCCCAATCATAAATACCACCAAATACCTCTTTTGTTTTATCCCACAATTCTCCCGCTTTTACTTTCACCGTGTCCCAGTTTTGATACAGGTAGACCCCTGCTCCTATTAATAAACCAATTGCTGTGACAACAAGACCAATCGGATTAGCCCTCAAGGCAGCGTTAAAGCCCTGTGTGGCGAATGTAGAAGCGAACGTACTAGCTTTATATAAATCTAACGCTGTTTTAACAAATGTAATTCCTTTAAGCAGCGCAAAACCGCCTGCAACTCCAGTCAATGCGGATACCACTAAATCTTTATTTTCGATTATCCAACCAACACCTGTTTTAAAACCTGCATAGGCGGGCTCAACATTGTTTGTAATGACTTCTGCCATGGATGAAAAGGCATTTTTGATACTTGGTACAGCCGATTCAATGTCACTCATGACACTACCTAAGAAGTTTTGCATTTCTTCACTTTGAAAGGCTTCTACCATTCCTAACTGCAAGTCTCGCCACACTTTTGTTGTACGTGAGCCAAAGTTATTTTGTAATGCTTCTGCTGCACGCTCAGTAGAGCCTTCAAAACCAGCTACAGCAGAGGTTGAGTCTGCCATAGATAAGACCACATCTTCCCGCAAATCTTCCCACATCGTGCCAAAAAGTGCGACCCCTGCTGCATTCTGCTCTACAGGGTCTTTCATAGTTGCTAATCCTGCAAGAGTAGCAGCGAAAGCATTGTTTGCTGTTTCTCCGCCTGCTGTAAATTTATCAGCCATTTCATCTGCATTCAAACCAATAGCAGCAAAACCTTCTTTTGTTCCTTTTGAGCCATCGATTGCACGGATACCAAACTCTTTCACAGCATCCCCGACTTTATCCATGTTCCATGCGCCATTTTCAGCACCAGAAATCAAAATGCCTGTAAATTCTTCTGCAGACAATCCAAGCTTACTAAAATGCACGCTATACTCGTTAAACGTATCAAGTAAATCATCTGAGTAGTCACCCGTTTTTTGAAAAGCATGTGTCATTAAATCCAATGCTTTAGTTTCACTTAGACCTTCAAAATTGCGTGTCATTGATTGAATAGTACGGCCAACTTCTTTTGATTCTGCATCCCATGTTTGTGCAATAGTCGCCGCACCTATGGCAACTTCCGTTAAGGCATCACCTTTTAAATTTTTAAACATTGCCCCTAACGTTGATACATCATCAGCCACCTGCGTAATATTTTCGCCAAATCCTGCTCGGAATACGTCTTTGGCTACACCTTCAAGCTCTTTTAATTCTGCTTCTGTTTTGCCTGTACGTGCTTCTAGTCGACTGAATGCTGTGTCCATTTCTATCGCTGCGGAAATCACAGATGCACCCAATGCGAGTCCGCCTAGTGCTCCAACAACCGCTGTGACCTTGCCTGCCATGCCTGTGAAAATACTGTTACTTTCACTAGCAGCACTGTTTAAGCGATTCACTTCATTACGTAGATTCGCCATTTCTTGTTCGGATTCATCGATGCGATTTCGTAACCCCTGCATCTCTGTGCGTGTACTACTTAATTCTGTTTCCAGTCGACCGACTTCTCTTACTAATGAATGGAACCCACTTGTAGATGTATTTACACTGCTACCAAGGCTATGGAAACCATGTTCAATTTGATCTACTAGCCTATCTATATTTCGTAAAGCCGAAGAAGCCTGATCGCGAAAGCGCATAGATACATACATATCACGTAATGTAGACATGTTTTTACACCTTCCTCCCAAACAAAGCTGCTAAGTATTTTTCACTACGTTGCCTTTGTTCTTGTTCACGTTTTCTACGCTCATGTATTGCTGCTAAGTGCTCTAAGATTTCTTCTTGGCTTAACAAATCAATATCTGCTGGCTTGTATGCAGGAAAATATTCTGGAATTAAATAACGCCAAAATCGACTATTCGCCTGTTCAACATAGAAATGAGGGACATGTTCAATGCCCCTCAGCTGAAATAATGCTTTATTTTCCTTTGCGTTGAAAACGATAGGCTGCCATTGTTACCTCTTCTAACTCCGCCCACGATTCAAAATCATCTAATTTCAACCCCGATGGTGTCACCACTACTTTTTCTAGCATTTCAGGCATTGCGATAGATACTAATAATTTGCCACCCTTATCCGTAATTTTATCCTCTATTTTTGCCCAAACAGAGGGTAACACAGTCTGAAATGTATACTGATTACCGCCTTCTGTTGATGTGTATTCCTGTGTTTTTGGTTTAAATGCCATGTTAAATTCCTCCTAATTATTATTAATCTTCTTTATAATGTGCCGCTAAAATGACAATCTCGCGTGGTTCCATTTCTTCTGCACGCGAAAATGTGGGCCATTTTTGGATACGACAATCTTCACCTGTAACACGCGTATTTAACTCTGTGTCATGAATCATAAAATCAAACGACTCTCCACTTTTATAGAGTTGATGCAAAACAGGTACAGATGCCGAACTAGGCTTTAATTTTAATGTGAGTGTTGCTGTTTCATTATTAGATTCGTTATAGGTCACATTACCGTCTGCACCAACGCTTTGTGACCACTTATCTTCGTTTGCTTCTGCGGAAATCGCATCACCATCACCGTAACCAGTGATAATATTCCCTGCCACAACGACCTGTGTATGTTTAAAATTGTGTACAGCCAATTAAAGTCCCTCCTTATAGTGCCAAAACACCATTAATTTGTACTTTTTCCACGCCACCTGCGATGATGATTCTAAAGTTAACTTCTGGTAAAATGCGCTGGGCAATCGTATTTTTCGGGATGTCTTTACGACGTGGGAATGTAATTTGATAATCCGGATCGCCATTGTCATCCTCTGCGATAATCCCTTGGCGATAAGCAGATTTAAAGCGTGTATCCATGCGAGCTACAACCATTGCGATACCTGCATCTGTATACGGTACTTTTTTGACAGTTGCTAGTAGTTGGAATATATCCTCGCGTAAGCGTGCACGTAGGAAATAATCAGCTTGAATCACGTCTAAATATTCGCCACCAACGGCTTTTCCGGATGCGTTGATTAACCAGCCCATTTCGCTGATACAAGTTGTGGCGTTGTTAGAGATGATCTTGTTAATCTCCGCGTTAGATAGCTTGGCAGCGCGGACACCATTGACTTGCTTATGGCTAAACACATAGGAGCCAATGACTTGCGGTGCACCGTATGCAATAAGCCCTTCCGCATGATAAGCGTGTTCATCGTCATGTACTGATAACAATACATTTTCATATAGATTTTTTAATTCTTCCGTTAATGCAATGTTTTGAGTGGTCACACCATAAATTTTTTCCTGCGTGGATATCCATTCACATAGCACTTTGATTTCTGCATCACTGTTTGCTGTTGATACTAAGTAAAACCAATCATTGTCAGTTTTCACTAGGTCATTTAATGCAGCAGACAGAGCAGTTACCTCGCCCTTTCCCGAAGCATACTCAACACCATAGCAAGCTAACTCTCTAATTTTTGGCGACTGTCCAAACATGCGAGTAGCTAATTTATATTCGCGTGACGTTTCTTCGAAGTCCTCAGCTACTTCGGAAATATCTGTGTAAACCTTATAATCTAAGGCTTTACTTGTCGCCAACATCAACGGCAACCCGAAGCCCTTTTCACTGACTGGCTTTGTCTCACGTGTGATATTGACCTCAACAAAACGTGATTTATCAGATGCAGCCATGCCTTCACTCCCTTTCTACTGTTAGTTCATATTCCACTTTGTCAAAGTAGTCTATTTCATATTCGTCGGTTTCGTTGTAACGAATAATTACGTCAAATCCCCACTTTTCATCGTAGGAATCGATTAAAAAAGTGGTTCGATTCTGTACATCTGAAATACTAGCAACTGCTACGCCCAACCCATCCAAAAAGAAAGAACCTCGCCCCTCAAACCACTTGCGAAGCTGTGAAGCTACTTCATAAGCGTTATCATGCGAAGTTCCGTAAACATTGAATGAAATTGTAGCATTGCGTTCCTGTGATCGTGTTTCGATTAAGGCGTCAGGTTGGTCCGTACGAGAAAGATTTTCACGCCCTCGCCCTTTCCTATCTCCAATGATTTTGTAAGTAGCATATGGCAAAGATGGCAACTTTCCGAGCTGGTCCGCACGAATAACCGTTATAGACGTATCAGTAACTATTTCATTACTAATTAATTTCATTAAATTCATTTCTCACGCCACCTCAACAAATATATATTGACGTCTGTATATACGGAATAATCTTTAAAAGCTTGCAGAGTATATTTTTGCCCATTGTACTCCACCTTAGTGCTTTCAGGTATTTGGTCAACAGTTAGCAATTTCTTTTCTTTCACTGTATATGTGCCATTTTCCGCATACTTTAAATCGTCATTGCTGAGAGGTAGAATAATTCCTATCATTTCTTTAGGTACTTCTTGCCCTGTAACCCATTCACTGTCAACGTAGCTCCCTTCACCTTGCATATGGGCAATAAAAGGCACACCTTGCGATTGGATAACAGAGCCAAACAACATTTTTTCAGGCATTAACGACGCACCACCTTATAAGTGATACGCATACGCAAGCCACCTGAATCAATTAGCGGATTACTAGAGCCTTTTTGAGCAATAGTTGCTGGTGCATTGGGTGGCGTATCTAAATCAGTTAGTTTTTCCTGAATATCCGCTACCATTTTTGCACCAAGCCTTTCACACAATGTCCGAACATTTATGCGGCCACTAAAAACATGTTCTAATTGTTTTTTCACGAATTTAAACCATTCATCTTGCTTTTCATCGAATGTAGTTCGCAAAAATGAGCGTTCGGGAATGACAATCGAGCCTTTTTCTTTCTGAATCGTGACACCAAACTCATGTACAGCTGCAATCATGACATATTCAGCGTTACCGAAAATCCCTACTTCAATCTCATATTTTCCTAAATCTCGTAGAGACTGTAGGATACGAGGAATATTGTTTCTGCTTTGAATTTGTACACCCATCTATATCACCATCAAATTCAAGTGTTTTTTCGGTTCTTTTTCTAACTCTGCTAAATCTTCTAAAATTCGTTGGTATTCTTGTCCGTATTTCGACCCTAACAGCCCTAAGTTTTTATTTGGATCACTATATTGACGCTCTATAACGTCTACTTTTTCGCGTATAACAGCTTGTTTCGGCTCTGTTGATAGAATGGCTAAGTGTGCTGCTAAATAGCGTGTAAGGCGCTCATGATGCGCCACAGGGATGCCCAAAGAGGACACCTCCAACGAAGCATCCTCAATATACATCTCCAATCTTGCTTCAGGCACAACGTCAAATTCACTACCTAACAAGCGTACACGTTCAATTGTTGTTAAAGCAGGCATAAAATACACCTCACTTTCATTTATTTGCCTTGAATTTCAGCAATTCGTGCATCAATAGCAGATAAAACAGTTTTACGTTTCTCATCTTCTTTAAATTTCTCTAAAAATTCGATAGAGAACGTATCTTTTACAAGTTTAATTGCTTCATCTGCATCTAAATCTTTAGGAGAAGATACACCAGAAGTGGCTTGCCCTTCCGGAATTATCATTTCACCGCTATGAATTAAACCCATAATGATTGGATGTCCTACAAAAGCTTTAAATTCCGTTTCTGTTAAAGTGTTTGCACCAGGAATAACTTTTACATCATTTGCAACACGTGTGTAATTGCCTTTGTTGTGTACTAACATCAGATACCCTCCCCACGAACGATAGCCATTGGATAACGCACAATAGCACCGCCACAGCGCTCTTCTAATGGAATTTTGTAATTCGGGAACTTGTACTCCTGTGGATGGCGTGTAATATCCATCGATACAAGCATTTCAACAACATCAGGTGACGAATCGAATACTAAGAAGCAATCTGTTCCTGCCGTGCCTTGTCCGTTCATATCAGATGTATAATCAATACGCTTGAACCAATTTTGTGATTGAATGTACTGTAAGCACGTTTGCATTGTGTGCTCATTGTAGACTTTTTCAAGGTGCTCATACTGATCTGCAGCTACTAATAACGTATCTGCAATGTGACCAGGTAACTTATTGACCAAGTTTTTCGCCTTTTTGATGTCCTCTACAATCTCAACACCTTTTTTATCCTTCCATTTTGTTGATGCTCCCGCTTCATTGTTTGGCACAGCTAGCACTTGAATACCTGTGGCATTGACCACGCCTAAAATGTTATGTTCTTTGTCACCCATCCAGACAAGCTTATTCTCCTTTTCCGCAATTGCTTTACGTGCGGTATCGGCTTTTGTCACCTCGACAGGACGGCGTGCCATTTCTGCGTTACGGATTTCTTGTACAGATATATTGAATCCTGTTGCAATAGAGTAAATATTGACCGTATGACGCTTTAAATCAGCATCCACTAATGGAATATCTGTTGCTCCTGGTGCTAAGATTTTAGCTGCACCTGAGCGCGTCATCACATCATAGGAGTATGTCTCCGCTCCTGCAGGTACATCTGTTTTTACATTTAAAATGGTACGAGCCTTTAGTTCCTCTTTTTTCGGCTCATAAATTTTTTTATCTACCGCCTCTAGATCCTGTGGGCGTAGTAAAGCATCTTCACGAAATTGTGACATTGATTGTTCCTCCTTTAAGGTAAATTAATTTCAATTTGTACTAATGCATCAGCAGATGCTTTAGCACGGAATACAGCACGCGAAAAATCAATGCCACCACTGGCAACGAATTTTCCTGTCGTTGCATCGACTTGTACTTCAGATCCATTAGTCACATCGCCACCTGCTACAACGAAAATATTGCCACGCTTAACAACTGGTACCGGTTGGCCGACTAAATATTTTTGGTCATCTACATTGGTTGTGTAATCATGGATTTCGCGCGCTAATGCAATGCCGATTGGCGAACCGCCTACTTTAACTGGTACAATCCCTGTGCCATCTGCGCTCAATTGCACAGCTGCACCAAATGGAATAACTTCCTTTGCAGGATAACTGTCTGCAGCATACTCCTGATAATTTGCTAATTGTCCTGGTTTACCCGCAATCGGCATGTATTGTCCGTATTCTGTAATGGCCATCTGATAGCCCTCCTTTATAAGTAAATTAAGAACGCATGTTTAAACGTTGCGCTCGCATTGCATTTACATTTGTATTTTGACTTGCATCACCTGTAATAATCGAGTTAGCACCAGTAGAAGAAAAGCCTTGCGTTTTTACTTGCTCTACAGCCATATCAAATGCAACATTTACATATTCATCTGATTTATCATCTGCTTTAAAGCTTGGAACAACGGCAGCAACAACAGCTTCTTTAATTGCACGATCTGTTTTACCTACGAAGTCAAACGAATCCCCTAAATATTGTTTTGCAGATGTAATTAACGCAACACGTTCCTCTACTTGTTTATCGAGTGCATCCTGCGATACTTGGCTTTGCTTTAAACGTTCATTTTCTGATTTAAGATTGTGATTTGAAACTGTTAGCATGTCACAGCGTGCCTGTAGTGCATCTGCAGTATCCGTTTTTTTCTTTTTCGGCTCTTCCTTTTTTTCTGGTTCTGTTTCCTCTTCCTCCGGATCTTCATCTGTTGAAGTGGAAGCCGCTAAACTCTCAATGTGAGCCTTTACCTTTGGGTCAATGTCATATTCTACACCGTTAATTTTGTACTTTACCAATGTTGTTCCTCCTTTTTCATTTGCATCAATCTGCCATGCATCGCTGTCAGAACGAATAGCCACTTCTGAACCTGCTCGCCCTTGCTCAACAATGGCAATATGGTTAATTTCGATATTGCGTTGGACGTATTCATACGGCTGTCCATTGTACGAACCACTTTCAGCAGTAACATCTGACATAAAGCCTATGCTAATTTCTCGCTTACCGTCATGCACTTTTTGGATAAGAGCTTTATCTGTAATCGTCATGGATATATACAACTTCAAATCCTCGACTTGTACATCCGTATGGCTCATACCCTTTGCATAAACATTGTAATTATCAAGTGTCACAGGCTCATTTGGATGGTTGTCTGTAATTGGCTTGCTCCGTGCAGAATGGATTGTTAAATCGCTAAAAATCTCATCAGGCAGCTTCGCTTCCATTTGCACCGTGCCGTCTGTTCGTTGATATGGAAAAACACCAGGACGAGTAATCGGCACACGTACCGTTAAATACCCTTCTGGTGTCTCTGCATAATCGTTTATTAAACTGCGGTCATAGCGTTGTAATTTCAAGCTATCTCCTCCAATTATTCATTTCGTGCAATAGCAGCATTTGCCCACATTTTTGTTTCCTCTAAGTGTGTCATAGCACACGATTTTTCACGGCTATTTGGACACATGCCATCAATAAGATAAGCAAGTTCTTTTGCTTTCTCATTAATTGCCTCATACTTCTCAGCTTGACCAGCCTTTGGAGCATGGTACTTAAAATTATTTTCAATGATTGGATTTAGATGTTCGCCTACTTTTGGCATAGTTTCACCCCCTTTCTAAAATCACAAGTGTTTGGGATTTTGACCAAAATAAAAACACCTAACCTTTTGCCGTTACGTGTTTTCACTCTTCTTTTATGACACCGATTTTCTTTAGGTGCTCTCGAAACTTCTTTTTGTTTTCTTGTTTTTCCTCTTCCGTAAACTCAACTTTACCAATAACTTTTCCCCCTAACGGCTGTGTCCATCTTGGATCGCTGAAAGGTTTTTTATTACTCATCGTATTCCTCCAATTGAATGTGATAAGTGCCATTTATTTCTTCGATGTTTTTCACTTTGAATTTCGATTCTCGCTCATATAATATTTCTTGTTCACCTTCATTGAAATGACTAATATTTCTGCCATTTTCAGCATCCAAAATATACAACTGAACTTGACCATCAAAATTATAAACATCACCTTTGGTAGTGGAAATAAATTCATTATACACCACTACAGAACCTAGCATATGATTACTCATAAAATTATTTAATTCTTCTTCATTATAAAAATACAACGAACGACTTAAATCACCTTCATATTTTGGTACTTTCTTTAAGGCTGCATCTAAATTTTTTATTAGAATCTCATCCTGCTTATCAAGAGGCAATTCTCTTCTCAACTTATCATTCAATTTATAGGAATCCGAGCTAATATATTGATTCACAGCCCTCGTTTCTTCCTCTGTCAATTCCTCATTTACAGGTTGTTCTGCTGTTGATTCAATCTCTTCCTCCTCATCATCAAATACAGGTATTGCAATGCACCGGCAACGGAAGTCCTCGCCAGGTAGCCCAACAACAGGTGGATCATCATAAGAAAATATCTTATCTTCGAGCTCTTTATGCGAGTCTCGTACACGTTCATCTTTTGACGTACGCCATTTAAAACGATTGACCCCCATATTTTGATGACGTTGGGCAGTCATCTGTCCAAAAAGGCTGCCAGTTTGATCTACAGCCACAAATTCTGCTCGGTTACGAGACATGTCGATTTGGTCCTCAAGTTGCTGACGTATCTGCTTATGACTACTGCCATTATTTACACCATCTAGTACGATGTTTTCAATTTTTTTGGTGTAATCATCACGAATATTTGTGATATAGCCTACATTTTTCTCAACATTTTCTTTCATGAATGGTCCAAGCCAAGGCTCTGAGTCGTTTGGATTAATACCGCGTACTCTGCCCTGCTGTTCCATATTCGTTTTATTCACTTGGTTTAAATTTTTCATGAAAGAATTAGCAGTTGCATTTACTTTACGTTGTGAGTAGGTATGGGTTATCGCATTTTTCATGCTATTTAACACTTTTTTAATAAAATCTAGTGGCCCATCCTCAACAAAAAAACCGCTACTATCTGCGCGGTTGTTGTCGATGTATTCTTTTAATTGTGTATCATAGATGGCTAATGTTATCTTGCCCGCTTCTTGTACAAGTTTATCGATGGAGCGGTAATAAGACGCCGTGACAACATCAGGAAAACGAGTAGGGGGTACATGTTTAGCCATGTGTGCCGTTTTCCTTCCACTTGCCGTATACTTCGTTAGCTATGCGTTGCCAATCGGCATCATCGCCAGAGAATTTGAATTCATCAGACACACCGAACTGTCCAAAGCGTGTCTTTCTAATTTCGTCAGGACCTATAACACCATTAGAAATGTAAATTTGGTCAGTTTCAGCAACAATTTTCCGGATCTCTGCATCTGTTTTCGAATCAACTGACCATAACGGATTGAATTTAATTTCCCATTCAACTTTGTCTGGATCGATGCTTCCACCTGGTTCATTTTCAGCCCACAACAACATGCGGATAAGTTGTTCAAGAAGCGGCTTTTGCTCATTTTCCTGTGCTGAGGTAATACGTGCATAGTAATTCATGACGTCATACTGTGCGCCTGTGAGTGTACCAGCTTCTTGCCCTTTGATAACACTTTTAGGCATTCGAGCAGAAGCGGCTATATATTCCCATACAAAATCAAGCAAGTCTTTAATTCCGGATACAGGCGTTGTTTGCTTGGTCAAAGTTTCATCTGCTCCGATAATTGCTAATGCTTCTGTACGAAACATGAAATCCATAATCATACCAAGCTCTCGTTTTTCCTCTTTTGTTAAGTTTTCCACATCTTTAGATTGATACACTTTGAATGTGAAATCATGTAGTATCTGACCCACAGACCACAAGGAAGTATCAAGCACAGTAATAGCATCATATAGTGTCTCTAACAGCGACATGCCCTGTTCTTCGTCCTCTAATCGCCTCGTTTGGTCATGTAATACACGCGAGTAATGTACAAGCGATTCTGTTTCTACGGCTTGTATACCGCTCCGAGATGCACGATTAATCCGTAAATTTTCCAACTTTCCATAGTTGTTATCAAAGACATCATCATTAATTAATAACTCACTTACTTTCATACTCGAAAACGGATGTAAGTAATCAACTGATTTTAAATTCTCCAACTTTAACGGATCCTGCAAGTCGAACTTACTCTTTTGAGTGACACCCAGTGAGATAAAGCCATCACCACGCATACGCTCATACATTCTCATTTTCTTGAAGGCCTCTTTTGCTTTGAGATCAGCCAATCGGCTCATAATATTTCGAGCAAGCTGCTCATCCTTCATACGTAATGTAAACCAGTGTCTTGTCATATCCTCGGCTGGAATATCAACAATATTTTGTACAATTGGATTATCTGCATACAGACCTGATATTTCTGCATGTGTCAGTTTACGGCGCACACCTGGTACTTGCCGAGTAAGTTTATCCTTTTCACTCGCCTTGCCATGCCCTTGCATAAAGTCCTCTTTATACTGCCTAGCCTGTTCAAGTAGACTCAATATTCATCACCACCTAAAAACCCGCCCATTTTCTAAATCTATCAAGCGGATTTGTATTGTTTGTATATAGTTGATTCAATGCTTGTGTAGTCATATCTACCAAATCATCATGAGCAGCATTAGGGAACGATACAAGCTCTTCTATTACATCATTCACCCAAGGACACATATTTGGATGTGGGAGATACACATTACCCGCTTCAAATAACGGTGATACAGCGTGCGCTCTTGCCTCTTTCCCTCCATCAGGATTAACTGGGATAATGCCAGAAATTTTCTTCTGCAGCATTTCAATTACTGCTGAACCGTTGGCTTTGTCCTCAATGTACTTACTCCGCGCTTGCGGCCATTTATCAGACATCGCTTCAATGGCTTTTAATGTATCAGCAAAGCCCATACGTGCATGATGTTGGTCAAGCAAAAAATATTGTGCTTTCTTCCTTGCCCATACACCACCCGCTACAAAATCGCTTGTATCTGTTGCTTTGAAAGTGCAATCCCATGACTGTACTTCTTTGTCAAAATGGATAGGCAATACAATGACATTGTCACTCAAGCCCCACTGACGCTTTTGTTCTTCCGAACGAACATAATAACGAATCCATTCACGTTTGAATATATTACCGCCAGCTGGAGCGGGGCGTTGTTGATAAAGAGACGCCCACGTCCGCGATCCAACCTCTGCCTTTTTTTCCTCAGCCCATTTCTCATCAAAGCCGAGCTCTGGACATAACGGCTCACCTATTTCACGGTTTAATAAATCTTGTTCATCCTCTGCAATGGCAGGTAATCGCAATCGCACCCACTTACGAGGACTCCGAGCAAGTAAGCGACCAATTAAATCATCCTCATGCCATCGTGTCATAATAACGATTACGGACGCTCCATCATGTAAACGAGTTGATAATGTTGCCTCCCACTCATCCCAAATATTGTCCCTTATTGTTTGTGACATTGCTTCTTTAATATTCTTTATAGGGTCATCAATAATCATTAAATCGGCACCTTGTCCTGTAATAGAACCACCTATACCAGTAGAAATCATACCGCCCCGTCTGTCTTGGATTCCCCAATCCTTTGTGGCCGCATTGGATTCAGATAACTCTACATTAAATAGATCATGCGAAAATTCATTGAACTTATTACGATTCAGACGACCGAACTTAGTTGCGAGCCCATCTGAATAAGCAGCAGCAATTACCCGCTTATCAGGATTTTTACCCAAATAAAAAGACGGAAACGATTCAGTTACCGTCATACTTTTCCCATGTCGTGGTGGCATCTCTATTAATATGGATAATTGTTCACCATCAGCAACACGTTGAAGCACATCACAAATTAATTCAGTATGTTTATAATGCTCGTAATGGCCGTGATGTACATATTCAACATAATCACGGTAGAAGCGGGTTGCCAGTTCTTTTTCCGCTTCATATGCTAATGCATTCATTTCCTCATCGCTTAGAATTGGCAATAGCCCTCAACTCCTCTGGTGTTAAATTACTTAGATCAACGCCTGTGGTGTTGCGACCACCAGCACCATTTGTTTCAGAACGTATTTTTGCAATATCTACTTTTAACTTTTCTTCACGTAATCGCTTTAGCTGCTCATCATTTAATAAATCGGTGTATTTTGATAACATCGCAAGTGCTGCCATCTTATCTACAAGTTTTACACTGAAACCATCTTTACCCTTTTTTACTTCGCTTACGATTGTGCCATCAACTTCATCAGCATTCTTCAAGTGGACATATGTACGTTGATATGTCATTTCCTCGCCTTGATAATCCAGAAGCGGCTTGCCAGTTTCATCTTTTAAGATTTCCTCAACTGTACCAAAATCTGAATAATCTTTCATATCAGCGAATGCTATATCAATGTACTTTTGCAACACATCACGAGCATCCAACATTACACTGTCAGCAAGCTGTTGTTTTAATCGAATGATTTCTTCTTTTATACCCTCATTTACCATCATTCGATAAGCATTCCGGTTAGCGGTTATATAGTCACATTGATAGGCTTTTTGATAAGCTTTCGTAGCATTGAAGTATTTAACATAATACATACAAAAAAGCAACTGTTTATCGTTGAGACCGTCACTCTGGACGATTTCAAATTGTACAGTTGCTTGCGATTCCGCTTCTGATTTAACGTCGCTCCGCTTCGGTTTCTTTTTTATGGAACGTTCCGTATTTTTTGGTTGTTTTGATTGGAACGTTCCATTCGATTCCGCTTCAAGACGTTCATCCCATTTATCTTTATTCTTCCAACCTCGTACAGTGCCCTCAGATACACTTAACTGCTCCGCTATATCTTTCAGCTTTATATCACCGTTATGGGCTTTGTAAATATCGTAGGCTTGGTCACGCCTTGGGTCTCTTGCTCTAGCCATATCTCATAATCACCACCACCTCCAACGTTCAAACATTAAATCTCATGTTCCAAAACCCCACCAACTATTGATTACTCGTAATGATACGTTTAGAACACTTGTAACATATTAGAATAATTCCGGTTATTATTTTTATATAAATATGAAATAAAAAAACAGATACTTTTTAACAAATGAATGTCAAAGGTATCTGTTTTTTTGAGGTCGTTTTAAGTCCTCAGTTATTGTCTGCTTTAACTAATTTTTTCAACTGGACAGAATATTCATTAGGTGAATAGTCTTCTGCTATTTCATTACCCTCAAATAAATTAATCCAATTTGTAATATCTTTGATTAAACCAAAGAATGTTCCATCCTCCATTAAAGGTTTATACGCTTTTGAATGACGGTTATTCAATAGTTCTTTTTTCAATATAGGGATTGTTTTAGCAATATGAAGTCCATGTGTACGTCCTTTACCTGTCGTTCCAGTACCAGACATTTTCCTCAGTTTTTTATAAGGTTTATGTCCTTTGGGAATATTAGTTCTAAACGGTGTAGCGAATAGACGTTTTTTCCCTAAAAAAGACGTTTCGATAACCAAATACAATCTTTGTGGGTCGAGACAAACTTCACTATCCAGTTTGTTAAGTCGCTTTAATAGTTTATCTGATACTGAGTACAAACCCACAATCTTGTCCACTGTAACTGTGTTTGGAGCAGGTAAATTAATTGAAGTAATTAGCTTTTTTTCTGATTCATCATTTTCCAATGTTTGCATTTGATTTCCTCGTTCCAAGCGCGAGTCTATAAATGTAGTTTGTTGTTTGAGATTAATGTGAAGTTAATTTCACGACCTTTTCCAGGAGTAATACCTGTTTGAGGAAGAGATTGTATCATGAAATTTTGCAATGATTTAATACTCATCCATAACATTCGTCGTGCACTCCTTTTTATGGTTTCGATTGACCATTTTTTTTTTGGCTAATGCCCTCTTTGGTTCTGATTGACCATTTTTTTGGCTAATGCCCTCTTTGGTTCTGATTGACCATTTTTTTGGCTAATGCCCTCTTTGGTTTCGATTGACCATTTTTTTTGGCTAACGCCCTCTTTGGTTCTGATTGACCATTTTATTTTTGGCTAATGCCCTCTTTGGTTCTGATTGACCA
>NZ_JBXAPF010000027.1:59015-62488 GCF_058803665.1 Lysinibacillus sp. GW821-FHT14F06
TGGCTAACGCCCTCTTTGGTTCTGATTGACCATTTTATTTTTGGCTAATGCCCTCTTTGGTTCTGATTGACCATTTTTTGGCTAACGCCCTCTTTGGTTCTGATTGACCATTTTTTTGGCTAACGCCCTCTTCGGTTCTGATTGACCATTTTTTTGGCTAACGCCCTCTTTGGTTCTGATTGACCATTTTTTTGGCTAATGCCCTCTTTGGCTTTATGCCTTTTTAAATAAGTGCTAAAAGACATTTATTATTGTTAGATCTCAATAATACAACACCCTTCTCAAACAAGTAACACATTGGAAAATAAAAAAGCAGACAACAACTCAATTATGAAGCGCTTTTTGTATTTGTTTTGTCTTTCGACAGTAAAAAATCCTACACCTAGATGTAGGATAGTTTAATTTTATAAAATTCAGAAACTTTATGCAAAAAATGAGATTACCTATCTACTAAATAGATTCTTTAGAAGTGTTATATTAAGTATAATTCAACAATAATTTGTCGTTTTAGATAAAAAACTTAGTTTTTTTACATAAAAAAGCGTGTATTTTATTTTTCCAGGCAACTACAGTTACCACAACTCGTACACGAAAAGTTGCATCTAATGTGGTTGGTTACATTATTACAAAAAAGATGAAATATATGAGATTTAATCAACCATCTTTAATGATTAAGCCGACCAACACGGCGTAGATGAAATGTTTTTTCACCTGCGCTTATATTAACACTTACTTTTCGATAATGTCAATTATAAATAATTACATAATTGCAGTTTTTTAATGTAAATATTTAATTCATCACCATATCAATCACTCTTTCAAGCACTCGCTGTACACTTGTATGATTCATGTTAATCCTAGTTCCTATCTAACGCTATCGCAACCAAAATAAAAGCTTTGATGTACTAACCCCACAACCCAAAAATTACTGTAATTTCATTATTACCACCTCTAAAAATAAATATCTTCACTATATAGGCAATCGTATGGCAAACTATGCAATTTTATTGGAAATATTATTAGCAATCTTCATTTCCGCTCGTGTTATATAGCTTTGTATAGTACTTTTTGTAACTCCTAGTAGTTTTGCAGTTTTTCCAAATGACATATGTTCTGCTCGTATCATAATAAAAGCTGTACGCTCATTTTCTGTTAAGCCAGCCATCGTATTATTAACAACTTTTTTAAAATTGTATAATCGCTCGATTTCTTTTAATGCGACCGCTTCATCTATCCATAAATCAATTTCATCTGTTATAAGTGCTGGCACATCATTAGTGCTATCAACGTAAACAATTAAATCTTGCATCAGGTGATGGTCCATAGCATAAGCATCTGTACGAGAAGCGGCTCTACACTCTGCTGGATCATAGCCTGTTTCCATCCATTTAATAGCTTCTTGTAAATCACGCTCCATACTAGAACATCCACCAGCAGCTCGTAAATCTTTCAATGACTGTTTATATTCTTCGATTAAGTCTGGAAAATACATGACCATCTTCCTCTCTATTCTATGCAAAAATAAAAAGGACACTAATAGACCTGACGTAATTGCCAGAATCTATTAGTGTCCATCGGTTTTTCCGTAAGGACGATTATTTAGTTTTTTTAATACGGATACGTTCAGCCCGCTCCACATCAAGTACTTGTCCATTGTGCCAAATGATTGTATCTTGCCCAAATGCTTTAGGGCTTAATGGTGTAACAATACCATCCTGTACTATATACACGCCGTTCTCACATTTGTTAATTTGTTCATTTGTTAAAACTTGAGTATTTTCTGTGTTCATAGCTTTGCCCCCTATGATATAATGCGTTAAGTGAACACCGTCGAAGGGCGGAACCAATTCGAAGCCGAGGCGTGTAACGACGCTGCGGCTTTTTTATTTTTATTTACTGATTATTTTGAGTACATGATCCTCATATTTTGTAGTTATATTTTTTAGCAACTTCTAATAATTCACTATTTAAATTACCTTCAAATTTAGTCACAGTTCTACTTGTAAGATAAACTTTAGTATCTGAAACAAGGTCAATTACTTTAACTATATCATCGACATATTTTGCATCTTCAAGCGCTAGGTACACTTTAAATGGTCCTACCCTATGACTGTCTGTATATAGTTCACCTTCACTAATAAGCAATGTAAAGCACCTCCTGTACAAATTGCTCATATTGTGCAGTAACTATCTATGCCCTTTTCCAAAACAATTGGTGCAATTCACCTTTACTTTACCTCCCCAAATTGTATTTCCACTACTCCCGACCAATTGAATACGTTTGTTACCTAAACGCTCACCATCATTAACAACCACATAACCTTGACCGTTACATTTTTTACACTTTTTCATAATTCCTTCATCCTTTCTGAACAAAACAATTGCAGCGTCTAAATCAGTCCTCTTTTGGTGACCACGTAAGATAAATATAGGAACCTATAAGACCCCATGAAAGGAAAAGGCCAAAACTACCCTTCGCTAACCATTCCAAAAGAGAATGAAAACTATAACCCCAAAGAACAATATCCTTTACACCCATCGCTTCTTCTCTAACTATGACAATTACAATAGCAATCAAAGAAATAGCAGCCCAAAAAAACATGGGGAAAACAATATATAAATCTACTACATGTGTTTTTCCTTTTAAGCTGCCGTTTTGTGTATCATTTGCCATTTTTATTTCTCCCTTCCTGTTGTTCGACATATGGCATACATTTATCTCCCTTTCTTATGTCGCAAGATCTTTCGAAAAAACCTCGAACTTTTCATCAACTTCAATATATTTTTTGAAACTTTACATTACTAAAAAACGTAAATGAAAGTAATAAAAAGGAGGTTTTTATATTGTACGAACATAAATTCGTGAAAATTCAATTATCTTCAATCAAATTAACTCCTGAAGAAGATTATCATAAAGTTGTTTATGATTATGAAAAAGAAGGTTGGGAGTTAGTACAAATCTTTGCACCAGGAACAAAAGGTACCGGCTTTCCTTCTTTTTTTGAATTAATATTTAAACGAAAGAAAGATTAAGGGGAAAAAGGTTCATTACCTTTTTCCTTCTCTTTATTACACACTTTGTTTCGGTTAACCCTCATATTGAGCAGTAATTTTATTAATCACAATCCTCCATTACCATCGCATCTAATTTTTCTAAGTGGGTAAACGCTTCTTCAACTTCATGCTCGTACCGTGTACCTTCCGCTATAATCCAAAGCATGTGTAACATGCTGATTTGAGCATCTTTACTGAACCTTGCAGTTACAGCTTCACTATATGCTTGAGACAGTCGTTCTTTTTTAGATAATTTAGCCATTTCCAACCCTCCTGTCCCTCAATAACTTATTTCTCTTACTGCACATTTTCTTTCAACTATTCCTCATTCCATTCCCATAAACTTAGCTTGCCTTTTGCTGGCACTGGTTCTGCTAGCACCTGTAAATTTGATAATTCCCATGCATAACGACCTTCTG
>NZ_JBXAPF010000028.1:0-62409 GCF_058803665.1 Lysinibacillus sp. GW821-FHT14F06
AGTCAAGTGAAACGAGGAGACCACCTGCTAATTACGGAGGCCATGAAAATGGAAACAACCGTCCAAGCACCAAAAGACGGGATTGTGAAAGAGGTCTATGCAAGTGCAGGCGATGCGATTTCAACAGGTGATTTGTTAATTGAAATTGAATAAAAGAAACATAAGGACCATAGCTCTTACTACTATGGTCCTTTTAAATGGGAAATTCTGTTTGTAGAAATAACTCGAATTTTGTTGACAGATAATGCAAGTGAAGGGCATAATGCATAAGTACACGAACAATTATATCTATGTTACTAAGGTCGATTGTGAAATTTGTGCATAAGAGTAATAGGATAATTCACTTTTTTAACACTTTATTGCCATGAAACGTTCACAATCAAGAATGGCGCATTTTACAGTGTTTTTTGGTACGATGGAGGCAGTAACTGTAAGGAGCGAATGAGAAAATATGGAAACTGATATTAACGTATTTTTAGCTTTCGGTGCAGGGTTTTTAAGCTTTATTTCACCATGTACCCTTCCACTGTATCCAGCATTTTTATCATACATAACGGGTATGACTTTAGATGAGCTAAAATCTGAACGAGGCATGATGCAAAAGCGTGCTGTTTCTCACACCTTGTTCTTTTTACTAGGATTTTCAATTATCTTTATTATGATAGGACTAGGCGCATCATTAGCAGCAGAGTTCTTCCTTAATTATCAAACCTTATTACGTCAGGTTGGTGCTATTTTAATCGTCGTATTTGGTTTAATGATTGTAGGTTTACTACAAATTGACTTTTTAATGAAGGATCGTAAATTCCAATTTAAAAATCGACCATCTGGTTATCTAGGGTCTGTTCTAATCGGAATAGCCTTTGCGGCTGGCTGGACACCATGTACAGGTCCAATTTTAGCATCGATAATTATGTTAGCTAGTACAAACCCAGGTGCAGGCTTTAGCTATATGCTTGCTTATTATTTAGGCTTTGCGATTCCATTCTTCGTGCTATCGTTCTTTATTTCACGTATGACTTGGATTCGTACACATAGTCAAAAAATAGTGAAAATCGGTGGCTATATAATGATTGCCGTTGGGATATTGTTATTTTTTGATGGGTTAACGTATATTACACGCTTGTTACAGCCTATTTTCGGTGGATTTACAGGCTTCTAATCTGCTAAACTAAAGAGGCATACCGTACTTTAACGTGGAGGGAGATGAACAGATGCCTACAGTTTTGGTAGTGGATGATACGCTATTTATGCGTGTTGCAATAAGTAATATGTTTACAGAGTGGGGATATGAGGTAGTCGGCAAGGCAGCCAATGGTAAAGAAGCTGTAGCGATGTATCGAGAGTTGCAACCAGATCTTGTCACAATGGATGTAACGATGCCCGTTATGACAGGTATTGCGGCAGTAAAAAAAATCATCCCTGAATTTCCAAATGCAAAAATAATTATGATTACAGCTTTAGGTCAACAAAAGTTAATTGTGGAAGCGATTGAAAGTGGTGCGAAAGATTTTATCACAAAACCATTTGAGCCAGAAAGATTGAAAGCTGTAGTTGATCAATTGCTTGGACAAAATTGTTAATTTGACATTAGAGGAGGATTTTTTATGTTAAGCAATATCCCTTCTCACTATTATGTTATAGGTTCGACCATAATGGCCATTTTAATGGGTAGCTTTGTCATGGTAATACGTATGAGAGCATCCAAAAAACCAACAAATGAGAAGAAAATTATTATTCCACCTATCGCAATGTCTTCAGGTGCGTTAATGTTTTTATTTGAACAATTCCGTGTGCCGCCTACGCAAATTTTAGAGGCCTCAGCAGTCGGAATGGTGTTCTCAACTATACTAATTGCTACTTCAAAATTTGAAGTAAAGGGACAAGATATTTATTTAAAACGTTCAAAAGCCTTCGTTTTTATTTTAATCGGGCTCTTAGTGTTCCGAGTTGTGGCGAAAATGATATTAAGTAGCTCCATTGATGTTGGTGAGCTAGCAGGAATGTTTTGGATTTTGGCCTTCGCCATGTTAGTTCCTTGGCGAATTGCCATGCTTGTTCAATTTATCAAAGTCAAAAAAACCATCCCGCTTAAAAATTTGTAATGGAAAGCCTACACTAGCGTTTAGTGCAGGCTTTTTATCGTTTTGGGGAACGGATAGAATCATTGAAATGTTTGATAGCACTACATACATAGAATAGAACATCAAAAGTGACGGATAGCTCTACTAATAAGCACTAAAGTTAGTTTGTGTGGATAGCAGGAAATTTAAGTTTTAACTTCTTTCAGCAGAAGTCTCCCACCTCTATAGATATGAATGTGATGGAGGATGAATTGCTAGATTAAGATAAAGAACTGGCAAACCGTTGTGCGGATTATAGTATAGGCTATGCGATTATTTATGGGGCGTTTGGATAATCAGTCGCTAATGAAGCCTATCGTGTGTTGAGAGAACTGACACAAAAGCATGGCGTTGGTTTTTTGACGTGAGTGGTGAAGGAGAGATGTTCTAAATCATTAAATCGTATGTCAAAAGGTGGATGGAGAAATGACAGAAAATCTTATGGCACAGTGGCAAGTACAAAGAAAAGCATTTAATATGAAGAATGCCAAAGCAATTAATGCCATGCATGAATTAAAGGAGCAAGTTCAACAAGCAGAGCCAACAGAGATAAATTTACGCTTACTTGTCGAAATCTTCTGTATGTTGCACATGTATGATGAGGCATACAAAATTTTTATATCTGTTATGGACGTGAACAAGAAAAAAGAAATACAGTACGATTCTTTATTGGATGGACAATCCACAAAATGTAAAGCCTTTATTACCATGTAGTATTCAGGAGGAAATTGAGATGAAAACACCATTACCAACATTTAAATATATGCCAAACCCAATCCAAGCCAACATTTTTGAAACAGGAGAAATCGTTGTTTGTGATTGCTGTGAGCAGGAAGTGGAGATTTATTATACAGGTGGAATTTATGCGGTGACAGAAGTAGAGTATCTTTGCCCAAGCTGTATTCATAGCGGGCAGGCTGCCGAAAAATTCGATGGCGAATTTCAGCAAGATTTACTCAATTCAGAGCTTGTTAACAATGAGACCTACACGGATGAGATATTACATCGAACACCAGGTTATGCTAGTTGGCAAGGCAACAATTGGGTAGCCCATTGTACAGATTACTGTGCGTTTATTGGCTATGTCGGGTGGGATGAGCTTGTAGAAATGGGTGTTACGGAGAAGCTGGAGCATTTTGATGGTGATACAAATGAAGAGTTAGCTGCTACTTTACGCAATAATGGTTCACATCAAGGCTATTTGTTCCAATGCTTAGAATGCCAGCAGTACATTGTTTATTCTGATTTAGATTAAATAGAGTTGGAAAATCAAAAAGTTCTAAATGACAATATAGGGGGCGTCTAGTTACGCCAATCCTTGAAGATTGCTCAGATGAATTACGAGCTTTGTTTGAAGCGATATCCGTTCCTTTTGTTGAGAAGGACAGTTATTTTTGATTTATGGACATGCGTTAAAATGTCGTGTCTATCCTTTGAGCAGAGAATATATTGCTAGTATTCTACAAGAGGGTTATCGCAAAAATAGGGGGGAATGCATTGGTTAAATGGGAATTAAAAAATTTACATTTACAAGATTTTATTGAATATCCTGATAGTTTGGAGCGTGTTTTCTTCCAAGTAGCATTAGAGTTTGAATTTGTAGGCGAAGCATGCTCTATTATAGGTCAGAATGTTGTAATGGTTGCTACCCCTGAGGCATTGAGAAATAATTTTCGTCAATATAATCATTATATGATAAAGAGAATTTTAGTTATTGATGAATTTGATTTCAAAAAGATCAAAGATACCATTAATGAAATATTGCAAATTTGTTCTAAATCATCAAAGGAAGAGTCATATAGTTACTTAAGAAGATATGTTCGATGGGAGTATGAAGGTTACGATATAGTGGAAGGCGAAAAAGTGTTTGAGCTAGAATTAAGAGATTTATCCTCATCAAATGTTGCCTCTATTGACAAGTGGCGTCCTGATAGTTTGGAGCAAGTTTTCTTTTCTTTGGATTTGGAGATTGGACTAAAAGGCGAAACTGCTTCCAATATGTTTTACGTTAAGGTAGCTACTCCAGAGGCATTGAGAAGTCGCCAACATGAATATGTCATTGCAAGAAATAGAACATTAGTTATAGATGAGTTTGATTTTAAAAAATTAAGAGAAGCCATCCAAGAAATTATGCAAAGCTGTTCCAAGCAGACTTGGGAAGAATCGTGTATATGTTTGCAACGATTTTTTCAGTGGGAATATGAGGATTACAGATGAAAACGAGGCATGTGAAAATTGATATGACGCAGTGTTTGGGTATAAAAAGATTTTATCTGTTCGACAGGAAACATTGTTCATCATACGAGATATTTGTATGGAAAAAGGACTAGCAAAGGTGAATACAATATTTCATTATATTTATTCGCAGCTTCCAATGATTAATAAAAATAAACTGTACAATGGCTTAGTATATATAGGGGAATTTGAGACATATTTCATTTAGTAGCTTTCTTACCATTGATAATCATAGGTGGCAATATGTATTATTCAGGAAGAAGTTGAGATGAAAACACCCATTACCAACATTAAAATATATGCCCAAACCAATCCAAGCCAACATTTTTGAAACAGGCGAAATCGTTGCTTGTGATTGCTGTGAGCAGGAAGTGGAGATTTATTATAATGGATATAACGCAAGATTTCATTGATGAGAACTTTAAAACGTATGTACTTGAAACGTTTTGTAACAATCGCAAAACTATTTTATTTAGCGATGTGAATCAAATTGAATCCTTACAACTGAGGAATCACAATTACACTAGTCTACAAGGTATTGAGCATTTTATAGCTCTCAAAGAATTAGATTGTGCTTTCAATGATTTAACTGAACTGGATACTCGTCATAACTATCATTTGCAAACTCTTATTTGTTGTACAAACAAAATAACATCACTAGATATAAGTAATCAGTCAAAATTAGAAGAATTGTCTTGTAGAAATAATGAGCTAACGCAACTAGATGTAAGCTATAACCCTCTTTTGAAAATACTAAACTGTACTGAAAACCAAATCACGTCTTTGAATTTGATGAACAATCCTTTCTTGGAAAAGGTCGATTGTGGCTTTAACCGAATGCGAGAGTTGGATGTCAGTCACAATGTCAAACTTGTCTCTTTGATGTGTTATCAGAATATGCTTTCGGCGTTGCATTTGGAGCAAAATCACCATCTGCAAGAACTAAACTGTGGGTATAATTCTTTATTAACACTACATTTAAATCATCATGCTGAGCTCACCCACCTTGACTGTGAAAACAATTATTTACTTCTTTTAGATATAACGAGTTGTCTAAAATTAGAGAGTGTTCGTTGCAATCATAACCACCTTAACTATTTGGATGTCAGTCAAAATTCAATGTTGCAACGATTAAGATGTTTCAACAATCATATTACGGAGCTAGATATTCGCCATAATGTGCAATTGGTTGAGCTATATTGTTCAGAAAATAAAATAACTCAGTTGGATACGACATATAATCTATTGCTAGAAGATTTGAACTATGCTGACAATCTAATGATGGAGCCAATGTACGTTATTCAAGGTGTTGGAACGTTTCAATATGATAATGGGACAACTTTTTATCAGACGACATGGAGTTATCAGGAACAGGAAATTTTTATTCAAACGAAAGCAAGAACAGAAGCAATGATTAAACGGTTATCACCCTCTATCAAAAAAGTGTGGAATCACTTGGATACACTAAACAGCAGTGCGCTAGACTTGATTACTGAAATACATGCTGAGGAAGATACCAGCGATTTACTGTTAGTTGAATTGATTTTTAACACAGATGATACAATACAATTAGGCTATGATGTAGGCGACTCGCCAGCGGGACAACTTTATATTTATGTATCTTTTGATGGGAAATTCAATATAGACCGCAAACTGGTTTATGAAACATACTAGGGCTGTTAGAATCCATTCTTAAAAGCCACGACAAACGCTAAGGGAGAAAAGTACAAGTTTGTCGTGAACTAGAAAAAAGAGGTGAACGTATAGATGACCTTATCGGAATTAGCAGCTTTTTTGAAAATCAAACCCACTTTCCTAGATTATAAAGATGAATTGTTACTGATTAAAGCATTACCAAAACTATCCACTCAGTCGGTACATGAACAAAAGGAACTCTTTTTACAAGTGCTCGATACGTTGATGGATTCGCATACGTTTGGCGGTAATTACTTGGAAAAGGAAGCAAAAAACCAACCTTATTTTGATGTATGTTTGGCTTTTCTTGAAAAATTAGATGTGCCAGTTATGATAGAAGATTTGCGTTTGTGAGGGATAGAAAGTGACTTTACAACGACTTATGGCTTTGCAAGATACTTTAGATGACATTGGATGGATAATTATAGAACCAGCATCCAATCCTTTTTGTATTCATCATAATTGTATAGAGTTATTACTAGAACATGATACGACGCAATTGCAGATGACTATTTTTATCTATTTGGCGAATGGTTTAACTGGCGTAACAAATGATTTAGTAGATGTACTCTATCTTGAAATCCTCCAAACAAACGAGATTTTTTACTTTGAGAAAATCAATACAAAAGAGTGGCGAGTATTTTTACAAACTGAGAAAGGTATCTTTACATATGGCGTATTCGAAAGGATGAACATGGGTGATTGTGTTGGAGTTGAAGGAGATAATTTCATCAAATATAAATTGGCAACCTGGTCCCGCTAACACCCAATTTATAAGTGTTAGGGTCCGCTTTTCTATCGGCATTTCTTAAACTACATACAGAATCACCATTTATTTTTTTAGAATACTCTTAAGTCACGGGATAATTTACTTTTATAGAAAAACGCTGCACATAATCGATGTGCAGCATAACCATTAATCAAATAAATGTTCATAGGGGGTAATGTCAATTTTCATTTCCGCTAATTTTTTTCGTAAAAATTTATGATCACGCTTAGGAGTTGCTTGAATATAACCACGAATAATTAAGTCATGATTAATGGCAGGCGCTTTTTCTTCTAATGCAAGCTCGCCAATTTTGCCAGCTATTTTTTCCTTTGCTACTTGTCTAAACAGCTCAGGGACAGGGCTAACAAGCTCATATAAAAGCTCCTTCTCAGGTTGTCCCCATAAATGAATGGTTTTATCTAAATAAAACTCTTGCCAATCTAAATCCGATTTACCATCCTGCTTTGGTAATGCCTTTAAAAACTTGCGGAACATAAAAAATCCACCAATCCCCATAAAGGTAATCAATACGACTACCCAAAACAAGATAAACCATAAAAACCAGCCTGTTAACAAATCGTTCACCTCTTTGCTTTCTCTCACTCTATTATAAAAGCTAGCAAAAAAAAATTCATCCTTAATGTCCCTCTTTTAGCAATAAGTCTGTATATATTGTGTAAGAAAGGGGGTGACACCTATGACAAGTGTAAATTTTGTTAATGCAACGCTTCGTTTAAAGTATGTTACTGGCTACAATGAACAAAACGAGCCAAAGTTCGCAACGAAGACATACCGAAATGTAAATGGTTCGCATTCAACAGTGGATTTAGTAGCTGTGGCGAATGCCATTGCAAGTCTATCTACACATCCATTAGACAGCATTTCTAAAGTAGAAACAACAGATTTATCCTAAGGAGGGGAAAAAAGATGACACAAGTTTTAGAACTGCATTTTGAAACAGCTATAGGAAAAACAACTGTGCTTACGATTGATGCACCAAAGCCAACAATTACAACTGCAGAAATCCAACAGGTTATGCAGACAATTATCGCTAAAAATGTTTTTGAAGGACAAGCAGGTACTCTAGTTGCCATAAAAGGGGCACGGATCATTGACCGCCAAGTGACGGATCTTGAATTAGTGATGGCATAATGAAGAAAAGGTCTTTGTGGGATTGTACTACAAAGACCTTTTTATACAGGAGAATACTCGATTTTAATTTGTGAAGGAGGAAATTAAAGATGGAGCAGTGGTTAAACATGATTTCAGATATTGGCTTTCCAATTTTGGTGTCGTTTTATTTATTGCACCGAGTAGAGGTAAAGCTGGATGCGATTCATGAAGCACTTATTTCCTTAAAGTGAAATCTATTTCACAAAGATGTTCGAAAGCTGTCACTTGGAGTCCTTGTCAACGTTATGATCATACGATAGGATGAGGGTAATGTAGGTAGGGAGCGTGTTAAGATGAAAAATAAAATAATTGGATTCATACTACTTTTGATGTTGACAACTGTACTTAGTGCATGTGGAAATGCAAAATTTAAGGCAGATTACAACTTAGCACTGCCAGATTTTGAGCATGTTAATCAACGTGGAGAAGCTGTTTCTTTAGAAAGTTTAAAAGGAAAACCATGGATTGGGATGTATATTTTCACGAATTGTACTTCTATTTGTCCACCAATGTCCTTTAATATGGCGCAGGTCCAAGAAAAGCTGAAGAAAAAAGGTGTGGAAGATTATCAGATTGTTGCGTTTTCAGTGGATCCTGATGTTGATAAGCCAGATGTACTTGCGGATTATCTAAGCAAATATAATGTACCTGATGAATTAAAATGGAATCTCCTTACTGGTTATTCACAAAAATATATTGAACAATTTGCAGTAAAATCAACTAAAATTATGGTTAAGGATGACCCTAATTCCGATCAAGTGATTCATGGTAATCAATTTTTCTTAGTGGATAAAGACGGGATTTTAGTAAAAATGTATACGGGATATGCCAAAAATATTGAGGATGTACCCATTGATACAATGGTGTCTGACATCGAAACATATATTGATGAAAATTTATAATAACAAGAAGGAAACCGTCTCAACATGAAGAGACGGTTTTTTTGGAGAAATATAATCTTTTATAGCTTGGGCTTCGTTTATGTAACTACATACAGAGAGTAGTACGAATTGATTACTATTACACAAAGGATTTATAAATAGCAGAGGAAATTGTGCAATGAGCTTTACACCTATCATAATGGTTATGTTTTTCATATCGCCTATCTAGTCAATTTAAATGAAGCGGCTATGCAAAAGAAAATGATTGGGCTGGTAAAGGAATTTAGCTGAATAACCTCTACTGTACAAAAAATTCTACTTTTCCTGTGTTAAATATTGTAAAGTAAAGATAACATCAAATAATAGGGGAGGATCCTTGTTTGATAGCTAAGTGTAAAACATGTGGAATTGAAGTAACCAAAAGCTTGAAGGAGTTGACAAATAATCAACTATTAAATAATAATGATGGACAGAATTTTGTACCAGAAGGTTATTATGTTAAAAGTGAGGGTGTATTTATGGATCAACAAGAGTCCATTATATTGATTCATAAGGAAGATTTAATAAATAGTAACTATCATTCTAGTGAAAGAAGATTAAATGGCTGCTGTGGATACGATGGGCTTGATGGAATGAACCGTATTTGCCTTCAAAATCATGAAATTGGGACAGAGTACTCTGATTGTTGGATGTCTCACAAAATTGCATTGAGTCTTGACTGTATTGATATTATTTGAAGAAAGGGGAATATTTATGAACATTGAACAAATCTATTTAGATGTAATTGGTAAAAGGTTTAACAGTCTCAAAGAGCAAGGTGACAAAACACTATCACAGTTAAATCATGAACAATACCATTGGACTATTAATGAAGAGTCAAATAGCATTGCAGTTATAGTAAAGCATATTAGCGGCAACATGATATCCAGATGGACAGATTTTTTAACAACGGATGGCGAGAAATCAACGAGAAATCGAGATGATGAATTTATAGACAGTCTTACTACTACAGAAGAGATTTTAACAGCCTGGGAAAAGGGATGGCAAGTTTTTTTGGATGCCATCGAGCAATTAACAAAAGCTGATTTAGAGAAAGTTATTACAATCAGGGGAGAGCAGCATTCAGTGATTGATGCAATTGAAAGACAAATGTCACATTATGCTCAGCATGTTGGACAAATTATTTACATTGCAAAGCAAGTAACGGGCTCACAATGGCAAACATTAAGTATTCCAAGAGGGCAATCTCAGAGTTTTACAGATGCGATGGTAAAAAAACATCAATAAAGAAAATCGTAGCTGTTTTTCGCTACGATTTTTTGATTTTGTTCTCTATGAAAAATAAAGCTGATACATGGAGGTTTCTGTATCTATAGATTTAGCGATTTCATAGGCCTCCTGCTGTGTTTTCCCATGCGCTATAATTTCATACATATATCTAATTAAAAACATTAAATTTGCATTGCCATCTATGTAGTCATCTGGGCCTAAATAGGAGCGACAGCCACTTTCTAAAAAGGCAGAAGCTAATGGCTTTTCACCTAGTGAACAGCCAGAGGCAATCACCTTTACACCATGAAGTTGACAATATTGTAGAACTTCTTGTGAACTGAAAAATGCTCCTCTTGGTTCATTTAATTCATAAATCTCCTCCCCTAGCTCTGGCATGCAAAAGCGCCCCTCATCTCCATGAAAATTAAGAATTAAATAATCCAGTTTTTGGTCAAGATCCTGACCTGATAGCACATCTATGAAGTCATTGGGCCTTCCAATTAAATGAAGCGTCACTCTTGCACCAAATGACTCTAATACAGATCTTAAAGCAATGGATTCGATATCACAATCTGGACCAACTACTAAACTAACATATAATTCTGGTTTACTCATACTTATTGACCTCCTTTATCTCGCATAAACGGGCAGTAATTTATCTGTGCCCAAAAGCGAAGTGTCGCCAACACGTTGTTGTTCACACAAGCGTTTCCGCAGGATGAGTGAGGAGTACGCCCCTCTATAGCAATGATTGAAAATTCACTTTATCTAGTCACTGTTAGTATAAGCCATTTCATCTAGTAAAGGGAAATGGAACCATTATAATAATATTGAATCTTTTTAGTGGAATTAACCGTATATAACAATAGTTGGATGTGAAGAGAGGATTTTGGAGATAGGGAAGAATTAAATGAGAAAAGGCAACATCTATTTAACACTTTTACTCGGAATTGGTTGCGCTCTAGTATTATTCATTCATTATGATACACAACATGAAGAGCTTGTATCACGGCCATCAAGTTTTTTGCAAACATTGCAATGAGCACTTCACTCATTGCTTTAACTAGCAATTGATTGAAACGTGGAAAAGTCAAGATATTTTAAAATGTGTTTATTTATTGTAAAAAATTAGTTTGATAAGAAGATTTTCGATTTACTTCATCTAGGATAATAGTTATAGATAGGCTATACTCAAGAGAGCTTATGACAATAGCAGAATAGAGGGAGCTTTATGAAGATAACGGTAGAAAGAAAATTGCAGTTTGCTTTTGGGCTAGTGTTGATTTTTCTATTATTAATTACAGGGATTTCTATGTATTATTTAAATGATAATCGTCACACGCTTAAAGAGATTCAAGAAAAAACAGAATTAATCGATTTATATCAGGATATTTCCTTCCAAACAGTTCGAGCGAATGCAGCCATAAGAGGCTATATGCTGTATGGAAAGGAAGAAATGCTTAATAATCATTTTGAAATTCGAGATACCTTACATAAATCCATTCGTCGTATTGAAGAACTTGGCTATAAAAATGCAGACTTTGAACAGTTTTTAAAGCAATTAGATGAATGGGAAAAGCCAATTGATGAAAAAATAGTGCCACTATTTCAAAATGGTGAGCATCAACAAGCACAGCAGCTTGCATTACCGATATTAGGAGAAGGTTCGCAAAAATTAGTTGTCTTTGGAAAAACAATGGCAACAGCGCAGCAAAAGGATATGCAGGCCCTTATAGAGGTAACAAGGCAAAGTGGAGACACAAGTGGTAAAGAAATTGCTGTATTGGCAATTATATCACTGCTTATCAGTATTATTATTGCAACTGTATTTGGCAGAAGGGTTGCAAAAAATATTCAACAAACTGTTGTTGAAATGGATAAGTTTTCAAATGGTGATTTACAAACACACCTTCAATTTAAAACAAAGGATGAGTTTGCCCAGCTTGCAAATTCCTTTAATATAATGTCAGAAAAACTGAGACATACGATGAAGCAAGTTGGACAATCCTCTGAACAAGTAGCAGCAACCTCTGAGCAGTTGACAGCAAGCAGTATTGAGGTAACGCAGGCAACAGAAGTGGTGACAGAATCCATTCAAGATATTGCACAGGGGATTGAACAGCAGGACTCTCTAACAAGTGATGTTCGGAATTTATCCACTCACATCTTGAAAAAAATGAACGAAATTTCTACAAGTATTGATAATGTTAATAATGCCACGGTGGAAACGAAAAGCATGGCAAGTTCAGGGCGTTCCTCAGTTCGGGATGTTATTGAACAAATGAATGAGATTTCAGATAATACGGCAGAGCTAAGCACTCGCGTTAATGATTTAGATGAAAATACGGCATCGATTGTTTCAGCAGTGAATGTTATCAAAAATATTGCCACGCAAACGAATTTATTAGCAATCAATGCCTCGATAGAAGCCGCAAGAAGCGGTGAGCATGGTAAGGGATTTGCGGTCGTTGCCGAAGAGGTTCGAAAACTAGCAGATGAATCGAATTTAGCTGCTATAGATATAGAAAAAGTCGTTGCACAAATTACTGAAAGTACTCGAATTATTGAGGAAGACATGGGCAATAGTAATGAGTCTGTAACGGTTGGCAGGGACAAAGTGAATGTGGCAAGAGATAATTTCATAACAATTGATGAGGCTATAAATGACGTACAGGCACAAACACAGGCTGTCACGGCAGCTATACGAGCGATTTATCTAGATATTGAAAAACTAGTGAAGGAAATTGATTATATTAGCGAGGTATCCATGAAATCAAGCGGCAATGTGCAAAGTGTCGCTGCATCATCTGAAGAACAAAACGCGGCGATGGAAGAAGTTGCAGCAGCCTCTTCTCATTTGGCTAAAATGGCAATTGACCTACAAGAATCGATTCAGGCATTTAAATATTAACATTCATCTCATCTTTGACGTGTCGAGATGATACAGGAGTTATAAAAAAATAAATTCAATCGTCTAAATTTAAGCGTATTCGATATATCAGTCGAATACGCTTATAAATTTTATCGATCAATATTGTGAATTTATCAACAGTTTTATATGATTTATCGAAACTTTTTTGCGATTTATCGAGAAATTTAAAGTATTTTCACTCATGGAGAAAAAATTAGTTATTTCGACCGATAAAAGCTTGGGGTGAATTGAAAAGGAAGGGAAGGTTGAAAAGGGGAGGGAAGCGGCATTCTTTTTGAGTCTAAAGTGCCAATAAAGCATATAGCGTACAAACACATCTCTAGAATAAACTTTTATAGCTAACGAAGACAAAAGGAGAACTGTTGCATGATACAATTTTTTGGAAGCTTTAAGGGCAAGCTTTATACTTTATTTGCTCTTATATTACTTATCCCGGTCATTTCTGTTGGGAGTCTGTCCTACCTTTCGGCTAAAAATTCTATAGAGCAAGAAATTTTGTTTAGTGCAAATGAAAGTGTAGATATTTTAAATAAGCTTATTGATAAAACTATTAGTGAAAAAATAAATGATGTAAGTATTTTCAGTAATGAAATAGACGCTTTACAGTATGAAGCATCAAAAACGACTATACTATCAAATTTTCAACAATATACAAAGCTTCATCCAGATGTGTTAAGTATTTATGTTGGAACAGATAAAGGTGAATTTCTACAAGAGCCTAGACTAAATGGGGAAGATTATAACCCATTAGAAAGAGATTGGTACAAGAAAGCAAAATCACTTAAGAGTGATACATTAATTACAAACCCTTATATTGATGCAGGGACTGGAGATATGGTGGTGACAATCGCCAGACAAGTGAAGGATCAATCTGGAGTTGTCGCAGTGGATATAAAATTAACGGATCTTCAAAAAATCTCCGACTCCATTAGCATCGGTAAAAATGGCTATCCATCCATTTTCGGTGACAATAATATGGTAATTGCTCATCCTACCTTAGAAGCGGGCGGAGAATTAAAAGAGAGTTTCCTTAATAAATTATACGACAGTACGTCAGGAACATATGAATATGTCTTTAATGGCGATAATCGTATTATGTTTTTTACAACAAATGAGCTAACAAATTGGAAAATTACTGGCACAATTTTTGCGAAGGAAATAGATGAATCTGCTTCAACGATCTTATCTCATACACTTTTAGTATTAGGTGCAGCTATTGTAATCAGCTCGATTGTTTTCTATTTTGTTATGAAGGCTGTGATTAAACCGATTAGAGCACTAAAGGATAGTGCTGTAACGATTAGCAAGGGTGATTTAACTGAAAAAGTCGTGGTAACCTCCAAGGATGAAATTGGACAGCTAGGTCAAGCCTTTAATGATATGCAAGGTAGCTTACGTACACTTATCCAAAAAATTGAGCGAAATGCAGAGGAGGTGGCATCTTCAGCCGAAGAGCTAACTGCCAATGCGAATCAAACAAGTATAGCAACGGAAAAGGTGGCAATATCAATCCAGGATGTTGCATCAAGTGCAGATATACAAACAACGAGTGCCAATAAAAACGCACAATCGCTTCATGAACTTTCGAAGGCAATTCTTCATATTGCAGATATCTCTTCTACTGTGACAGACCTCTCTCAACACGCTACTCATCAAGCAGATGAAGGTGGAAAGGCAGTCCAAAATACAAAGAATCAAATGCAATCGATCCATGTATCGGTGACAGAATCCAACCAAAAAATTCAAACTTTACACGAGCGCTCACAGCAAATAACATCTATTTTAGATGTTATTACGGGCATAGCGGATCAAACTAACTTACTGGCTTTAAATGCTGCCATTGAAGCAGCAAGAGCAGGGGAACATGGTAAAGGATTTGCTGTTGTTGCTGATGAAGTAAGGAAACTAGCAGAGCAATCTCAGACATCAGCCAAGCAAATTTTTGAGCTTATTCATAGTATTCAGCTAGAAACAGAACAATCTGTTACTATTATGGCGAAAGTTTCAGAGGATGTTCAAAATGGTTTACAGGTATCTGATGAAGCTATTACCAAATTCCAAGTAATCCTCACAAGTATGAATGATATTATGCCAAAAATGAATGAGGTTTCTTCTGCCTCCGAGCAAATGTCAGCAAGCGTCCAAGAAGTAGCAGCTATTACAGAGGATCTGGCTTTCTCTGCACAAGGAAATGCAACTGCATCTGAGGATGTTGCTGCCTCTACTGAGGAACAATTGGCCTCTATGGAAGAAATCAATGCCTCTGCACAAGCTTTAGCACATATGGCAGATGAATTAAAACAGTTAATTAGTCAATTTAACTATTAACACAAAAGGAGAACACTGAAAAAGTCGATTTGCCACAAAAAATGTGATGCAAATCGACTTTTTTAGTTTTTAAAACTATCAATCCCCTCCATTGAAGGAGTTGCGTTTGAGGTATTAACGATCTTCGTCCCAACAATCTGTATTTTTCAATGTTGGAATTGATTTTGCATAAAATACTGGATTTTTGCCTGTATTACGTTGCTTCGTAAAATCGTCTAAAACAAGGAAGGCAATTTTGCCAAGAATCATGATAATTGCTATATTAATAAAAGCCATAAGTCCCATAAATAAATCTGCTAAATTCCAGACTAGCTGAACTTGTGCAACGGAACCAAACATGACCATCGCCAGCACTAACGTACGGTAGAAGAACATCCACCCCTTATGGGCATTCATAAATTCAATATTGGATTCTCCATAATAGTAGTTACCAACGATCGAGCTAAAGGCAAAGAAGATAATGGCAATAGCAATAAAGTAAGGTGCCCACTCACCTACATGGATAGCAAGTGAGTTTTGCGTAAGGATAATGCCATTGCTTTCTCCTTTATCATATAAGCCCGCTAAAATAATGATAAATGCGGTTGCTGTACAAATCATAATCGTATCAAAAAAGACACCTAAGCTCTGTACAAGCCCTTGCTTTGCAGGGTGTGAGGTATTAGCGGTAGCTGCTGCGTTAGGTACACTCCCCATTCCAGCCTCGTTTGAAAACAAACCACGACGTACACCTTGCATAATGGCGATGCCAATTGCTCCTCCAGCAGCTTCCTGAAGACCAAAAGCTTGCGTGAAGATAAGTTTGAAAACTGTAGGAATTTCAGATAAGTTCGTAACAACCACATATAGTGCGACAAGTAAATAGAAAATAGCCATGACGGGTACAAGGACCTGTGTCACTTTTACAATTCTTTGAACTCCACCAAAAATAATCATGGCTGTTAATACGACCAAAATAGCCCCAATAATCCAAGGTCTTATACCAAACGCTTCACCAACAGAGGTTGCAATAGTATTGGACTGTACAGCATTAAATATAAAGCCAAAACTTAATGTTAACAGAATACTAAAAATAATACCTAGCTTGCGTTGTCCTAGCGCCTTTTCCATATAATAAGCTGGTCCACCACGAAATGTTTCGCCATCCTTCACCTTGTATACCTGAGCTAGAGTGCTTTCAATAAAGGCAGTTGCCATCCCTAATATAGCAATGATCCACATCCAAAATACTGCACCAGGTCCACCTACACCAATTGCTAAAGCAACACCGGTAATATTACCTGTCCCTACACGCGAGGCTGCGCTTATCGTAAAGGCTTGGAATGGAGAAACTCCTGACTCTCCTTCTCTTTTTTCAACAATTAAACGGAACATTTCAGGAAAAAGTCTAATTTGTACAAATTTTGTGCCGAATGAAAAATATAATCCTGCTACTAATAATAGTATGATAAGAATATATGTCCATAATATTGAGTTCGTGTTATTGACAATCGTAGATAACCATTCCATCAGCTTTCCTCCTTTCACAATACGTTTTAGTCTACACTTATTTTTTATTAAAAATCAACTTTTTGAAAATAATGAATTATGGTAATATTATGGTGTTTAAATCGAATATTTATAGCCTTTCCTATAGAAGAGGATTGTGGATGTGTGACTTTGTAATATCAAAATAACAACAAAAGTATTCCGGGGTTTTATCGGAATGTTCAGATAAGGGTAAAGAAACAGACATTATGATGAATGGAGGAGAGAGAATGGCTTTCTATTTTCAACTCTATTGGCATTTTTTACTGATGATTATGGTTATGATCTTTTTGGCAGGATTGATCACTTTTCTCATTCCACGAATCCCATCTGTATTAGTTTTAGCTTTTAGCAGTTTAATAGGCATTATTTATTCACATTTAATTGAAATGGAACAGGCTTATCTATTTTTTAGTAGTATCAATCTATTGGCTACAGTTCTTCCAATTTTTTTAATTAGGTATTTGCAATATTTGAAAAGAACGGCTGAAGAAATGGAGAAGCGCAATAGACGAATTGAATCTTAATAAGTGAAAAACACATTTTTGTGATTAAATTAAATATATAATGATAGAAAAGGAGAGAAGCATATGAATACGATTGGACTAATTGGTGGCATGAGCTGGGAATCTTCTTCAGAGTATTATCGACTACTTAATGAAGAAGTAAAAAAGCAGTTAGGAGGTTTGCATTCGGCAAAGTGTATATTATATAGTGTAGATTTTCAGGAAATTGAACATTTTCAAGCTAGAGGAGAATGGGACAAGGCTGGTGAGGTGCTTGCTGAAGCCGCCTATTCTTTGGAGAAGGCGGGCGCGAGTTTTATTGTTATTTGCACCAATACCATGCATAAGGTAATTGATACAATTCAACAGAGAATTACGATCCCCATTTTACATATAGCCGATGCAACAGCACATAAAATAGTAGAGATGGGTTTACAAAAAATAGCTCTTCTAGGGACAAAGTATACAATGGAGCAGGATTTCTATAAGGCTAGAGTGGAAACCTTCGGAATTACAGTACTTGTTCCACAGGTAGAGGAGCGAACAGAGGTCAATCGAATCATCTATGAAGAATTGTGTTTGGGGGAAATTAAACCCTCTTCCAAACATTATTATTTACAAGTAATTGATAACCTTGTGAAGTCTGGTGCGCAGGGAGTAATTCTTGGATGTACAGAGATAGGGTTGCTGATCAAGCAGGATGATGTAGAAATTCCCGTTTTTGATACAACGATGATACACGCGCAAGCTGCTGTAAATAAAGCTATTCAAAAGGAGGAATAAGATTGCCAGGTAAAATTCGAGATAGAGGTATTTCGATTGGGACGCTGCCTCTCGGTGAAAAAAATTGTATTACGGATGTAGCAGGCGTATGTGTAGGGCATATGACAATTGATGAAGCATTGACGCAAGATGGTGCATATGCATGTACAGGTGTAACCGCCATTTTACCACATAAGGGTAATTTATTTCAGCAAAAGGTTACAGGAGCAAGCTATGTATTAAATGGTTTTGGAAAAACAGCAGGACTAATACAGGTAAATGAGCTGGGGGTTATTGAAGCACCTATTATGCTTACTAATACTTTCGGTGTGCCAGCTGTTTCACAGGGGACATTGCAATATATGCTTGACATGAATCCTGATATAGGACAATCCACAGGAACGATTAATATTATTGTAGGCGAATGTAATGATAGTTATTTAAATTCAATACGTGCATGTCCAGTAACACAGGAGCATGCTATAGAAGCGATTCGTATGGCGACCAATGATGTTGCACAGGAAGGAGCGGTTGGAGCTGGTAAAGGCATGATGTGCTTTGGCTATAAAGGGGGAATAGGCTCCTCGTCCCGCATTGTCGAATATGAGACAATCACCTATACCATTGGCTGTATGGTGCTCAGTAATTTTGGGCAAAGTTCAGAATTTTTAGCACAACGTTATGTTGAGGCATCTGTATCTCCTCAATCAAGTATATCTCCAACAGATGGCTCCATTATCATTGTAATGGCAACAGATGCACCACTTAGCAGCCGTCAATTAACACGCGTTATTAAACGCTGTGGTATCGGGCTCGGCCGCACAGGAAGCCATTTTTCCCATGGTAGTGGCGATATTGTTATTGGCTTTTCCACTGCACATTGTATTCCACATCTATCAAACCAACTTGTAGAGACACGCACACAGCTTCGTGAGGATCATCCAGTTATGAATCAGCTATTTACGGCAGCTGCAGAGGCAACAGAGGAAGCTATTTTGAATTCCTTATCACAGGCAATAACTACAGTTGGCAGAGATGGACATAAAGTAGAAGCTTACCCATTTTAGGAAAGTAATAGGTTATAAAAAGTTATTGAGACATAAAAAATGGTTCAATGGCTTTTTTGTTTCATCAATTTTTATTTTTTCGGGTATTATCAACCTTAACTACGAATAAACTCCATAGATAAGTGAAAAAGAATAAAATTCGACCATCAGCAGTCATTTATGTCGTCCATTGTTTTATGATAAGAGAATAACCATTATTATGTATTTGTTCTCTATTTAACTAGTCAATGGCATATAGGTATGGTAATATCCATTTTTAAAAACTGAATTATTAGATAATTAAATGGTTATTTTATAATTTTGCTTGATTGGATTGATGCATATAGAGAAAAGCGTTTTTCATCCGATTACAGCCAATATCACTTCATTTCAATCATTGAAAATAGCCGTGTGTGAAGGCTTTGTGCCACTTATCCAAATTAAAGCGCAGCATCCAAGAATCTTTACCAAGCCCATTTACCATCAACAAAAGATACCTACAGGTGATCTATGTACGTGAAGGTGTCTATGAGCTATTAAAAGAAGCGCTTTCAGTATTGTTTAGTGTTATATAATCGTCCCTTTCAAGTAACAGTATTTGTTTACACATTTTGCACAGAAGATTGCACAACGATTTCCGCATTTTTCCACACAAGTGATTGACAACGAAACGCGAAGGTATGTTGCATTTCCAAGCTTGGATTGTATAACTGCATGACAATGGCTGGTTTTACTAACTATTCAGAGGAATGGTGGCATTATGATTACAACAATATTGCTTGAGCTAGGAGAGTTCAAGTAGAGATAGCGAGTTACGGAGCCGTGCAGGCAGTTATTCATAATCATTATGTAAAGGAGTTCAATTTTATATGAAGGTTTATATAAGTGCAGATATTGAAGGAATTACAGGTACTACAGTATGGAGTGAAACGGAGCTAAATGCCCCAGATTATCAGTTTTTTCAAAAGCAAATGACTCAGGAAGTAGAGGCTGCGATTGAAGGGGCAATTGCTGGCGGAGCTACTGAAATTTTATTAAAGGATGCACATGATTCAGCTCGGAATTTAGATATTTCAAATTTACCCATCAATTGTAAAATCATTCGTGGATGGACCTATGACCCAATGTGTATGGTTGCAGGATTAGATAACACGTTTGATCGAGCCATTTTTATTGGCTATCACAGTAAAGGTGGAAGTGAGCGAAATCCTTTGGCCCATACACTCTGTGTGTTTGCAGATGTCAAAATTAACGGAGAGTATGCCAGTGAATTTCTGATTAATACGTATGCAGCGGCATTACAAGGGGTTCCTGTTTCATTTGTTAGCGGGGATGTTGGGCTAACAGAAGAAATTCAGTCCATAAATGAAAACATTGTCACATTTGCTACGAAAGAAGGAATCGGTAATGCAACGATTAGTGTTAGTCCAAAATTAGCCATTCAGGAAACAAAAAGACTAGTGGAGGAAGCTATGAAAGTTTCACGCAATTCCTTACAAGTATCATTGCCTAAACATTTTAAAGTAGAAATTATTTATCGTGACCATACACGCGCATATCGAAATTCCTTTTACCCTAATGCTACATTTAAACCTCATAATACAGTGGAATTTATCACAGATGATTTTTATGAAGTGCTTCGAATTTTACAGTTCCTAACATAGGTGAATTTGTAGAAGGGGAAAATGAATTTTGACAATTTGGAGAGCAATTGGACACGCCCTTCTTGTTAATTTGGGGGAGCATTTTTGGACGTAGGGGTAAATATCAAATAATCCAGTAACCGTGATTATCATCCATAATAATGTGATTTAGATGAACATTCAGGTGCTTATTCGAGCAGTTTTATCGCTCCATTTTAACGGCTTGCCTATAACGTGAAAGTGGAGTGAATCTACTGCTTATTATGCGAGACAAAAAAGAAACTTAGGGGGATGCCTATGATGAAAAGATATTGGTGGCTTTTCGTATGTCTTGTCGCATTGCTTTGTGCAGCCTGTAGTGATGATTCTTCGAATGAAAAAAAATCAGAGTATCGTGTTGTCTATTCAGGGGAAATAAAAACATTAAATTACTTAAAAACCTCTGAAACCAATGAGTTTGCGGTGGCAGCGAACTTAGTCGATGGATTAATTGAGTATGATAAATATGGTGTCGTGCAGCCTGCTCTAGCGAAGGAATGGTCTTCCAATGAGGATGCAACGGTATGGACATTTAAGCTTCGTGGAGATGCAAAGTGGGTTACCCATGATGGAAAGGAGTATGCGGATGTTGTTGCTCAAGATTTTGTAGATGGCCTACATTATGTACTGGATGCAAAGAATGAATCATCAACAGCTTGGATTGCCACGGTTGTTAAAAATGGAGAAGCCTTCTATAACGGCGAAATTAAGGATTTTAAGCAGGTTGGCATAAAGGCAACGGATGAACATACAGTAGAATATACTTTAGAAACGCCTACACCATATTTTCTTTCTATGTTGAATTATGTCTGTTTCTTCCCAGTAAATGGTGAATTTATTGAGGAAAAAGGGAATAGCTTTGGAACAACACATGAAAATTTCCTTTATAATGGCTCCTATATTTTAGACAAATTCGAACCGCAAAATGAGCGTGTACTTGTGAAGAATGAAACATATTGGGATAAGGACAATGTGTTCATTGATCGTATTCGCTATAAATACAATAAAGAAGCGGCTACGGTTGCACCAGAATTATTTTTACGAGGGGAAGTAGATACTGCAAGCATTCCAACGTCCATTATTGATGAATGGTTCAAAGATGATAAGAAAAAATCACAAGTTCGTCAAACGCAAAATAACTTCTATACGTACTTCTATGCACTAAACTTTAACCCTCAATTCGATGCAGAGTATGAGCCAGATAACTGGAAGGTCTTAGTCAACAACAAAGATTTCCGTAAGTCCTTATTCCATGCTCTTGATCGTGTTCCTGCCATGCTAACTTTAGAACCATATAATCCAAAAGATTTGCTTAGCAATACAATTACACCTAAAAACTTTGTTGATATAGATGGCCTTGATTATACGCAACTAGCACCATTAGCGGATATTGCAAATCAGGATTCCTTTAATAAAGACCAGGCATTGGCATACAAGGAAAAGGCAATGGCTGCACTTGAAGGAAAAGCAACATTCCCTGTAAAAGTATTAATGCCATATAATGCTGGTAGTTCAGATTGGGCAAATCGTTCACAAGTGGTGGAACAGCAAATTGAGAAATTATTAGGAACAGACTATATCGATATTATTGTGGAGGCAGGACCATCCACAGGCTTTTTATCAGAAGTTCGTCGCCCTGGTAAATTTGCATTGCTGGAAGCTAACTGGGGACCTGACTATGCTGATCCATCAACGTATACTGATCCATTTACTGTAGATGGAACTTACAATAAACCAGAACTAGCGGAAGGTTATACTGAAGCTAATGGTAAATCAAAATATCAAAACTTAGTGGACGGAGCAAAGTCAACAATTGATACAGTAAAACGATATGAATTGTTTGCGAAGGCTGAGGCTTTCTTGATTGATGAAGCATTTGTCATTCCTTATTCAGTAGGGGGAAGCGGCTATGTTGCCTCTAAATTAAATCCTTTTGAGGCTCAATATTCTCCATTTGGAGTGACAGCAGAGAAATTTAAGGGACAACGACTATTAGATAAACCAATGAGCAATGATGAATTTAAAGAAGCGCTAGCAAAGTGGGAGCAGGAACGTGCCGATGCATTAGCAAAAGCAGCACAATAAGATGAAAGTTGGGCAGTAGGGTTAACAAGGAGATTCCGAATAAAAAATATCGGCATCTCCTTTCATCTTTCTGAAAAAGGAGGATACTTCTATGCTGTGGTATTTAGGGAAGCGACTCTTACAATCAGTGATTACTCTTTTTATTATCCTTACAATTGTTTTTTCATTATTACGATTGATGCCAGAGGAAGGCTATTTAGGAGCAGCAGCTGATAAAATGTCACCTGCGCAACAAGAAATCTATTTAACAAATTTAGGCTTACGTGATCCATTACTAGTACAATTAGGGAATTTTTATAGTAAATTATTCCAAGGGGATTTAGGGAAATCTGTTACCTATCGTACAGATGTACCAGTCGTTACAATTATTGCAGATAAAATTATGTATTCCTTGGCTTTCGGTTTAGGGGCTGTTGTGTTATCTCTTTTGCTTGGTGTTCCACTTGGTATTTTAATGGCTCAAATGAAAGGTCGTTGGCTGGATAGATTGGGGACTGGCTATATAGTGATTGTCGTTGCAGTACCAGCTGCTGTTTACTATTTAGTTATTCAAATGTATATTACGGAAATTTTTCATTTGCCAATGCTCTTTGATGAGTATAAGCCTATTACCTGGATTTTACCACTTGCTTCAATGGCATTAGCACCAACTGCCTCCTATGCCATGTGGATGCGACGTTATATGGTAGATGAATTAAACAAGGATTATATTAAGCTAGCACGAGCAAAAGGCATGAAAGAGCGCACATTAATGTTTAAACATGTTTTACGAAATGCCTTTATACCAATGGCACAATATTTACCTGCAACGATTCTTTTTACAATTACTGGATCCATCTATATTGAATCTCTGTACTCGATTCCTGGGATGGGTGGCTTACTCGTTGATGCGATACAGCGCCAAGATAACACCATTGTACAGGGCTTAGTCCTTGTTTTTTCTTCACTTGGGATTGTTGGCTTGATTTTAGGGGATATTGCCATGGCACTTGTTGATCCACGTATTAAATTGAGGAAAGGGGAGAGTGTACGCTAATGGGTATGTATTCCGAGGAAATTAATAATATTTCTCATAAATCACGTGAAACATTATTTGAGTTTGCAGTAATGGATGAGCGTCAGGCAGAAGAAACAGCCTATTCAAACTATTCCTATTGGCGTTCAACCTGGAAATCCTTTTTGAAAAATCGTATCGCCATCTTTTTATTAATCGGTGTGCTAATAATTGTAACCTTCACCATTCTTCAACCGTATTTACCAGCACAAAAATCTCCAACTGAAATTTATTTAGATGAACAGACAGGTCTACAGGCACGGAATATTACTCCAAATGCTGAATTTTGGTTTGGGACAAACTCCATAGGACAGGATCTATGGTCGCGTATTTGGGCAGGGACAAGGACCTCTTTATTGATTGGCTGTGTCGTTGCCATAGTAGAGGCTATTATTGGAATTACAATTGGTACACTTTGGGGCTTTTCGCGTAAATTGGAGTTGCCGATCACACAGCTTTACAACATCGTTGATAATATTCCGACAACCATCGTGTTGATTTTAATGTCATATATTTTACGACCTAGTGTTTCCACCATTATTATTGCGATGTGTATTACGGGGTGGGTTGAAATGGCGAGGTTTATTCGCAATCAAATTGTCATTTTACGAGATCGTGAATATAACTTAGCTTCAAAATGTTTAGGAACACCCGATTATCGCATTATTGTCAAAAACCTATTACCTTATTTGATTTCAGTAATAATGCTACGAATGAGTTTGGCTATTCCATTTGCAATAGGTGCTGAGGTTTTTTTAACCTACATCGGATTAGGTTTGCCAATCAGTGAACCGTCTTTAGGGAATTTAATTAATGAAGGACGAGTGCTGATGATGTCTCCAGAATTACGATATCAGCTTCTATTTCCGAGTATTGTTTTAAGTGTGATTACAATTGCATTTTATATTATAGGAAATTCATTTGCAGACGCAGCAGATCCCAAAAATCACGTATAAAGGGTGAGGATATTGACACAAGCACTATCTCGTATTTTGGCTATTCAAAACCTAGTGATTAAATTTTCGCTTCGTGGCAGGATACTAACAGCCATTCGTGATATCTCCCTTGATTTGTATAAGGGAGAAAGTCTTGCAATAGTGGGTGAATCAGGTTCGGGAAAATCAGTGCTAATGAAATCAATTATGGGCTTGCTCGATAAAAATGGTTCCATAGATCAGGGACAGATTATCTACAACAACTGGGATTTAACACAATTTAAAAAGGAGCAGGAGTGGCTAGCTATTCGTGGAAATGAAGTGGCGATGGTGACTCAGGACCCAATGACATCATTAAATCCACTGAAAACGATTGGCAAGCAAATAGAGGAATGCGTTATGTTACATCAGTGTCTAAAGGGCAGAGTCGCATATGTAGAAACCTTAAAATTGTTAAAGGATGTTGGTATTCAAGACGTAGAAAAACGTTACAAGCAGTATCCGCATGAATTTTCAGGTGGAATGCGTCAACGAATAGTCATTGCTATTGCTCTAGCTTGTAAACCAAAAATATTAATATGCGATGAACCGACAACAGCCTTAGACGTTACCATACAAGCCCAAATTTTACAGCTTTTAAAGCACCTTCAACAAAAATATGGGCTAACAATCATCTACATCACACATGATTTAGGTGTTGTTGCCAAGGTAGCCAATCGGATTGCTGTAATGTATGCAGGAGATATTATTGAAATTGGTGAGACACATGAAATTTTCTTTAATGCTAAGCATCCCTATACATGGGCACTCATTTCTTCATTACCACAGCTAGGCTCAAAGGGCGAACAGCTTTATTCCATTAAGGGTACACCACCAAATCTTTTTCAAGACATTAAAGGAGATGCCTTTGCACCACGCAATCCGTACGCGTTAAAGGTTGATTTTGTGGAACGTCCTCCATTTTTTCAAGTAAGTAAGACACATTATGCTCGTACATGGCTGTTAGATCCTCTTGCTCCTAAAGTACAGCCACCTGAAGCACTTCAGGCATTTTTTGAAGAAGGGAGGCGGTACGCATATGACTCATAAAGAGATTCTAGTTGAGGTGAAAAATTTAAAGATTGCTTTTGGTAAGGGTAAGCATAAATTTATGGCGATTAATGATGTTAGCTTTACTATTTTTAAAGGTGAAATATTTGGCTTAGTAGGAGAATCAGGCTCAGGGAAAACTACAATTGGTCGAGCCATTATGCGTATCAATGATGTGACTGACGGACAGATATTATATCGTGGTAGGAATATTCATGGTAAAATCCCAAAAAGCTGGGATCGGGAAATTACCCAGAAAATCCAAATGATTTTTCAAGACCCTATGGCATCCCTTAATGAACGAGCTAAGGTTGATTATATTATCTCCGAGGGACTACTTAATACAAAAAACTTTAAAAATGAGACTGAGCGTCAACAAAAGGTGCGGGCTGCACTTTTAAATGTAGGATTATTACCAGAGTTCTCTAGCCGCTTTCCACATGAATTTTCAGGTGGTCAGCGTCAGCGTATTGGCATTGCACGAGCTTTAGTAATGGAGCCAGAGTTTATGATTGCAGACGAACCCATTTCGGCCTTAGATGTCTCTATTCGTGCACAAGTATTAAATTTATTAGCAAACTTACAGCAGCAAAAGAATTTAACCTACTTATTCATTGCGCATGATTTGTCAGTAGTCCGCTTTATTACGGACAGAACGGCTGTTATTTATAAAGGGAAGATCGTTGAGCTAGCAGATACTGAGCGGCTGTTTTCTAATCCTATTCATCCCTATACGCGAGCATTGTTATCAGCCGTGCCAGAGCCTAATCCCTATAAGGAACGAAATAAAATCATAGAGATTTATGATCCAGCACAGCATTGTTATGATAAAAATCCTCCGTCGTTTAAGGAAATAGAAGAAGGACATTTTGTTTTGGCAAATGAAGAGGAAATGGCAAGATACAAGGCATCTCTACACATGGAGGGACACAAATGATACGTCCAAAAGCTTTAAAAATTGGGGATACAATTGGTCTTATCAGTGCGTCAGGTGCAACTCCATCTGACAAATTAAAGCCAGCTATAGAAAGTGTTGAAAAGCTTGGATTAAAGGTAGTCGTTGGAGAAACATGTCGAGCAAGGCACGGTTATTTAGCAGGAACTGATCAACTTCGTGCATCTGATGTCAATCAAATGTTTAACGATTCTACGATTGATGGTATCTTCTGTATTCGTGGAGGTTATGGGGCAACAAAAATTTTACCTCTTTTAGATTTCGATATAATAAGAGCCAATCCAAAAGTATTTGCTGGTTATAGCGATGTTACAGCTCTACATATCGCCATCAATCAGAAATGTGGCTTTGTGACCTATCATACGCCGATGCCATCAACCGAATTTATTCAACAGGATATGGATAAATATACATGGGAATCTTTTAAACAACAGGTGATGGCAACAACTTGTCATGATTATCTGCTAAAAAATCCACCTGGTCGTAGTATGATAGCACTTGCTGCTGGTCAAGCAACAGGACAGCTAATTGGAGGAAACTTAACATTAGTGACAGCCTCACTTGGCACTCCATATGAAATAGATACTAAAAATAAAATATTATTTTTAGAAGATATTGATGAAACTGAACATCGTGTAGATCGAATGCTCACACAGCTTAAATTAGCGGGCAAACTTGATGAGGTGGCGGGCATTTTATTAGGAGCTTGGACCAATTGCGGACCTGATAACCTGAAGCATCCAGAGCATAGTTTATCACTACAGACTATTTTTCAAGAGATTTTATTACCACTAAAAAAGCCCATTATAATGGATTTAACATGTGGTCACTGTTTACCAACAATGTCTTTGCCTCTTGGTAGTACCATCTCCTTGAATACTAAAAACCAACAAATAAGAGTTATAGTGTAGGTATAACATATGGAACGTGCTATTCAAAGAATGCTAGAAGAAGCTCCTTATAATGTACATGTATTTGTCAAAGACGCGAATACAAATCACTATTTCATACAGGAAAAGTTACAGGCAGTTTTTTTCAGTGCTAGTTTGATTAAAGTACCTATTCTACTTGGAGTGCTGCATTATTTAGAGGGCAACAATCAAGACATCCATCAAGAGATTAAGGTAGCACCAAAAGAATGGGTTGACTATAGTGTGATCAGTGAACAGCTCATTGAACAAAGTACTATCTATGACTTATTGGTGTGGATGATTATTACCAGTGATAATACAGCCACCAATGTCTTAATAGATTTTATTGGAATAGATGTTTTTAACCATTATTTTAGTCAAATTGGCCTTCATCAAACGAAATTACAAAGGAAGATGATGGATTTCGAAAAGTTAGAAAGAGGATTTGACAATCTCACTTCAGCAAATGATATGGCCCATCTTTTTTCACGTATCTACCAACAAGACCTTTTATCTACAAAATTTAGTAAGTTAACAATGGATATCTTAAGTCGCCAGCGTGTCCATGAATCATTAAAACGTTATCTAGTAGATGATGTGAAAATGGCTCATAAAACAGGTGGTCTTGAAACAGTCGATCATGATGTTGGGATTGTTTATAATGGCTCAAATGATTATCTGATAGGTGTTTTTATAACTGAGGTAACAAACAATGAGTATGCAAAGCAGCTTATTGGTCGAATATCAAAAATTGTGTATGAGCATTTTGTGAAGCGAAGGGAGTGATCAAATGAATGCTGTTGTGACAGCAATGATTGCAAATTTACATGCCATACCACAGGAAGAATCCGAATTGGTGGATGAGGTACTTAATGGCATGCCTGTACAGATCATTGCCAACATAGATGCTAATTGGGTACGTGTACAAACAGCCTATCGATATGAGGGGTTTTGCCAGAAAAAATATTTAATTGCGGACGAGGATAAAACAAACGCTTGGCTACAAGAAGCCAACCATTACATTATTCAAAACTTCGCAGATATTCTACAATATCCGCGAATTCAAAGTAGCAAAATAATGACGCTCGTAAAAGGTTCAATTGTACGATCTTTATCAATCGAAGTGAACGACCCAGAGTGGGTGGCTATACAAATAGCGTCTGGTGAAATAGGATATGCACGAAGAAAATGGCTTCAACCAAAAGTTGCTAAAAATAAATTATCAGACTCCCAATTCCGAGAAAATGTTGTGCAAACAGCGCTTAGCTATTTAGCTACTCCCTACCGCTGGGGAGGTAAATCTCCTTTAGGTATTGATTGTTCAGGGCTTTGTTCAATGGCTTATATGCTAAATGGAGTACGGATTTACCGAGATGCTAAAATTGTTGATGGGTTTCCGATTAAACAAATATCTTTTGAGCACCTGCAAAAGGGCGATCTATTATATTTTCCAGGACATATGGCCTTATATATGGGGGATAGTCTTTATATTCATTCTTCACTTGGTGGGAGTGAGGTAAGTATAAATAGTTTGGATAGCCAACATCCGCTTTATCGTAAAGACTTAGCTACAACACTTGCTGCTGTCGGTAGCTTATTTAATTAATTATATTTTAATGAACGTGGTGAAGTGAAATGGAGCAATTGTTTAGCTTCATTCAGCAAATGTTTTTTGTATCGAAAGCAAAGCGGCAGTTACAATTACGCCAAGGTGAAATTGATTTAGTTTCCAATCATTTATTAGATGTCTTCTGTATACAAACAGAGTGCATCTTTTTTTTGTTTTCATAAAACTATGGGGTGATGAGATGAAAAGGGGTGCAAAAAAACATACAAAGAACGTGGTAGATCCTTGGTGTCACGCAGTATACAACGTTGATAGATATAGTTAAATTCCAGCGGATAATATTGGTATTTTATTCCTGTGAATTGTTAATAATAGATAGTTAGAATGGGATTATTTTATGCTATACTAAAGTCAAAAGTTAAAGGAAAGGGGGAGATGTATTGGACACAGATTTAAAAGAATTATTACGTTCCGTTTTAAGGGAAGAGTTAGCACCGATTAATCAACGATTAGATGGAATGGATAAACGATTTGATGAAATAGACAAGAGATTAGATGGAATGGATAAACGATTTGATGAAATAGACAAGAGATTAGATGGAATGGATAATCGTTTTGACGGTATTGAACAGCGCTTAGATAAAATTGAAAGTGATGTACAGGAACTGAAGGCTGGACAAACTGAGCTTCAGAAAAACATTGTTGAGCATTTAGGAAATTTCACCGAAAAAATCGCTCATCAAGTAGAGGATAGAACGGGTGCATTAAATAAACGTGTTTTTGAAATAGAAACGGTGATTCAAAGATTGACGAATCAGTAATTTTTGAAAGTTTCTATTTGTATTGTTGCTATACATGTATATAAAAGAAGATATTATTAAAAATCTCCATGCCACAAAGGGTGTGTCCCAAAGTAGCGTGGAGATTTTAATATTGATAAATATTTAATTCTTGGCCTGCTTCGATTTTATCAGATCGGAGCTGATTCCATTGTTTAAGGGATGTTACTTTCACTTTATGTGCCTCCGCAATATGCGTAAGAGAATCACCGTCTGTTACGGTAATCGTTTTTTTATTTTTTACAGGACTATCGTATTGATTTAGATCATATTTTGCAATGACTGTATTGAGTTTTTCATTGTATTTGGAATCTGTTGCATAAGAACCTGTTAAAAAATTAGTAGCATCTGTATAGGATTTTGTATTGCTTTTAAATACTCCTGCATAGAAATCTTTATTCCAGGAGACACCGTTACGCAATAATTTTACATAGTCTTTCATGGATTCTTCATAGGAAGGATATTTGCGAAATTCAGCCATCACAGTTGTCATGTTACCAGAACCATCGTCCTCAGATGTTTCAAGTGTTACTGAGTTATTTTGGTAACGACCTTTCATCCCAAATAAATTGTTATTAGGTGCAGCGCCAAGTCCACTTTGACCATGCTCACTTTCTAAAATGGCTTGTGCAATCATAACAGATGCGTATAAATCATTATCAGCTCCAAGTTTTCGTGCAGTTTCTGCAATAGAGCCAATAAATTCTTCTACGCTTGGACGATCATCCACAACTTCAGGAACTGTGGTTTCACGCGTATTGAATAGCTGCGTTACCATAAAAAACGAAATACAAATAACGATAGTAGCAATCATTAGACCTTTGAAGAAATTTATGAAGTATTTCATGGTTTCATTGATGTTGGTGGATTACAACATCTCCCTCCTTTCTATCAAAGTTTAGCTATCTCTAATTATTGCAAAGAGTGCAAGAGAAATAAAGAGCTGTTTAAATAGATTCCATCATTAATAGAACGTCATTTGTGTCAATTAGTTCCTAGCTTGGTTTGACACTTTCTTGGACATAAACTGTTTGAAACCCTCGAAATATTGTTCGGAAGCCTCCCAGCGTCTAGCATCCAAAAAAGAAATATCTAGGCTACCATAGTAGTTAGGAGGTTGATAGTATCGTGAAACATAGGATTGATTGTCAAGTGTATAAAAATAATACGTTTCGTCAGGAGTCATAATTTCAACTCGAGCGTGTATAAAGTCACCTTCTTCATCAATATACGATTGACGGAAGCTGTAATATTTGGAATCGTCCCAGAAACCATCATTATCATCATCTAGTGCTTGAATTTCTGGATGCTGCAAAATATCCTCCACGTATTGGATTTCGATGTCCCGTAAATAAAGCTCCGCTACATTTACAGAGGTCAATAGCAAAATCCAGTAAGCCTTCAAATCCGATAAATCATCCTGTGGTACTTCCATAATGGCCATCCACTCGGCTCCCTCATCTAAGGTTTTTCTCAATAGGGAAATGGATTGATCTTCGTTGAGCCAGATAAAATAATGGTATTGCGAAGTTTTCAGGTAAACATTGTCGTTGCGTTTGTCTCCATCTTCATCTATCTGCTCCCGCTGAACTGTAAAATGCACACCTTGCTCCTCAAAATTAAAAGTAGATGTATCTTCTGACATAAGAATACATTGTGTCAGCTTTCGAATATTTTCTTCATCTATATTATTATGCGTAAAATATAAAGGGGCTGTTTTCTTTGTTTGATGGATTCCGTTTAGATTAGTAAGTGGGGAACGTCCTTCTTTAAGAATTCTGACGAGTGTATCGAATGAAAACCCAATCTCATCGTCATCCTCATCATCGTCGTCATCCATGTTCAGAAATACCTCTTCGATTAACACATCCTGAATCTTTACGGGAAGGTCCTGAAAAACACCATCTCCATACCAAATGTTTACTAGACACTTTAACCACTTCTGTCCATCTACTTTGAAGCGATACTCGTCATCCTGAACTAAAACCGTTGCATGAAGATTGCCTTTTACAATCGTTTCACCGTGATTATAGGAGCCGCTCAAAATACCTTCAACCTTCAAATGACCGTGTACGTAGATTTCTTGACCACCTACAGCTATATTTTTAGCAGTCAAATTGCCCATCACGGTTAGCCCTATAGCCCCGTCTGTCCCTGCATTGTAGAGATTGTCTACCGTGAAATTACCACCAATAAAAATGGTGATTGTATTTTCTTGTTCTGGGAAGGGCTTGCCCCAATCCAAATCAAGGAAAGGGAGTGTTAAATCGCCTTCATAATAAGCAGCAATATCATCATCGCTAAAATCCTTGTAAAACTTTGCCCACCAAGAGTCTTCAGGAAATCTTTCAGCTAGTTGGCTGATAGGCATAAATTGAAATCCATTGTTCATACTTCACTACCTCTCGATTTCTATTTTTTTTATCTTCTCATAAGTGGCAATTAAACGTCAATTTCATAGATTATAAGAGACAGGCACAATTTAAGAAGAAATGGTATTATTAACCTTTAAAGATATTAACTGTTGAAAAGAAACACTTTTAAATAAAGATTAACAAGAGATATTCTGGATGAAATAATGTTAAAGTGGTAAATGTTTGAAATGGCTTTAGGTTGTGAAATATAAAGGGGGGAAACAATGTAACTAGGACTAGGCTTTCAATAGCAAATTCAAAAGGAGATGACAGATGATAACATTTGACAATGTCTCAAAAAAATATGGTAACAACCATACGGCTGTTAAAGCACTGAACGTAGAAATTAAGAAGGGCGAATTTTTTGTTATTATCGGTCCAAGCGGATGTGGCAAAACTACATTATTGAAAATGATTAACCGATTAATTTCTTTAACTGAAGGAACTATCTGGATAAATGACAAAAGAATAAGCGACTATAATATTCATGAGTTACGCTGGAATATTGGCTATGTATTACAACAAATTGCCCTTTTCCCACATATGACGATAGAAGAAAATATAGCAGTTGTGCCTGAATTAAAGAACTGGGGTAAAACGAAAATCCAAAAGCGGGTTAAAGAATTATTGGAGATGGTTGGGCTTGAGCCTGAAACATATCGTCAGCGTAAGCCAAAGGAGTTATCAGGTGGCGAACAGCAAAGGGTTGGAGTTATTCGCGCCTTAGCGGCTGACCCAGAGATTATTTTAATGGATGAGCCTTTCAGTGCGTTAGATCCAATAAGCCGTACAAAGCTGCAGGACGATTTATTGGATATGCAGCGTTCTATACAAAAAACAATCGTTTTTGTATCCCATGACATGCAGGAGGCACTTAAATTAGGGGATCGAATATGTGTGATGAAGGATTGTAAAATTGTTCAAATTGGCACACCTCAAGAAATTGTTCAAAACCCTGTGAATGATTTTGTCCGACAGTTTATCGGCTTAAACAATGTGTACAAACCCTTTGATATTCATATAGTCATGCAACCAATCATTGCGTCAAATAAGCTAGATGGTATCATTTTTATCAATGATTCATTCGCTACAATTCTTGAAAAACTAGCACAAGTTGACAGTTTAGGTGTTCAAGAGAATGGAAAACTGATTGGTATGGTAACAAGAGTATCTATGCTGCAGTATTTAGCGAAGGATTCTTTAGAAAGAGGGCATGGACATGGCTAATATTTTTGAGATGTTTCATGAGCGTAAGGGACAGTTAGCGGCAGCATTACTGGAACATATACAAATATCCTTTATAGCGCTATTTTTTGCCGTGATCATCGCCATTCCATTAGGTATTTATTTAACAAATAAAAGGAAAATAGCAGAAACTATTATTGGGGTCAGTGCGGTCCTTCAAACAATTCCTTCACTAGCGTTACTTGGCTTATTAATACCTCTGTTTGGCATTGGAAAAGTACCTGCCATTATTGCCTTAGTGGCCTATGCTCTTCTTCCAATATTAAGAAACACTTATACGGGTATTAATGAGGTAGAGCCATCTTTAAAAGAGGCAGCGATGGCGATGGGAATGAATACAAGAAAACGGCTATTAAAAGTAGAATTGCCACTTGCCATGCCTGTTATTATGGCAGGCATTCGAACAGCAATGGTATTAATTGTTGGAACAGCAACATTAGCAGCCTTAATTGGTGCTGGAGGATTAGGGGATATTATTCTTCTTGGTATTGATCGAAATAATACATCTCTGCTACTTTTAGGTGCTATACCCGCAGCAATATTAGCACTAGTTTTCGATTTTTTACTAAAAAAATTAGAATTTTTGCCTTTTAGAAAAACGATGACAGCCCTAACTATGATTAGTATTTTGGCATTATTCATGATCATTTTCCCATTGCTAAACAACACAGAAAAAGAGGAGATTGTGATTGCTGGAAAGCTGGGATCGGAGCCTGAAATACTCATTAATATGTATAAATTACTTATTGAGCAGGAAACAGACCTGAAGGTACAATTAAAACCTGGTCTTGGAAAGACTTCCTTTGTATTTAATGCACTAAAATCAGGCAGTATTGATATCTATCCTGAGTTTACAGGAACGGCTATTTCAGAATTTTTAAAAGAGGAAGCGGTCAATAACAATCAAGAAGATGTCTATAATCAGGCTAAAGAAGGAATGATGAAGCAATTTGAAATGGTGATGTTAAGTCCAATGAAATACAATAATACGTATACTTTAGCAGTTTCCAAAGAAATGGCTGAAGCCTACCATTTGCAAGCAATTTCTGACCTTAAGCCGATTCAAGAATCTATAAAAGCAGGCTTTACATTGGAATTTAATGATCGAGAAGATGGCTATATAGGTATTCAAAAACGCTATGGCATTACACTTGCGAATATTACAACAATGGAGCCAAAGCTAAGATACCAAGCAATTCAATCTGGGAATATTGATTTATTAGATGCATACTCTACCGATAGTGAAATACGTCAATACAATTTGCATGTGTTGGCAGATGATAAAGAGCTATTCCCGCCTTATCAAGGTGCACCTCTACTTAGAAAAGAAACAATTGAAAAATATCCTGACGTAGAAAAAGCTTTAAATAAGCTGGCAGATCACATCACTGATGATGAAATGCGCGAAATGAATTATCAGGTCAATATAGAAGGTGAAAATATTGTAAATGTTGCACGGGACTATTTAATAAAGGCTCAATTACTAAAATACAAATAATCATAAAAGCTAGAAAAGACAGTGTATTTCTTTTCTAGTTTTTATTAATTTTAAATAATAATTAATTAATGATAAACATTAAATAATTATTGAAAAAAATAAAATACTATGTATACTAAATAATAAGAAAGGGGATGCTTTATTATGGAGCAAACAATCCAAAGTAAGGAATTTCGATTGTTAACAAAAGGATTACGTACAATTTTCACCATTATTATGGTTCTGATGATTTTTGCGCTAACAATGATAGGTGTTCTTTTGGTAGCAGTAATTGTAGTGACGGAAAAGGAAGTAAATAATATACTGGTACATGGGCAGATTGCTGCGTCTATTAACTTTGAGGGCTTGGAAATCGTATTAGCCAATAAAGTAGCAGATGATTTTCAATTTTCCAAATTGATTGTCTTGAGATTACTATTTACTGCTACAATATACATAGCTCTATTATTATTTATCGTTGTGCAAGTCAGAAATGTGTTAAGTAACTTAAGTAAAGGAATTATTTTTTCAGGTACAAATAGTAGAAAAATGGAATGGATTGCTTATGCTATCGTTTTTTTAAGCTTAACAGTCAGTGCATTCCGTACGTATGTAGCCTATACCATTTTTGAACAATTTAAGTTAGCGGAATTGCTGGTCGATACGGGATTAATCAAAGGGGTGGCTTATCAATTTACTGGCGTTAATTGGACACTTCTACTATGTGGATTAGTCATTTGGACGATTGCACGTGTATTCCGATATGGAGCGTTTTTACAAGATGAATATGATGCAACAGCTTAGGAAGTGAAAAAATGACAATAATTATTCGATTAGACCGAATGCTTGCTGATCGGAAAATGCAGCTAAGTGAGCTAGCAGAAAAAGTAGATGTGTCGATTGTCAATCTATCCAATTTAAAAACGGGAAAGGTTCGTGCCGTGCGTTTCTCTACATTAAATGCAATCTGTAGAGCACTGGGATGTCAACCAGGAGATATTCTAGAATATGTAGAGGATGAGGAATCATAGAGACCCTAAGAGTAGAATGCTCCTTGGGTCTTTTATTTACGGAATAAATAAGGTATAACAGAGGCTATCTTTAAAACAGTGGGTTAGGAGGGACAATCAAACATGAATACTTTTGGTTTTCTATTTATTGCAATCATCTCAGAGGTTTTTGCCAGCTCAATGTTAAAACAAACAGATGGCTTTAAACGTATACTACCGTCTATCGGTGTCGTAGTTGGATATGGTACAGCTTTTTATTTTCTTTCCCTAACATTGCAATCCTTAGCCATTGGTACTGCATATGCGATATGGGCTGGAGTGGGAACGGCACTAACAGCCATCGTTGGTGTAATCTTCTATAAGGAATTAATGAATCGAAAAAAATTTTATGGAATGTTATTTATTATTATTGGTGTAATTGTTCTTAATCTTGCTGGTGGCGGTCATTAAGGAGGAATAAACAATTGAGAGGTTATCTGTTTTTAACGTTATCGATTATTAGTGAGGTATTTGCGACAACAATGCTTAAACTTTCAGAGGCATTTACAATTTTAGGTCCATCAATAGCGGTTGCATTCGGATATGGGCTTTCGTTTTTCTCGTTATCACTGTGCTTGAGAACATTACCACTGAGTCTGGCATATGCGATATGGTCTGGGGTAGGAACCGCACTTACAGTAATTGTGGGAATCGTTATATGGGGAGATTTATTTAATCTATACTCAGCTATAGGAATTGTCTTGATTATTGGGGGCGTCATTCTGCTAAATCGTGGAGATCAACAACAAACAACACCATAGTGTCTCAACAAGAAAACGCCCAAATGAATGGACGTTTTTTTCTATTTGGAAGAATCTTTAAACTTATAAAAATTAATAGCAAATATAACTGTTAATAATAAGATGACATAGCTAGTTGGAATAACGCTATAAAATCTGCGGATATTTTCAATTGATTGATCAAATATCACTTGACTACAGTAGAAGATTGGTGCGAATAAAACACTTGAAAAAACGGTGTGATAAAAGCTGATTATTTTACGTGAGTAAGGAAGCACTATATGTACAATAAGCAGTGCTATTAAATGCATAATTACAAAGAGAGCAGTCATTTGTATGAATCGACTTGGTAGCTGATGATGAATAATAAAATAGGGAAATACTATTAAAACAAAAAGTATAATTAGATAACTAAACATTCTCATAACCTGTACCTCCTTAGTATGGTAGAATTACACCTACACTTATATGGTGTACAACATCCTTTTCTAAATAGGGGAGGATGTTTTCAATTGTACCTGTTAAGACGGCACCACTAACCTTTAGAGAATGTGCATCTGCGTCACCAATAGTCTTATTTAAAATCTCTGCTTCGTATACTTTTTCATGGTATGGAAAACTTAATCCTGTTGCATCTTCACCTCTCTCTTTTATTCTCTCTTTTAAAATAGCAAGTGCTTCTTGTTCATCGTTACCATACGTAGCTACTTCATCTAAAAAATTTTGCGCGGACTGAAATGGTTGATCGTTTAAGATGTGAAAGCCATACGCTGAATCACCATCTACTAAACCATAATTTTTGGGTATATAAGTAGGCATTTCTTTTTTCATTTCTTCTGCATGTTCTTTTTCTTCCTCGATAGATTCAAATAGTCCATTTTGAATAATCCATGCCCATTGCGCAGTTGGGAATTGTTTAATCATCTCTTCAAACGTTACCTCTTGTGTGAAAGAGACAGCAACTTCTACATTGTAGAAGGGTGGTAAAGTTTTTAAATAAGACAGATCGTTTTCAATTTTAGGCTCTGTGTAGGGATAAAATTGAAATACTCGATAATTATTATTGTATCCGTTTAGATAGTTATTATTTTCAATGTATGCTTTTGTTCCTAAAATTGTATAAAAATGTTCAATGGTACCCCATTTTATTTGATGACCATTAATATCCTTAAACTGATTGGATTTTGTCGTACCTGCTAAGAAAAAATGATCGTAGTTAGTACTATTTGTTTGAATATTTGCGCCTGTAAATAGGCTGTTAGTATAATTCTGCAAAGATTGCTTATCCATTTCCTTATACATAATATATTGTCCCATGGCAATTAGTCCCCATAAGATAAGAACAATACTTATAAAAACACTTATTGAAACAATAATAATCCGTTTTACCGATTTTCTTTTAGCGCTCTTCACTAAATGTTGAAATGATTCATCGTTATTAATAATTGATATTTTCTCCATAATTACCAGTCCTTTCGAAAATCTCATTAAATTTTTTGCGTGCTCGGGCAAGCTGAGTTTTAATGCTTTTATCTGTCGTTTTAAAAAGAATAGCGATTTCATTTAATGTTAATTCAGCGCTATATTTTAATATTAATAACTCCATTTCTTTAGGCTGAAGCATGCCTAAGGTTTGTTGAATGGTACTTTGTAGTTCTTTTTGTAAAACATACAATTCAGGTGTTTGTTCATCTAATAAATCCTGCAAGTTAAACGTGAGTACATAGTTGTTCGCATGCTTATTCTTTCGTAAGGCATCATAATATTTGTTTATTGCTACACGGTAAAGCCAAGCTTCCGCAAAATTTGCATCAATCCCGTCTATGTATTTGATGAATTGATAAGCTGTCTCCTGCAATATATCCTCAGCATCTTGCTTATTAGCGCCCATTTTGAGCAGTGTAAAGTATACTGCTTTTAATTTTTCATGTAATTGAATACCAAATTCCTCATTCATATCAACCCTCCTAATTAGATAACGTTTCATTTGGAAAAAGGTAAACAACAATGTAAAAATTCATTTAATGCTTAGGGATGTAAAATATATGAATAGCTATAACAGCTATGGCACGTGGTATATTCAATTAATTCTTTATATACATTTTTTTTGTCAGAGCCTTCTTTACTTTAATTAAAAGGGATAGGAGTGTTGTTGAAAAGAAGCCAAAAACGACATAGTCAAGCAGTGTCTTTTGCCCCTGCAATCGTTTTCTACATTAAGTTCGAGTTTTACAATACAAAAAAAGTCGTCATATTCCTACATTCTACATATTATATCGAGAGGGGTTGAATCATTTGTTATGGCTTCGATGTTACAGATGGCTCAAAAAGCCGTGGGAGGGGCTGGAGAAAATTGAATCATGAAAAAAGAAGAAATCATTTTCTATGTGAAGCACTAAATGATATTAAGGATCTACAGGATATCATGAAGGATTTTCATTCTAAATACTTTGGTCAATTGCTTGTGAAAATTGTTGGAAGTGATACGATTCCCTTCTTTCTCATAACTCATAATGGCTCACATTTACGATTAATGGATACTGTTAAGCAGTTTGAAACAGAGTATTTCCGTATAGAGGCTGTTGATATCGAGCGATGTCGGGGGACGGTTTCATTGTTGCGAGCCTATGATTATGAAGGAAAAGATACAAATTTAATAGCGGATGTTGTGCGGCTAGAAAAAACAGCTACTGAAAAATCCATTGAGTTAAGTGGTATATCAGCTATCCAATTATTAAAACCTGACATGCTAAAGGGAAAATTCATCATTGAACCGAAATGGTAATGAAATTAAAACTACTAATCATGTGATAGGTAGAGCATCTGTCTATATGCACATTGCATTGGCTGAATTTATTAAAGAGAGAATCATATGAAAGGAAGAGATAAATGACAATTATCGGAATGTTGCATCATCGTCTAGACCCAACAACCGTTATTAAGTCATATGCATATGCAGCCGTTGCAAAAGCAGAAGGGGCTCAATTTTTTTATTTTACACCAAAAAGTGTAGATTTTAATAAACGATCCATAAGAGGAAAGGTATATGAAAATGGTGAATGGCTCGAGAGAATAATGCCTTTCCCAGATGTAATTTATAATGCAGGTAGTCCAGAAAAATTATCGGTTTCGAAGGGAATTATTGAGAAACTGAAAAATGAAATCCCATTTACAACAAATTCTATAGGGAATAAATGGAACGTAATGAAGCGTCTTAAGGAAGCAAAGGAATTTGATAAATATTTAATTCCAACAGAGATTGTAAAGAACGCTGAATTATTTCATAAGTTTGTTACTTACTATAAAAAAGTCGTATTTAAGCCGATAGACGGTCGCAAGGGAAAAGGAATTTATTTTATAACGAAAGCAGGTAATTCGAATTTTGAGGTAAGGAAGGATAGTGAAAATCGGATATATACAAAGCACCAGCTAGATGAATTAATTAAAGGGCAACTTGCTACAGGAACCTTTATCATGCAGCCTTATATCCAATCTAAAACGAAGGCAGGTCAGGTTTATGATTTCCGTCTTCACGTGCAAAAAAATGGCGAGGGTAAATGGGTTATCACAACAGTCTATCCGAGAATAGCACCACCTGGTTCGATTATTCCGAATATCAACAATGGAGGTTTTACGAATTATTTAGATCCTTTCTTAGAGCAGGAGTTTAAGGAAGAAGCCTATGATATTCGACGTATGTTAGAGCATTTCTCCTTAACATTAGCTCAGCATCTAGATGAAATTCAGATGGTGCAATTTGGGGAGGTTATTGATGAAATTGGTATTGATGTGGGTTTAGATGAGCAACAAAAAATTTGGATGTATGAAGTAAATTGGCGACCAGGTTGTCCTCCTGCTTTTTATTTAGAACTAGATGTTGTAATTAATTCTATTCGATATGCGATGTATCTTGCCAAAAATCAAAAACAAGTGAAAAAAGTAATTAGACAACAAAAACCACAACCGCAACCACAACCGCAACCGCAACCGCAACCGCAACCGCAACCGCAACCGCAACCGCAACCGCAACCGCAACCACAACCACAACCACAACCTAATGAGCAGCAGAAACCGATTATTGCGATTACAGGAAGTGCAGGGAAAACAACATCTAAAGCATTTCTAGGCTCTATATTATCGAAGAAATGGAATATTTTTGAGTCAAAAGATTATTGGAATACGACTGAGCATACCAAAAAACATGCAGAGGAAATTAATGCTTCTCATAAGGCGGTAGTGTTAGAATATGGAATGGCTTACCCAGGCATCATTACCAACCACTGTAGTATTATTCAACCGAATATTAGTATTATTACAAATATTGGATTAGCGCATGTTGGTAATTTTGATGGAGATATTAAGGGAGTGGCAAGGGCAAAATCTGAATTAATACACGGAATGGATCAAAGTGGGTTACTGATTTTGAATAAGGACGATGATAACTCTAAGTTTTTGGAAACCCAACAATTTAATGGGAAAATTATAACTGTTGGTATTCATCGTCTCGCAGACTATAAAGCCTATGATATTCAATATAAGGATGTTGGAATGACCTTTAAAATAAATCTGCAGGGACAGGAAATGACAATGTATATTCCTATTTTAGGAGAACATCATGTTTATAATGCCCTGAATGCAATCGCTGTTGCGGATAGTTTAGGTTTTAGTCCAGCTGATATTCAAGCAGGGCTGAATTTCAAAAAACCGCCTAGACGACTAACGATTTATAATTGTCGTGATAACATCACTGTTATTGATGATACAGTCCATTCTCATCCTCAGGGTGTACGTGCGGCGATTGATGTTCTTACTAATATTGCAGAGAAACGGAAAATTGCTATCATTGGTCAAATGCGGGAATTAGGGGATTTGCGAGAAGAGGAGTATCGTAAGTTGGGTGAATATGTTTATGAGCAGGATATAGATCTTTTTATCACATATGGTTTTAGAACAGAGGAGATGGGCGCTGCTGCGAAGGCAAATGGAATGGACCCAGCGAAGGTTTATCATTTTCTTAATAAAGAAGAGTTGCATGCACTGTTAGAGAAAATAATCAAACCACATGATACCATTTTAGTTAAAGGTGCTAGTAAAACGAATATGTTTGAAACAGTTAAATTTTTAGATGAAAACTATAAGGCGTAAAAAAGCCCGAGTAATTGTCCAATGATAAAAGGACAATTACCCGGGATATTTTTACTATTTAACTGCACATTCTTATTACTAAACGGTGAGGGATAATGTATCCCCACAGTTTTTTACGCGACCTTTAAGATGAATTTTATTTCCTTGGCTGCATTTACAGCGTTGTTTTTAGCCTCAGCTAAGGTTGCGCCTTCTGCGATAACATATGCATAGCGATGACCCATGGATAGAGGAGGGGTTAGCAATGTTCCTCTTCTTGGTTTCACATAGACATCTACAACACCTGATGATTTAGATGCCCTAGTTCTACCAATAACTCTCTCTAAAATGCCTTTACTTTCAACAATGACATATTTCGTATAGACAGATTTTTTATGTCTTGGGTGAATATTTGGAGGCTCCCCTAAGAATAGCTTTAGTGTTTCTTTCACTAAATTAAAGCCAAATGCTGCAAAAATCATATTATTCATAGCGCCACCGGAAATTCTCGGATTAATCTCAATAAGCTTCCAACCGTTTTTTGTTAAGCGAAGCTCTAAATGCAGCGCACCATTTTCAATGTCAAATGTTTTAACAATGGATTGAAGTACTTCTTCAAGACCCGCTTGTATTTCTGGAGGAGCATTTACAAGAACACCATAGCCTGTGATGATGAAACGTTTACCCTGAGTTATCTCTTGCTCAATAATACCGATTATATGAGGCTGTCGCTTATAGACAATTGCCTCTACTAAATATTGAGGACCATCAATATATTCTTCAATCATAATGGTTTCTCCTGAATTCTTATTTCGAAGATAACGGAGGTGATCGTTAAGTTGACTTGAATCTTTGGCTAATAAAACATCTTTTGAGCCAGTTGATTTTGGAGATTTGACAATGAGCGGGAATTCTAGGTCTGTCTCAACGGATTCATGTGGTTTGATAAGAAGGAACTTTGGCGAATAGGGTTGATTTTTTAAATAATTTCTAGTTTTTTCTTTATCCTCCATCATTTCAATGGCAGTCGAAGATGTATAGTTGTCACAAAATTCATCGCATAAGGTGGAGGCAATATGGACATAAGGATCGACAAAGCTAACAATCGTTTTTATCTCTAATCCAGATTTTTTTAATTGATAAATTTCATCCTTCATGTCTTCTATATTTGACGTATCAATAAGAATCATTTTATGGATATCTGGATAGGCTCTTCTCTGCTGTAATTGCTTTTCATTGTTTGTAAAAAGTACAGTAAAATAACCCATTTCTTCTGCTGCTCTTGTGGCTTCACGACTGGACCCGGATTTGTTTGTACCGATAAATATAATCGTTTTCAGATATATCACTCCTTCTAGTGGTACTTAGATACTTAATCACATTTATATATATGCAAAGAAATAGTTTTCCTCTAGTTATGTATCTTGACTACATCCAAGCAACTTTTATGACCTGACATATACTAGTATGGAAAGGAGGGAAATTGATATGAAGCCTCTTACGGTGAAGAACTTAACAGTGATAACTGCAGGCGATTTAGTGCAAGGGTCCGAGGAAACATTGATTCAGCACGGGGCTTATCGGCTTAAGCAAGTGAAAAAACCAAATACTGCTCTTTTTACAAATAAACGTATTGTCAATTGGAAAAGTCTTGAGCCACTTTATCCACTAGTGCTAGTTACAGATTGGTCGTACAGTCATAATGAGATTCCTAAGCAGATTATTACTATAAAAGTAGCAGATGCAGATGAAGCTTATTGGAAATTTGTAAACTTTTATCGAGATCAATTTAATATTCCGATAGTAGCAATTACAGGTACTTCTGGTAAGACCACAACAAAAGAGATGATTAAACATATACTTTCAGCAGAGAAAAAAGTATCTGCTACAACCTTAAGCAGTAATTCTAGAACAGCATCTTTACAGTATTTACTAAGCATTGATGAGGAAACAGAGGCGGCTGTTTTTGAGACTGCCGTTGGGGAACCAGGAGATGTAACAAAGGCAGGTAGATATTTTAAGCCGAAAATTGGTATTATCACAAATATTGGGGCACATCATTTAAATTATTGTAAAACGTTGGAGGGCTATATTCAGGCAAAGGGAGAAATGTTAGATATTGTTCATCCAAAAGGCACATTAATTATTAATGCTGAGGATAACAACACTCAAAAAATAGATTTTTCAAGATTTCATGGCAAAATTATTAAAATAGGAAAGCATAAATCTTGTGATTTTAGAGCTATCAATATTCGCTATCACCATAATGGCATGCTATTTACTATTATTCACAACAACAAGAGCTTTGCGATTTTTGTACCAGGATATGGTGAGCATCAAGTATATAATGCATTAGAAGCAATTGCAGCTGTTTGTGAAATGGGTATGACAATTCCAATGGCAGCGAAACAACTGCAATCCTTTCGGCATCTGAATAAGCAGCTTCAGTTATTTGAAGGCATTAATCATTCCATGCTTTTAGATGACACTTGGAGTATAACAACGACTTCATTGGAGGCAGCTTTAAAGGTTTTACAGGCGCTCGGTGAGGGCAAGCAAAAGATTGCAGTCATTGGAACAATTACCGATTTAGGCGCATGGGGATATATCATTCATGAGCAGGCAGGAGAATTGATTTATCAAATTGGTGTAGATGTCCTCATTACTATTGGAGAGCATGCTAAAATTATGGCAGATCATGCCATTGACTTAGGATTTAGTTCGCCAGTATATACATTTAAAAATAGTTTACTTGCCTATAAATTATTACAAGATATTGTGGATGAGAATACGATTATTCTTATTAAGGGAGATATGTATAGTAAGCAGGTTTCTAATTTGGCAGCAGATCTAAAAAGAAAGAAAGGATTACCACCTGAATAGTTTGACTATCAATTCTATTGATGAAATTACTATATGTTAATGAATTTGTTTGTTTCACTAGTTGAGGCGGTGTATTTCAAAGAAAGGGGGCAGAGTAAATTTGCAACAAATAAATGTAAAAGACCTGAGGAAGGTACTGCAAGGGGATCTATTGTGCGGTTCTGAACAATGGTCTGTGAAGCAGGCGATTTATTATAATCGGCATGATTTGACTCAAAGTCATACGCTGATGTTTGTAAGCAGAGGAGATACTATCAATTGGCAGGAGATAGATCATAAAGGTCCGGCACTAGTCATTTCAGATAAAGCCTCAGCAGAATTAAACAATGCATTAGCTAATACCACTGTTATCCAAGTGAAAAGCATTGTGCAGGCATATTGGAAATTCATTGAATATTATCGAAATTTATTTCAAATACCAGTGGTTGCTTTGACGGGTACCTGTGGAAAAACAACAACGAAAGAAATGATTAAGCATATAGCTAGTAGAGAATGGAATGTTCAAGCTTCTGTCAGCAGTAAAAATGAACCACGCCAATCCCTACCATATTTAACAGGGATCGATAAATCAACACAAGCAGCAGTTTTTGAATTGGGCTTAGGGAATACAGGGAATATTAAGCATCAATGTATGATCTATCAGCCTACCATTGGTATTATTACAAATATTGGTGTCCATCATCTTGATGGATGTAAAGACCTTGAAGGCTATATAAAAGCAAAAGCGGAAATATTAGAAGGCATTTCAGAAGGTGGCACATTAATTATTAATGCAGATGATGAAAACACCAAAAAAATTCCCTTGCATACTTTCAAAGGGAAAATCATTACCGTTGGTGTACACAAACAGGCAGACTATCAATGCACTTCCATGCATTTTATGAGAAATGGTATGAAGTTTGTACTGCAGGTGTCAGATGCACAGTATAATGTATTTGTACCTGGCTATGGAGAGCACCAAATATACAATGCATTAGCGGCTATTGCTGCAGCTAAGGAAATGGGATTATCCATTAATACAGCCATCGCTGGTTTAAGGACATTTAAACCAATGGCCAGACATCTAGAATTTTCAACGGGTATGGGAGAAAGTACAATAGTGGATGATACATGGACAAATAACCCAACTTCTGTTGAAGCAGCCTTAAAGGTATTAGATACAATAGGTAAAGGAAAGAAAGTCATTCTTATTTTAGGAGATATTAAACGATTAGGTAGGTTTGAAGAAAAGTATCATCGAGAAATTGGCTCGTTGGTTGCAAAAAGAGATATTCATATGCTTATTACCATTGGTAGTCGAGCAGAGCATATCGCAAAGCAAGCGACAAAGGAAGGCACAAAGGCAGATGTTCATATATTTAAAGATGTAGTGGGTGTTTTAGATGTACTAAAACCGCAACTTGATTCTGAAACGATTGTATTAATAAAGGGACCAATGTCTAGTCGATCAATGATAGAGTTTGCCAATCAATTGAAAGAAAAATAAAAGCTAGAAATACAACTATGTCAAAACGAAGCCTAAGCAATGAATATTTAATAAAGTTATAGCATTAAATATTTTCTATGCGAAAGAGGAATGAATGAAGCTAACATGTTGTTGCTATCACAGCGATATCTTGCCACAGAACATTATTCATATTCACTTCAATATGACAAGTTAAGCCTTAAATATTTGACTACTTACAACCTATGACAGTCATTCTATTATAAGTAGTCTTCTATCCAGCATAAATACTAGTCAATTGTGCATATAATCTCATCAATTCAGCAATCCTACCCTCAAAACAAAAATTTCCTTATGTATTCGACAAAATAAAAATCCTCGCATAACACAAGGATTTAAGATTTCTAGTAGTTTGGAACGAAAATTCATTCAATACTATGAAAAAGAAGTACCCTCAAGGAGGAATACTTCTTTTTCTAATTATTCTATAGTATGCAACGTGTTGTTATAAAATTTGTTATGCCCAAACCTTGTTGTAATTTCCTTTCCGCTATAATTGGTGCGGTGAAGAATTCAAGCTTCGTTATAATCAGCTTTCCATTCAATTAAATTTGTGCTATTTTGAAAAAACACGTTTCGCTGTAATATAATGTTTATCATAATAATCGACAAACAATACTCTAGTAATAATTCCATTTGAATTTGGAATCATTATACGATGATCTCCTGCATATATGCCCACCATTGAAGGTGTTTGAGATCCCGGAGTACTATTAAAGAATACCAAATCGCCCTTCTTTAAATTTGCACGTGAAACTGTAGATCCTAATTTCATTTGCTCTTTTAAATTTGTTGTACCAAGTTTTACACCACTTTTACGATAAACATACTCGACAAATCCAGGGCCTGTAAAACGCAGATTTTGTTCATTAATCGTAGAACTCATCGTCACTTTATCTTTATAGCTATAAGCGTTTTCGACAATTTTATCACCCTTTGTTGCTGGGTTAGCGGAAAGTAAAGTAGGTAATACTCTACGGGCTGTTACATAATTTTCAGTATAATATGGCTTACTGCTTAAATCAGAAATTACGATGTTCTGTTTAGAATCAGCCATATGAATAATTTTATTGTTTCCAATATACATGCCTACATGGTCAGGATCTGTGCCAGTTTTTTTACTTTTAAAGAATAATAAATCACCTTTTTGTAGTTGATTTTTAGCTACATATGTTCCTTGCTTCATCATATAATCTTCATTGTAAGTTGCAAGATCGACACCATTTTTCTCGAAAATGTACATCAAAAATGAAGCGCAGGAAAATTTATATGGATATGTAGGCTTGTATACCGTATTGCTGTATGTTGCCTTTCCAATTAAACTTTTACCAGTTTGAATTAGTTGCTCTGCCTTTGCGGCAACAGCCTGTTGATTGTTGAAATTATTAATAGTTGCAGCTTCTACCTCTATTGGCTGAATAGCTGGCTGTACCATTCCTAATGTGGTAAAACCTATTGACAATGCTAATGTAGTACTTAAAAATCGTTTACGTTTGTTCATGTTGTTAGTTACCTCCTGAAGCTAATGTTAGGATTAATCCTATTTTGGCTCGCCATTGGAATTAATCGTAGCATGAAAAAGTAAGGCTTCTTCAAGGTAAATGTTACCACGCGTTGCTGGAAATTGACCTAATTGCTTGGTATAAAAGGCTTCATCCCCGGAATTTACAGTTTCATTACAAATGTTTCAATAGGATGTATTTGTTTTAATTTAGAATCGATTGACAGCATCATATAGAAAGCAGCCAAATGCTGCATAATGGCTGCTCTAAAGGTTTATATTTGTTGAATGATTTCCACCCAATTACTGAAGGGATCCCTAAATTTAGAGCGCTCAAAATTAGGGATTGGAATGGACTCAATTATTTCGATGGAATGCGCTGTTAAACTAGCTTTCCAAAATGGTAGGCAATATGAGACTTAGTAGTGAATCGATTAAAACCCTTCCTCTGTTCCAACATATACCTCCATATTTTCTGCTTGCAGCCAAAATCCACCTCTTCCTTTTAAGGACGCAGGCTATTCAAGCTCATTCAATTCTAAAACTTGACAATAAAAAGAGCTAATAAACCCTTTTAACTTGGAATAAAGATGAATTTTTTGCAAATCCAGTGAGCAAAATCAAAGCATATGCCCAAAGCAGCCATGAGGCAAACAAGCGATCCATGTCTGCTGATAAATTGGTGAAGATTTTATCAAAATATAATAGAACAATAGCATCTATCCCAGGCAGTGCAATATAAATACACCATAGCTACCACCGTTATAGCCTCCATAATAACAATTGTTGTTGTAATTTCCGATATTTCCGTAGTATCTCATGAAATATCTCCTTAATTTTCTACAATCTATAATATGTATAGTTGTAGAAAATTAAGGAGATATTCATCCTAATAAAAAATATGTAGGAGTAAGATGGGGATGCTCAGTTAGTGAGTCAGTTTGGAAATAAGTTAAAAATAATGGGCTAAAAATGGTGAATACCTAGCATTTTGTGCTCATTCTTATCTCTTAGCTCAAAATCTCATTTTTAAAATCAGAAAAAACTAGTATACACGTCCATACATAGATTTGATTGCTACATATTTTAGCAATATAGAGAGCGCTCTCTAATACTAAAAAATGAAAAGAGGGAATTTTTTTGAGTGGTCAATCAGAAAATCAAAATCAAATACCACCTTGTCCAGTAACTTCAACTGAACTAGTACCATTAAATAGTGAGGTTACTCCACTAGCCGCTACACCGGTTACAGCTCCAACTATTAAAATTCCAGTTGTACTTGCAGAACCAACACTTCAAATTGTTGTGGAATCGGATATTACGCTTAGTCCTGCAGCAACTGAAATCAAAAGAGTGAAAAAAAATGTATTCCTAAATCAAGTTAAATTAGTACCGGTTAGATTTGCACGTATTGCTAACACAGACTTTTTTAGGGTAACAAGAGCTAAATTGTTTGTAGCAGGGCATATTCGCAAAAATATAGAATATGCTTCAGCGGCTTGTAGTGGAGCACTACAAGATAGAATTGCAGACGTTCCGTTTTCTGGTTTTACAGAACTTTTTTTCCCACAAACAGCTGGAGGCCCTACTCCAATCTTAGGCATTTCCGAGTTTGCCGAAGCGAACTTCCTGAATGAGAGAACTCAATTGGATGCTCGATTGGATAAGGCTTTCTTCCAAAATCTCGTTAAATACAATGAACAACCATTTGGCGAATTAGTCGCTGCAAACTTCTTTGAACTTGATTTTTCACCAATTATGGCAGCACCCGAAGGTACATTCAGCACATTGCGTGAAAAGATTGTTCTGGATCTTACAGTAAAAGTACTACAAGTTCAACAAGTCCGCCTTGGCGCTGGTAGTACTGTAATAACTCCTGTTCTTTTCGGACTTACGCCTCCTACTAGTCCTTAATAGTCTTTAGTTTTTAGAGGAACAGAACAAATAAAGAGGCAGTTCACTAAAAAAAGATGATGGAAAAAACAACACTGGAATATTTAATGGGTACTGATAAAAATCTAATATTTAATTTGGCAGTTAAAAGTTTGGTTGATATCTGAATTTCAACTGCCTTTTTGTTTTAATAGCAACAACCTTTGAGAAAACAGCCTAATTTTAATAATATTAGATTGAATTTCGGTAAGCTCTCAATGTTGTATTTAAATTTGTTTTTGATAAAGCCTTTTGGAAATTGTGCATCCCCAATGACGACTGACCGTTTAATTGGGTTGTTTATTACGATTCAGCAGCGAAATAATGATAAAAAGTAATTAAAATAAGTATGGTACCTGTTGAATTCAATCATAAATTTACCGTTTGTTAAGAAGTTGTATAGGTTGATTCTCTAAAAATGCCCAGGTACTCAATTAATTTGAGCATGGGCTTTTTTATTACTAGAACATAGTAGTTGGAATCTTCGATTAGGTTTCCATCTGGTGGAGGGTAATTGTAATTGAATAAGAGAAACTAAAAAGCCGGTTTCTGAACATACAGAAAATCAGCTTTTTTATACCTTTTATACGAGAGGCTTTTGAATTAATGTAGCAAATTCTAGTTGATGTACATGCCCATCATCAAGTGTAGTAGTACCTTTGACAAAGTGTACATGTTTATCATCGCTAACGCGGATAGCAGGGCCTGTTTCTATTGCAACCTCATGATGATGATCTAAAAAATCAGTATTAGTCATAAGTACATGTATATGACTATTTCCCTTAGGAATTACTTCACTTGTAAATAGGGTCCTCCTTAAAATTAGACTACGGAATATAATACTCGATGGGGAAAGTATTTATGAATAAAAGGAAAAATAATAAAACTTTGCTAGAAATATCAAAGGAGCTGTATTGGTAGGGGGGGTTAACAAGACTGAAGAGCGTTTGAATAATACGCCTGGTAAAATTCATTATATACAGAAGAACTCTTTATAAAGAGCGTCCAGTACCTTTCTATAACTGGCTGAATGAGTGTGATAGTCAAACAGAGATATGTAGTGATTTCTTGTTTACACCAATAAAGGTAGCTGGAGAATAACCATTCGTTTTCTCCAGCTACTTTTTTTGTTAGGCTGCTTTCTTACTGCTTTTCTTTTTATCTTTTTTGTTAGCAGCTTTCTTTTCTACTTTTTTCTCAGCTTTTTTCTTCGCTAACTTTTTCTCAAGTTTCTTTTTGTCAGCTTTTTTCTTTGTTTTTTTCTCAGCTACAGCCTCTTCATTTTTGTTTTTCTTAATTTTTTTTGCCATGTTTAATGCACTCCTCTTATTTGTATTGACTCCTTGTAAAAGGATGTCTATATACATAGGTTATATTAAACATAAATGGAATGCAAATATATTTAATGTAAAATATTTACAATATACTGTTTTTATGTATAGTTTATGAGATTTTTAATGGAAAACGTCCAAAATAGTAAAATTTCGGACGTTTTTTTCTTGTATGCAATCACCAAGCTAGTCAGCTAGACTTAAAGTTTAAATTTGAAATAGATTACGCGTAAGGCAATGAAGTAGCCCTATATTAGGTAACACGAAGCTTCTTTGAATAAATAAAAAATCGTTCATTCTTCACCTCCAAAAAGATTCAAATTATACTTTTCTGAAAGAGATTTAATATGATCCCATGATTTATCTAGTTGACGTAAAGAATTTTCATACTCTTCTTTAGCATTTTGTATAGGAACTTGATTAATTGTATCGACTAAATTGGTAGTTGGAGTGTAATGATAGAGTTTTTTGGTTTTAAAATCATCTATCGCATCATAGATTTCTTTTTCTTCTGGCGAGCTTGTTTTAGGATTGAAATCTATTTTAATATCTGAATAATTTGTTGCATCTTCATAGAATACTTGCTGTTGTGCAAGCGTTTCTTTTATTTCATCACTAGAATTTAGAAATGAGTGAGATTGTGACTCATGTAAATTAATCAAACTAATAATATTATTCTCTTCTATGTTTTTATATTCCCATTCTACTTGTATATAGTCTTTTAAATCAGCAATAAATTGATCATCGAAACCTGTATCATTTTCTTTACTACAAGCAGATAAAACTAAGATAATGAGTAAATTTATTAATAGTAATATTCCGATTTTATTACATTTCATATGTATTCCTCCCAAAACATATATTCCCTCATATGGTAACATAGTCTTAAAATCAAAAAAAGTTTGTTTTTAACTCACTTCAACACAGGAAGGGAGAATATGAACGGATTGGAAGATACTTAATGGTGAAAAAAGATATAATCTAACAAGTTACAAGGAATACAATTATTCTATCTGGATTGTGACTGTGCACACAAATCTTTATGGTATAATAATAAAAACGGAATAATAAGATAGAGGTACAAATCGGATTTTTCGATTTGTTTAAAAGGGAAGTTCGGTGGGAATCCGACGCTGTCCCGCAACTGTAATTCGGAGCAAATCACAAAAGCCACTGGGAAACTGGGAAGGCTGTGAGGCGTGTTGATGAGAAGCCAGGAGACCTGCCTTTATCTAGTACAACCAAAAAACCTACGAGGATAGGGGGTGTTGAGTGTGACTAGAGAAATTCTCCTGCACGCTCATAGTACGATGATTGCTAAACTGGTAGCTTTTATGTCTAATAGAAAGCTTTTTTCACCATGGCAATCACTGTTCTATGTCGTGTATTTGTCATAGTAGACATCTTTCTGATAAGGGAAAGATGTTTTTTTATGTAAAAAATTAAAGGAGTGGTCCACATGAATCCACAAGTCGTTGAATACTATGAAAGCTTATTAAAATTTGAAATTATGCAAGAGCCTTATGCTGCAAAACCACTAAAGGAGCTTGTTGAACAATATCTTGGCCATGATGGTGCACATGAGCAGTCTATTATAGCAGCATATGCCAATGTTATGAAAGAATTACTAGGATAGAATGTTTTTGGCTACCTTGCTGTTAGAGGTAGTCATTTTGTTGTTCTAAATAACATAATACCAATGGGAATACATTTGTTTGTCATAAAACTGCCTTTAGTACTTCACTCATATTTCACTTTTTATTTATATAATTAATCTGCTATAAATAGTGAGATAGGAGATTAATTATGAAAAATTTACTTTATACAAGATTTTGGCGGCTGCATTTTTTCGCAGCACTTTTTATTACGCCATTACTTCTATCATTAACATTGAGTGGAATTGGCTATTTATTTTTCACAGATGTTGAGAATCAGTTATATGATGATTACTTCTTTGGCAACAGTCATAAAGAAGAGGCTTTAACAATTGATGAAGCCGTTGAAAACGCTGAAGCGGCATTTGCAGGATTCTCCACTACTAAAGTGATTATGTTAGAGGAACCTTATAATACTCGTTTAACATTATCAAATGGAAAAGAAGAGAAATACGTATTTTTAGATAATCATCATCAAATGGTTGGTAGTCAGGATGCCAATTATACATTTTCTAATATTATGAGAAATACGCATAGCTCTTTATTTATTGGTGGTACTTTTGTTAATTATTTAGTAGAACTAGCGGCATGCTGGACGATCTTTTTATTACTGTCTGGACTTTATATGACCTTTAAAGGGAATTTATTGAAAAGGCGAAAGTCGGAAAATAAACGACAAAAAAGTAAGAGATACCATGCACTTGTTGGGACAATCATTACGATACCAATGGTGATGTTTATTTCAACAGGGCTACTATGGTCTGCTTTTCAAGGTTCGATCCTTGCAGATATAGCGTCAGAAAATCCAACTTTCGGTTACCCATTATTACAACAAAAGCCACCAACATCTGATGTGTCTGAAATTCCATGGGCAACTCGTCAATTAGAAGCACCAGCATCTGAGGGTGAACATGCTCAGCATCATGGTGGTGGCGCTGTCCGTTATACAAACGACAACCAAATTTCTATTGCTAATCTTGAAAAAGAAATTACTGCCATGAGTATCGCCAAGCCATATTCGATTATTTATCCATCAAACGGAGAAGGGGTATATACAGTGGCAAAGGCTAGTAACTCTGGTGTAACAGGACTCGATGTTAAGCCTATAGAAGAAGCAACTATGTATTTTGATCAATATAGCGGCAAGTTTATTGACCAAGTTAACTATGAGGATTATGGTATGTTGGCCAAGTTCTTTACATGGGGAATTCCTTTACATGAAGGTCACTTGTTTGGCTGGCCAAATAAGCTATTAAACCTTGTTGTCTGTCTAGCCTTTTTAGCAGTGATTGCGTGGGGAATTCGCACTTGGATTTTACGTAAGAAAAAAGGTGAGCTATCTGCGCCACCACAAATTTCTCATAAAATTTCGATGCCTTTTGTCATTTTCCTCATACTTTTAGGAATTTTAATGCCATTATTTGGCGCTTCATTGATTGCTGTGGTGTTGATTGAATTCATCATCTTAGGCTGGCAAACAAAGAAAAAATTAAGAACAGAAGAAATTAAATAAAATCAATATCGATACGGCACAACAAAGAAAGTGCCGTATCTTTTTTTCGTGTTTATTTCGTTAATATGAGCGGGAATACTATATTGATACTGAAAAATTGTTTATAGATTTTTCAGCACGATTTTATAAAGTTTTAAGATTTGTATGATACATTGCTAATAGTTTCAGCTTATTGGGGGAATGCATATGTCCATTAAAACGAGGTTTTTGCTATCTTATGTAGGGGTTATTATTATTGCTATCACGCTCTTATTGGCATCGGTTTTTCTTTTTTCCTTTGCGATAACAGGTGATGTGAAAGCAATTGAGCATTTTTACAAAAAATCGTATGTGCAAAAACCTTTGACGACGGTAGAAGAAAATGCTTTTTTAGATTTAAAACTACTGGCAAAAAATAATCCCCAGCAGTTATTAGACATCGAGCAGCTACAAAAAATAAATGCATCATCTATTGAAATCGTTGTGCGAAAAGATCATCAAATTGTTTATGCATCACAGAAAGATCATGAGAAAATATTGCTTAAAAGTTTACCTGGTTTTGAAGCGACCAATATTAATTCACGTGATACGATACTGATTAATCAAGCATTTTATACGTACGTTAAGTTCGATTTTTATTTTCCTGATAAAACAGAGGGGAGTATTTTTGTTTTGAGAGAGGTTAGTTCTCATGCGGAATTAACACGAGAGCTTTTACCTATTCTTTTAGGTATTTTATTTCTATTATTTATGATGATAATTGGCTTGTTAAATTATTTAGTATCCAGAAGTATTATTAATCCTATCATAGCTTTAAAGGAAGGTGCTGAACGGATTAAGTCTGGGGATTTAAATTTTGATATTACTTCCCGTTCGACTGATGAAATTGGTCAGCTCAATCGATCATTTGAGGAAATGAGAGTAAAGCTAAAAGAATCTGTTCAACTTCAGCTTCAATATGAAGAAAATCGTAAAGAATTATTATCAAATATTTCCCATGATTTAAAAACGCCGATGACTTCTATTATTGGCTATGTGGAGGGTATTAAAGATGGCGTGGCGAATACAGAAGAAAAAATGGATAAATATTTAACAACTATCTATACAAAAGCAAAGGATATGGATGTATTAATTGATGAGCTCTTCTTATTTTCTAAATTGGACCTAAAGAAGATTCCTTTTCAAGTGGAAAGTGTGAATCTTCATCAATACATGCTTGATTATGTAGAGGATGCTAGCTTTGACTTTATTGCAAGAGACATTCATATACAATATATTTCAGCAGGTTCACCTCTTTTTGCGATGGCTGACCGTGATAAATTAAGACGTGTACTGTCGAATTTATTAAGCAATAGCGAAAAATATATGGATAAATCATATAAGCAAATCATTATTTCCCTGCATGAGCGAGTAGATGATGCGATTATACAAGTAACAGATAATGGTACAGGAATAGACCCTAAGGCTTTACCTCATATTTTTGATCGTTTTTACCGTGCGGAGCCCTCTCGAAATTCACAAACAGGAGGAAGTGGCTTAGGGTTAGCCATTGCGAAACAAATCGTCCTTGAAATGGATGGCGATATTTGGGCGGAGAGCGAATTAATAAAGGGCACCAGCATTTTCATTTCACTGAAAAAGGCTGAGGAGAGGGTGAGAGATTATGAAAAAAATACTGTTAATTGAAGATGAAGTGAGCATAGCGGAGCTCCAACGTGATTATCTAGAGATTAATGATTTTACAGTAGACATTCAACATAATGGAGATGATGGACTACAGCAGGCATTACAGGGTGATTATGATTTAATTATTTTGGATATTATGCTTCCTGGGATGAATGGCTTTGAAATTTGTAAACAGATTCGTGCAGTGAACAACATCCCAATATTATTTGTTTCGGCTAAAAAAGAGGATATTGATAAGATCAGAGGGCTTGGTTTAGGAGCAGATGATTATATTACAAAGCCATTTAGTCCAAGTGAGCTTGTGGCAAGGGTCAAGGCACATTTATCAAGATATGAGCGTCTAGCCACAAACCAGCAAACGAACCATATGCTGTCCATCCATGGCATTACAATCGATACATCTGCCAGAAAGGTCTTCGTGAATGGTAAAGAAATTGCCTTTACTACAAAAGAATTTGATTTGCTCGTGTTTTTTGTCAAACATCCAAATCAAGTATTAAGTAAAGAGCAGTTATATGAAAGAAACTGGGGTTATGAATCAGCTGCGGATGTTTCAACCGTTACTGTGCATATTCGAAAGCTACGTGAAAAAATTGAACGTGATCCAGCACAGCCGAAGTTTTTGGAAACAGTGTGGGGCGCAGGTTACCGCTTAAATGTTTAACCAAAGAATATCTCGTCGAGGTGGCGAGCTATTTTTTTGACAAATTTTTAGACTTTTTTAAGAAAGGGTTAATGGATTATTTAACATTACCACTTACACTAAGAATAGTATGACAACATCATAACAGTGAGGTGGTGTATGACAATTGAAGAAAATACAGGCAGTTATGATAGCATTATCATTTATACTTCAAGGATGTACCTCAAACGAAACAGAGGCTCTAAAAATTAATAAAAGAGGGAGCGAGGAGATGGCTACAGATTGGGCTAGTGAATTGTTTCAAGCAGTAGAAAAAGGGGATTTGGATGCGCTTCAAAATGCTTTGGCTCAAAAGGTAGATATCAATGCTCAGGATTCAAAAAAACGAACAGCATTAATGATTGCCACATACAATCAGGATGTCGAAGCAGCAAAATTATTAATGGATGCAGGTGCAGAAGGCTATCTTGAAATTTTAAAGCTGACGATTCAAGCTAATGCAGATCCTACGATTTTGAATAGGTATGGGGGAACTGCATTAATTCCGGCAGCAGAGCATGGTCATGTCGAGGTCATAGAGGAATTATTGAACAATACGACTATTGACATCAACCATGTTAATCGTTTGGGATGGACAGCACTGATGGAGGCAATTGTTCTAAATAATGGAAACCCAACACAGCAAACTGTAGTTCAATTATTAATTGACCATGGTGCTAATGTGAATATTCCAGATAATAATAATGTGACACCATTACAGCATGCGAAAAAGCAAGGATTCAAAGAGATTGAAAATATCCTCATCGCAGCAGGTGCGGTATAAAAAACAATCATATGCTTTGAAAACTGTAGAGTAGGTACTGACCTAAAAAAAGGAGACAAATAAAAACACCTATCGTTGAAAAACGGGTATTGTACCTTATCAAATCAACGTAAAGGGGCTGTAGGCATCTTTGATATTGCCAATGGAGGCACATTAAAGGCAAATGTAAATTACACGGTTGTACCATTAAACAACTGGGCTACAGCGGTCTTACAAGGAAAGTAATCACTAATAGTAAAAATCTCGTCACAGCTGTGGCGAGATTTTATAGCCAGCCTTTCTCACTAGCAACTTGAGCAGCTTGCTGTCTAGATTCAACTTGAAGCTTTTGAATAGAGGTCGATAAATAATTACGAATGGTGCCCTTTGTTAAAAATAATTGTTTACTAATTTCATTTGTAGTCAATCCTTCCTTCACAAGCTGTAGTACCGCAATTTCTCGTTCATTTAAAGGGTTTTGCTCCTTCATAAACAAGGTAGCGGCTAAATCCTTGCTAACAACCTTTTCCCCCTGCATGATTTTTCGAATAGTAGCAATTAAATAATCAATTGGTTCATCCTTCAATAGATAGCCGTGTACCTCGCAATCCATTGCTTTTTGTAAATAGCCAGGGCGTGCAAAGGTTGTGACAATCATCACTTTGCAGGGCAAGTTGGCCTGTTTAATTTTTTCAGCAAGCTCTAATCCTGACAGATTAGGCATTTCAATATCCACTAGGCAAACATCTGGTAGCTCCTGTTGTATGTAGTCCCATGCTTTTTGACCATCTGAAACCTCTGCTATTACTTCAATGTCAGGCTCAAATGACAACAGAGATGTTAAGGCACCACGTAACATTTGCTGATCCTCTGCTAGTAATACGCGTATCATGTTGGAGGCTCCTTTCCATCTTGAATTGGTATGTTGAATGTAACGCAGGTACCTGCAGGTTTATTACTTTCAATAATGGTATCACCTTGAAGAACATGCATTCTTTCTTTCATCGAATGGATGCCATTGCCGAGTCCCTTATGCTGAAAGCCAATCCCATCGTCTATGATAGCAAGCGAATATTGTCCATTTTGACATTGTATCGTGAACTGGCAGTTTTGTGCCTGGCTATGCTTCAGCATATTGGTGGTAGCCTCGCGTACACATAATGCTAACATTGTTTCCTCTACACTTGAAAGAACCATTTTAGGGCATTGATTGTTAATAGTCGTAGTAATATTCGCACTTTGTAAAAGCTGCTGGCAGTGCAGCAATTCTGTATGTAAAGAAGCGAAATTCATATCAGATACTAGCTCACGTACTTGTTTTAAGGCTGTACGTGTTGTGGCTAATATATCATTTAGTTCTTGCTTAACGCTTGTAGGATCTCGATCAATAAGTTTTGTAGTAAGTTCGGTTTTAACTTTAATCATCGTTAGCGTGTGCCCAATTGTGTCATGGAGATCTCGGGCAATACGCTGTCTTTCCTCTTGTTGAACGAGCTGGGTATTGATATCAGCCAATTCGGATTGTAGGTTCTTGGACTTTTCTACAAAATAAATAAGGACAGGAAATACCAATTGAATAATCATCATCGGTGCTAGTACCTGTGATTCAACGGGTAATAAGGAATCTGTGGTCATCCTCATGACGACTAAAAACATGACTGCAATGCCAAGCATACCACTAGCGATATGCCATTTAGATTTGGCTCTTCCTAATAAATCGGCAAAGGTAAATCCGAAGATAAGCATGAAGATGTCCTCGTAAATGCCCAAGATGCTAATTACAACGAATCCTACAAGTGACGCAAAAAGTAGCTTCCAATCTTGATGCCATAAAGCTATATAGAATGCACCTAAGTACAGGCCTAAGATAGCTATTTTAGCCGCGAGGGGGACGTTTGAATCTGACCATAAAACCATCGTTATCAGGATAATCAAGGAAACGGTATCGATGATTAAATAATGTTTTACTTGCTCTCGGGGATAAATTTTTATTGCTTACACCATCCTTTGTTGCTTAATGCTGTGTCATGGCTTGAATGGTTTTTTTTCGAATCCATTCCATTGGGCCAATATGAAATTGCTTCTGCCAAAATGAAGCTAGAGCCAGTTGTAGGCAAGATAGAGCCAGCCAAATGCTAATAATAAGAATGCTATTTAATTGTCCACCAAGGCCAAGCCCCCAGCCATAAAAAATAATAGATGCAAGCACGTTTTGTAGGACATAACAGCTCAAAGACATTTTGCCGACATCTGCAAAGCGGTGCCAAAGCCAATCTAGCCTCTTATATTCTACCAGCTTACCTAAAATTCCAATATAGCCAATCGATAGAATCGGCGCACATAAATAACGAACAGGAAAATCAAAAAGTCCCCCAGGAATAAAAATAAGTAAATTTAAAGGGATACCAATGAATACACCGATTTTGAAAAGCTTTTGTCGAGCCTGATGTCCTATGTCTGTTTGTGAAAAAACTTCGTTACGCATGAACTTTACGCCAAGTATAAATAAAAAGACATTCATGGGGATAATAAAAATAGCTTCCGTGCGATAAAACAAAAAGTTTGTCAGGCGATGCTGTACTTGCGCTAGCCATGTGCCATTTTCATACAGTGCAGCAACTGTTTCCATACCATTTAAGGCAACAAAAGCCCCTTGTAATGAGCTTATAAAAATAAGCAGAATCATGAGGACGTGAAAGCTACCAAAAAGATAGAAAGCCCATTTCATTGCTTTGTCGCCTAATCTGATAATAAAGGCAACGATGAGAGCTGTTACGGCATAGCTCATTAAAATATCATACTCCATGACAAGTGTGTAATGAAGTAGCCCTTCCAATCCTAAAAAGACTATTGTCCAAAGATACACGCCAGGCCAAGCTTTTCCTTTTCGCAAGGCTTGCTGATATTTTAGTTGTAAGCCTACACCAAACATAATTGTTAACAGTCCCAGTAACTTACCATTGACTAAAAATAATACCACCATTCGTAAAAAATCGTTCAAGGACCACCAACCACTATAGTTACTCGTTGTGATATACGATAAATCACCAAGATAGGCAAAAATCCAAATATTCGTGCCAAGAGTTCCTAAGACAGCGAAACCTCTTAACATATCAATAAAGGGAAGTCTTTGTTGTGTTTGCATATGTTCAATCACTCTTTCTTTGTTTTCTTACGTTTAATGATAAGAAAACGTCAAGAAAAAACCTATTCACAGCAGTCAAAGGATCTTTATGACACCTGTCATAAAGATGAAACAAAAAACCAGCAACGCTTTGGATGCTGGCGAAATGCGATTATTTTGTGCAGGAGTAAATACGATAGCCCAAAATTTTTTCGTATTTTACGTTCATGGCAATATGTTGATCCATTATATCATATAGCTCTGATTCAATATCTTTGGAAAAATAAAATTCAGGCTTTGATGAGATAGATTTGTTTTTTTGGATGCGAATTTTATGAAAACCAGCCTGCTGTAGCAAGGCGATCCAATCCTTTTTCATAAGAAGAGCATCAAATCCGTAAAATTGTTGAATATCATCTGCTAGTTGAGAGGGAAGTAGTTCGGGAATGGTAAATTCAATGGCAATGAAGCGGCCATCCTTCTTCAATAAACGATAAATCTCTTGCAAGGCAAGTTGTTGATTAACAAAAGCAAGAACCGATTCAGCGAGTATCAAGTCAAATGACTCATTTGGAAATGAAGTTTGCACAATAGAGCCTTGTATGATGTTGACAGGTAAACGTGCTTTTTTCATTCTTCGGCGAGCTTTTTCTATCATGATGGGATTGATATCTATTCCTGTTACATTTGCTTGAAAGTGAGCAGCCAAATAGGCAGCCGTTTGCCCTGTACCGCATCCAACATCTAAAATATGTGAGGTTTGCTGAATGCTCTCTGTTTTAAATAGTTCCTTTGACAGATTAATACCGCCAGGATGTGCGCCTCCGACACCAAATTTTGCTAAAAATTTGAGATAATTAGAACCTTGAATGAAAACCACCTTCTTTTTTCATATAGTATGAGAATGAAACTAGTATGGTTCCTTCAAAATATCACGGCGTAAGTCGAAACGCTAGAATTCCATATTTTTGGAGGTAAGACATATATATTATTTTTAAGTACTTCTTCAAAAGTCTAGTTTATCAATGTAATAAGTACATATACTAGTTAGAAGCTTTCTGATAGGGGGTGAATCAATGCCATATTTTCAGCCAAATTTTAGAAGAGGACCATATCCGCCAAGCAATAGACAATATTTTGGACCTCCTTTTCGAGGTAGGATGATACATCCTTCCTATTCTCCCAATCAACAATATCAACCTTCTAGAGTAGGGAATTTGCCAAATCATTTAAATACGATTATGGGGCATGCTGGTACGATTACGAACGGAGTAAATATGTTAAGGCAGATGGGAGCATTACTAAGTTTATTTAGATAAAAGGTAGAAACCCTCTTTAAGAATGATTTCTTAAGAGGGTAATTTTTGTATCTTTTGAAAACCCCTTGCTATGCGAGGGGTTCTAAAGAGCTTCTAGCTATGGACAAGAAAAAACCCCCAGC
>NZ_JBXAPF010000029.1:0-59459 GCF_058803665.1 Lysinibacillus sp. GW821-FHT14F06
CACGGTTTTAATCTGTGCGAAAGCGAAGCGACAGCAACACGGTTTTAATCTGTGCGAAAGCGAAGCGACAGCAACAAATGTTTTCTGTAGCGAAAGCATAGCGGCAGCTACAATTACGCCAAGGCGAAATTGATTATGATTGTAATTTGAGAAAAATTAGAAAGTGGGTGTGCAGCATGAACAAATCAGTAGAAAGTGTTAATGATCCAATCTATCCTATTATGATTGCAATAGCTGTTGCCCATCTTATTAATGACACGATGCAGGCGGTAATACCAGCGATGTTCCCGATATTCAAGAGTGATTTAGGTTTAACCTTTACACAAATTGGACTTATTTCATTTGTATTAAATATGTTCGCTTCTGCATTACAGCCAGTAGTGGGTTTTGTTAGTGATAAAAAGCCGATGCCCTATGCTTTGCCAATCGGTATGATAAGTTCATTCATAGGTATTACTATCATCGCGTTTACAACCCAATATTGGGTAATTATTATAGCGGTATTATTTTTAGGCTTTGGCTCTGCTATATTTCATCCAGAGGGCTCTCGTGTTTCATTTATGGCAGCGGGCTCTAAAAGAGGGCTTGCACAATCGATTTATCAAGTGGGTGGTAATTCAGGTCAAGCACTGGCACCATTGATTAGTGCCTATATTTTTAGTGTTTTTGGTCAACGTGGTGCGGCGATGGTATTAGTAGTAGCAGCGATTGGTATCGTTGTATTAAGTAAAATTGCTGCATGGTATAAAAAGAGGTTGGAGCAGGAACGTCTAGCAAAGAAAAAGCGTGTATTAGTATCCACCTTACCTCCATTAACAAAAAATCAAGTGGGTATTGCGCTGACGTTATTATTTACTATTATTTTTGCACGATCATTTTATACAACCAATATTACAAGTTTTTATGTATTTTATTTGATGGATCATTATGATGTTAGCCTTCGACTTGGGCAAATTCTTATTTTCAGCTTTATGGCATTTGGTGTTATTGGAACATTTTTTGGCGGTTCATTATCTGATCGAATTGGTAGAAAGAATGTTATATTATTATCTGTTATCGTACCGATGCCATTCTGTCTGGCACTTCCATATGTTCCGTTATGGGCAGCTATGATATTCTTAGTGATTATTGGTACTCTCATTATGATTAGCTTCTCAGTGACAGTTGTATACGCACAAGAGCTAGTCCCTTCAAAAATTGGTACAATGGCTGGCTTAACAACGGGCTTTGCTTTCGGTATGGGAGCAATCGGTGCTATGGTCATTGGTGTTTTAATGGATCATAAGGGAATTGATTTTACAATGATGGTCGTTTCCTTGTTGCCTTTATTGCTATTAGTAGCCTTTTTCTTACCAAAAGATAAACCTGCGTCAGCAGTATAAAAACTAAAACGCGTCTCAAAATTTTAAAGAACCTAGAAAGGGCATTTAAAATTTGAGAACGCGTTTTTATTGTCGTAATGGTGATAAAAACTCTGCTGGTAGATTTTCTTTATCTATAACGTCACCCTCTGATATATGAACTTCATGCATTTTATCGTTATAGGTAAATTTAAAAATGCCATTGTCAAAGTCGGTGCCAATTTCCTTAAAGAAAATACCCTCAATCGATACATACTTCGGACATGTAAATGCTACTTTAAAATTTTCATGCTCTTTAATTAAATAAGCACGTACACCCTTCTCATATATGTCATTCGCATCATCATCAGTTGGACGCTGAACCGCAACAATATGGAAATCGACAAAGGGAACCTCTTTTAACAGAACGTTTAAGAATGAGCCTTTTGTGATCTCTTCCCAGCGACTCTGTGCACTTTGGCCTACAATTATTTGTGATATTCCAAAATTCTTTGCTACTTCTGCGATAACTTTTTGTATAGGGCGTTTTTCATCATCTAATAAAATGAATTTTTCAACATCTAGCTCATCTGATAGCTTTTTCCATTGCTCAATATAGCTAGATTTTTCTGCATCAAATGCATCAAGGGGCTGCGAGTCTACAGAAAGAATATAGAGTGGGCAATCTAACATTGTGGCCATTTTATGTCCACGGCGTATTAAGCGTTCCCCATTAAGCCCGTAATAAACACAAACTAAAATACTTTCGTCTAAACGCCCTTTCACATGCTTCATAAAACATTTACACCTCTTATCTTGTTGTTATTTTGTTATTTCCACTGTCGATTTTGGAAAAATTATCCTAAAACAGCTAAAATTGATGCTGTTACAGTGCATTATGCTCATTTATATTGTATACTTAAAAATGTATAAAAGTTAATGACAATATATCGAGAAAGCCTTGAGAAATTAAGTTTATATCTATAACTCACAGGTATTTTATTTATGCATTTTGCGCATTTAAAAGAATTGTCTCTATATGCCACACTATTATGCAGTGAGTTAAATAGATAGTCAAGTCTCTCGGTATTCCTTAGTAAAATTGCGTTTAATTTTAATAAGCTTCCCAATTTAAAGGTACTTTAGTTACCAACTCTAAGTTCCCCTATTCTTTTCTTACAGCATTACACTAAAAAGCTTACTGAATCATAAATTAAGTTGCAATAAAAAATCCTATTTCTCACTGTTAATTCATCACATTATGATATCTTCTAAAACCCCTTAAGGATTATTCAAAGGAATTTCTGATATATTCGTTTAGCTTTACTATATTCATAACAGCATTTTTTCAGTAGGTAATGAATACTAGCTGAAATAAATAAAGTGTCCTCAACGACGTACTTGATTTTGATTGCTAAGAAATAAAGCGTACTATCTTCAGCAGATTCGGGAATACTTTATCTTGATTCAACAGAATACTCCCACCTCTATAGGTTGGGAGGTAAATGCGATTTTTTTCCTATTCAGTGGACGTACAAACGCCCGCTGAATCAAGATAAAGCCCCTGGCGGATATCACAGATTTTGAAGAGGAGCTTTTCGAGCAAGCTCGAAAAAAATCCGGACGCAATTACGCTAGGGCGTAATTGATTATCGGCATCATTAAAATCAAGCAACTGTCTGTAGGACGAATTCGAAAGTAGGAGGTTTTCATTTGGTTACAGTTCTTATTGCAATACTTTTTCCATTTGTCTGCGCTGCGCTTATTCCACTTCTTTATAGGCGACTGAGGCGTGTTGCACATCTTGGCTGGTTTGTGTTAGCCGTTCCATTCATTTTGTTTCTTTTACTCGCTCGCTATATTCCTCAAATCGCTGGGGGTAAAACGTTTATTCATACATATGAGTGGATTCCCTCTTTTAATATAAATTTCACAACATACCTAGACGGTCTCAGTATGATTTTTGGCTTACTGATTACTGGTGTAGGTAGTTTGGTTATTTTATATTCTATTTTTTATTTATCAACGAAAGAATCTCTTCATCATTTTTACTGCTATCTATTACTATTCATGGGCGCTATGCTTGGCGTCGTTTTTTCAGATAATTTAATGGTGCTATACACGTTTTGGGAATTAACAAGTGTGTCATCATTTTTGTTAATAGCATTTTGGCATCATCGAAAGGCATCGCGAGCTGGTGCGAGAAAAGCCATGACAATTACTGTTTTTGGTGGTCTATCTATGCTAGCTGGTTTTTTAATGCTTTTTGTGGCTTCAGGATCATTTAGTATTCGTGAAATCGTAGCCAATGTAGAAGTAATACGTGATCATACACTATTTACGCCAGCATTAATCCTTATATTAATCGGTGCTTTTACAAAGTCAGCACAATTCCCATTCCATATTTGGCTACCTGATGCAATGGAGGCACCAACTCCTGTCAGTGCTTATTTACACTCCGCAACTATGGTAAAGGCTGGAATCTATTTAGTTGCACGTTTTTCCCCTGTATTTGGAGGCGAGGCCATTTGGTTCTGGCTTGTTAGTGTGATTGGTCTTGCAACATTATTCTGGGGCTCATTTAATGCCGTACGCCAAACGGATTTAAAAGCCTTATTAGCTTTTTCAACAATAAGTCAGCTTGGGTTGATTATGAGCTTATTTGGTCTAGGATCGGTTGGTCATTATTACGGCTATGCTGAAAATACCATTATATATACGCAGGCAAGCTTTGCGGCGTTATTTCATCTTGTGAATCACTCCACTTTTAAGGGTGCACTCTTTATGATGGTAGGGATTGTCGATCATGAGGTGGGGACACGTGATATACGCCGTCTTGGCGGCTTAATGGCATTGATGCCTGTAACGTTTACAATTGCTGTAATTGGTGGTTTCTCGATGGCTGGATTACCACCGTTTAATGGTTTTTTAAGTAAAGAAATGTTTTTTGCCGCAATGCTGGCTATTCGTAATGTAGAAGCATTTTCCATTACTGATGCAGGGCTATTATTTCCGATTATCGCATGGGTGGCGAGTATCTTTACATTTGTCTACAGCTTAATTTTAATAAGCCGCACATTCTTTGGAAAATTACAGCCAGATAAGATAGATAAAAAACCACATGAAGCGCCAATTGGTATACTAATTTCTCCAATTATCCTAAGCATCCTTGTAGTAGGAATCTTTTTCTTCCCAAATGTGCTAGGACATTATATTTTAGAGCCAGCAATGGCAAGTATATATCCAACTTTCCCATCAACAAGTGAGCTAACACCGCATATTCATGCATGGCATGGCATTAATACGGAGCTATTAATGACACTAGGAGTAATCATTATTGGGGCTATATTATTTAAAACGTTAAAAAGCTGGAAGCCTTTATATCGAATTTTCTCTCAAAAATATACGTTTAATACGTATTACAATCGTCTCATTGAAATGAGTGAAAATGGCTCAGCAAAGCTGACTAATCGTTATATGACAGGTAATTTAACTCATTATTTTATCTATATATATGTATTTTTCGTTGCACTTATTGCTGGCTACTTTATTTGGTCAGATGCTATTGCATTTGATTTTGCTAAGGATTCCACAATTGAATCCTATGAGCTGATTCTAGTGTTTGTAATGGTATTCGCAGCAATATGGATGATTTTCGCAAAGGGTCGTGTGACAGCCATGTTGTTAAATGGTGTACTTGGTTATTCAATTGCCTTTTTCTTTGTTATTTTCCGTGCTCCTGATTTAGCGTTAACGCAATTAGTTGTTGAATCTGTGACGACCGCTTTGTTTCTTCTATGTTTTAAATATTTACCTGATTTAATGCCTGAATCAGCCCATAAAAAGGTCCAATGGTCAAATGCCACAATATCTATTTTAGTTGGTGCTACCGTTACATTGGTAGGCTTAGCCGTAGTTCACTTTGATCGCTTTGAGCCGGTCGCTACTTACTTTAATGATGCCTATGAGCTAGCAGGTGGCTCGAATATTGTAAATACGATACTTGGCGATTTCAGGGCATTTGATACGATGCTAGAAGTTGTCGTTCTTCTAATTGCTGGCTTAGGCGTGTATACACTCACGAAACTAAAGCCACGAAAGGAGAAGACTGACCATGAAAATTAATGACGTTATTTTACGTACGATAACTAAAGCGGTCGTATTCATTATTTTAACCTTAGGTGTTTATTTGTTCTTTGCAGGTCATCATGCTCCAGGTGGAGGTTTTATAGGTGGTCTTGTACTTGCCTCAGGTATTGTTCTGTTGTATTTAGCCTATGATATTGAAACAGTGCATAAAGGAATGCCATTTGATTTTAAAAAAATGGCAGCACTAGGTGTATTACTTGCTACGGGAACGGCTATCGGATCACTATTTTTTGATGTGCCATTTTTAACACAGGCACATACCTATATTGATGTTCCGATATTTGGAAAAATGGGCTTTTCGACTGTCACCGTTTTTGAGGCTGGTGTAGCGTTAACAGTCGTAGGTGTTGTGGTGACAATTATTTTAAGTATAAGTGAGGATGAGTAGCCAATGGAATCTTTAATACTTGTATTAGTTGGTGTATTAGTAGCTGTTGCGACGTACTTAATCCTCTCGAAACAGTTATTACGCGTAATTTTAGGAACTGCGGTTTTATCACATGCAGCCCATCTCCTAATTTTAACAATGGGCGGGCTGAAAAAAGGGGATGTTCCACTTTTAGGAGAATCAGAAGGTCCCTATACCGATGCATTGCCTCAAGCATTAATTTTAACTGCAATTGTTATTAGCTTTGCAGTGACAGCATTTGTGCTTGTTCTTGGCTATCGTGCCTATAAAACAAATGGTTCAGGGAATTTTGACGAATTGAGAGGTACGCCAGATGAGTAATATGATTGTTTTACCATTAATTGTACCCGTTATTACGGCAATTTTACTAGTTTTTTTACGTGAACATATTATCCTGCAGCGCATTATTAGTGTATTAACATTAAGCTTTGTGGTTTTGATTAGTATCGTGTTATTGATAGCTATTCAGGAGCAGGGTGTGTTGCGGATCGATTTTAGTGGATGGGGACCACCCTTTGGTATTCTATTTGTTGCAGATTCATTTGCCGTTTTACTAGTTTTAATAGCGAATATTGTTGCAGTATTTTGTGTGCTATATGCCTTGTTTACGATTGGCAGCAGCTATGAAAAAATGTATTTCTATCCGTTCGTATTACTTATGGTAGCAGGAGTTAATGGTTCATTCTTAACGGGGGATATATTTAATCTGTTTGTGTGCTTTGAGGTAATGTTACTGGCCTCATATGCGCTTATAAGTTTAGGTGGCGATAAAATTCAGCTTCGTGAGGCATTAAAATATGTACTTATCAATATTGTTGCCTCTTGGATTTTCTTAGTAGCATTAGCCTTTTTATATGGAACTGTTGGAACATTAAATATGGCACACATTTCTGTCCGTGTAATGGAGGCTGGGGAAGATCCTGTTATTACAACTGTTGCTCTTATTTTCTTAATAGTCTTTAGCTTAAAGGCTGGTTTATTGTTGTTCTTTTGGTTACCTGGCTCATACAGTGTACCACCAACAGCGATTGCTGCACTTTTTGCTGCGTTATTAACAAAGGTTGGCATTTATGCGCTTGTTCGTACCTTTACTTTGCTATTTCCAAACAATCCAGATGTAACACATACTGCACTCGGGATTATGGCAGGACTAACGATAATTGCTGGTTGTATGGGCGCATTGGCAGGGCGAGATGTACGAACTATTGCCTCTTATAATGTCCTTATTGGTGTTGGATTTATAGTAGCTGGTCTTGCGATTGGCACGGAGTCAGCACTACAAGGGGTAACCTATTATTTAATGCATGATATGGTAGCGAAAGCTATGTTATTTTTGGCAGTAGGTATGATGATTTATGTTACTGGTGAAACGTTAATAGATAATATGAGTGGGCTAATTCGAAATTATCCACTTTTCGGCTGGTTATTCTTTATTGTCATGTGCTCACTTGCTGGTATACCGCCATTAAGCGGGTTTTTAGGCAAAGTTTTAATTGGACAAGGTGCGATTGAAGGTGGAAATTTTGTCCTGTTGGGTCTAGGATTTTTATCAAGTTTAATTGTCTTGTATTCCCTTCTACGAATCTTTCTTTCGTCATTCTTTGGAGAAACAATTATTAGTCTAGAAGATGAGAAGCCATTACCAAAACGCATTGTCTTGCCGTTAGCATTATTGGCAGTTTGCACAATTGGTTTAGGGATTGGAGCTGAGTGGATGGCGCCATATGTAACAGATGCAGCAGAAACACTTTATACACCATCGATTTATATTGATGCTGTGTTAGATGGAGAAGCTTGGCAGGGTGAGGTGAGTAAATAATGGCAATGCAATTTATTCTTAATTTATTTATCGCAGCACTTTGGTTATTGCTAAAGGATGAGGTAGTTCCGCAATTTTCCACATTTTTAATTGGCTTTATTGTGGGTATTGGAATTTTGTATGCGTTGCATAGCTTTTATGGCACACAATTTTATTTGCGACGTGTGTTTTCTATTATTAAATTACTATGGCTCTTCAATTGGGAGCTACTATTATCGAGCTATAGCGTGCTAAAGCAAATAACTACGCCAAGACTTACGATTACTCCTGGCATATTTACGTACAAAACTGTATTAAGGGGAGATTGGGAAATAACAGCACTTGCGTTACTGCTCACACTCACTCCAGGATCAGTAGTGATGGAGGTCTCTGAGGAGGGCGATGTGTTCTATATTCATGCAATGGATATTGAGCAATCGAAGGATGCAGTTATTCGTTCTATAGGTAAATTTGAACAAGCAATAATGGAGGTGACACGTTAATGATTGAAAATATTTTACTCTTAGCTTTAGCATTATTTAGTGTTTCCATTGCTCTGTCACTGTATCGTGTTATTCGAGGACCATCGATGCCTGACCGTGCTATCGCCCTTGACACAATTGGTGTAAATTTATTGTCTGCAATCGCCATCGTGTCGATTGTATTGAAAACAAAGGCATATTTAGAAGCAATTTTGATATTAGGTATTTTAGCATTTATCGGTACAATCGCTTTTACAAAATATATCGAAAGAGGTGTGATTGTTGAACGTAAATCAAATGATTGAATGGGCGGCTGTCATCCTCATTTTGATTGGCTCCATAGTAAGTGTTATTAGTGCATATGGGATGATTCGATTACCTGACGTTTACACACGCTCCCATGCCGCAACGAAAAGTTCAACGCTATCAGTATTAACATGTTTATTAGGTGCATTTATTTACTTTTGGGTACACGATGGTTTTGTAAGTGTACGTTTAATATTAGGTATCCTCTTCGTCTTTGTAACTGCCCCTGTTGCAGGGCACTTAATCTGTCGTGCCGCCTATCGCTCTAGGGTTCCTTTGGCTGAAGGCTCTGGTGAAGATGAACTGAAGCCCAAGCTGTTTCCAGAAGAAAAATAGAAAGAAGACTGTTTGCCAAAAAAGCAAGCAGTCTTTTTTGAATTGGTGGATAGAGGTTTTAAAGTGCTGGATAATCAAGCTAAATTGGTGGATTGAATCTCAGAAATTGTGGATAGAACCACAAAACGAAAGGATAGCGCTATTACGATTAATATTGAAAAACTAATTGATAGCCAGAACCTCTTGCCATCACAATTTTAGCTGGTTGTCCTGGAATCGCATCTAACTTTTTTCTTAAATTGCTAATATGAACACGTAATGCCTGTGTTTGTCCAATGCTATCCTCATCCCAAATACGTTGATATAGCTCAGCAGATGGAAAGGCTTGATGGTTATGCTGTGCTAAAAAGAATAAAATCTGAAATTCCTTTGTTGATAAAGCGAATACAGTATCACCAATTGAAACTTTTCCTGAATGTATATGAAAATGCAATGTATGAATTATTTTAGTAGACTCATGTTCGATCGACATCAAGGATTTCATAGGATATCGTCGTTCGTGTAGTCGCTCAATCGTTTTCAATAATCGGTCATAATCAATTGGTTTTAAAATATAGTCTGTAGCCTGTACATCAAATGCTTCTAAGGCATAATGCTCATACGCTGTCACAAAGACAATATCTATTTGATGTGAGGCATCCTCTATTTTAGAAGCAAGATCAAGACCAGTCATTTCAGCCATTTCAATATCTAAAAACAGAATATCAGGGTTTAATGTATCAATATTTGTTAAGGCCTCTTTTGGATTTAGGAAGGTTCCGATAATCTCAATAGAGCAGCTTGCCTTTAGCATGGATTCTAATAAACGAATGGCTAAAATTTCATCATCTATAATGATTGCTTTTAACAAGATACTCATATCCTTTCTATTGAAATAATTGGAAAATGAATTTCGACAGTTGTTCCTTTATTTTCAAGACTTTCAAAATGGATCGCAGCATTTTCAAATTTTTTTAATCGTTTAGAGATATTTACAAGGCCAATCCCTTGACTAGCAGTTGTTTCACCACTTTGAATTTGCTGCAAAAGCTTTGGTGATATACCAATACCATTGTCTGTAAGCTGAAAAATCAACTTTTGCTGCTCTTGCTTAATCAATAATTGCAGCCTACCACCCTCTTTTTTTGCCTTCAGCCCATGAAGAAGTGCGTTCTCCACTAAAGGTTGAAGCAGGAGTGGGGGGATTAGACACTGAATAGGCTCATCCATGCAAATTTCCCATTCTAACTGCTCAGGATATCGTGTGCAATGAATATTTATATATGCCTCAATAAGACTAAGCTCTTTTTCTAATGGAACAAGGCTATTGGCATTTTCAAAGGCAAAGCTATTGCGTAAAAAGATAGCAAAGTTTGTAATCATTGTCCGTGCCTGCTCCAAATCTAAATAACTAAGCGATAAAATTGAATTTAGTACGTTGTAAACAAAATGTGGTTTAATTTGAGCCTGTAAAAAGGCAGTTTCCATCGCAATTGCTGTTTCTGCTGAATCCTTTAATAAAATAAGATTGCGTACACGCGTTTTGAGCTCTACTATATCAAGCGGCTTATGTAAAAAATCATTCGCTCCGGATTGAAAGGCTGCAATCATATCCTCTGGACGCATGGCCGCTGTTAACATTAAAATGGGTAGCTCTGTAGAGGTATAATTTTGTCTAATTTGCTGGCAAACCTCATAGCCAGAAATAGTAGGCATCATAATATCTAAAATCAGTAAATCTATATCAGGATGTTGTGTGACCTGATCAAAGACATGCTGCCCATTATCAACAGCAATAATAGAGTAGTTTTCCTGTGTCAGAATATCAATTAATACTTTTAGATTAACAGCATCATCATCCACGATAAGAATTTTTTTCCTCCCAATATTTTCAACAATATGTGGGAATGTTAGGAAAGGTTGTCGATAGGTTTGTATTGGCGTTATTGGTAATTCTTCATGTTTCTGCTGTGCTTTTAGCAGTTTGACAGAAAATGTTGTACCTTGACCGACAATAGAATGTACGCTAATTTTGCCACCTTGCCGTTCCACAAGTTCCTTTGTAATGTGTAAACCTAATCCAGTACCATCAACAGAAGGGCTTAATTGCTGAAATGGGCTAAAAATTGTTTTTAAGTTTTCGGGTGCAATGCCGCATCCAGTATCTTTAATGTCAATCACTAGAAATACCTGTTCCTCATAGCAAGTAATATCGATTGTTCCTTTATTTGTATACTTCACTGCATTATGAATTAAGTTATAGAGAATTTGTCGAAGTCGATTTTCATCCGCATGGACAAAGCGTCCACGTTCAATATGATTATAGATTTTTACATCTTTGCTAATTGTATAGGACAGCACTTCCACAGTCATATGTGTAGTCGCAAATAAATCGACAGATGTCATCTGCAATGCTAGTTCATTCTCCTTCAATTTAGAAAAATCAAGTATATCGTTAACCAAATAGGAGAGGCGTTCAGCGATATTAAATATAAGTGTTACTTTCTCTTTCTGTTCTACAGCTAAATCAGGCTTGCTATTGTCATTTAGCATAGACTGAGAAATTCCAATAATGCCATGCAAAGGTGTTTGGAATTCATGAGATGTTTTAGCAAGGAATTCGTCTTTTAATTGATCTACACGTATAAGTGCCTCTGTTAGCTTACCTTTTTCTAAATATGAATCTGCAAAACGATGTGAAATATATAAAGAAAGCATTGTTAAACAAATAAATGGCAGCAAGGGCGGCAAGGCATTCAATTCAAGATTAATATGTGTATTTAATGTAGCAACGATAAAATAAAGTAGGATGGCTAACGAGCTTATTATTAAATACATAACTCCAGGAACACGTCGGTAGATTGCGATAATTTGTACATAGAAAATATAAATGATATTGACAAATACATATAAGGAATTAACGTTTTGTAATTTAGAATTAATGGATGCTGGCAGTATCATAAATAACATCATGAATATACCTATAACAGATAGTACCTTTACCACCCGATAATTCATATACTGTGGCAAAGCTCGATAAAAATAGAGCAAAATAGAAAGTCCAACAAGGACACTGGAAGCCATCTGTATACTTTGAAACGGTGCATAGCTCATTTCGGCAATGGCTAGTAGCAGCTTTTCGCCATGCGTAAGCGTGTAAAGCGCACTTGCAAAACAAAATAACGCAAAATAAAGCTGCTCAATCCCTAATTTAGAATAAAGATAAGAGCCAAAAAAGTAGATAAACATTGTTAAAAAAGCTGCTAGTGTAATTAAATCGTAGAATAATGCACTTTCACGAAGCTTTGTAATACTAGTTTGATCCCCCAAAAAAATGGAGCTAATAATACCCCCTCCTGGTGCATAATCAAAATTTGCTACATGCACAATCAATTCCAGTTCATTTTGATCAGGCGAAAAATAAGCAGTATACGGCGTATTGTGCGGTATATAGCGGGCATTCTCAGCAGGCTCTCCGCTTTGTCCAATTCGATGTCCATTGATATAGATTGCATTGGACATGCGAATGACGTTTGTTTTAATTCCTAAAATATCCTTAGGATCATTTACTAAAATTTTAAGTCGATAAGTTCCACTGGCGAATGAGGGGAGCGGCTGTCCATCAATTGTATATTTAGTCCATCCTGAAGGGACATCTACAAGATAGCTTGGATAGGTATCGAAGTTCGAACCATCAACCAAACGATTCGGAATAAATGCCCACACGCCATCTAATTTGATAGGAGCATTATCGTTAAATATATGATGACGCAAATCCATCACGCCTTTAACCGCTAGTGGTCCATGGGATTTAGTTTGGGATAAGGGAAGAATAACGCCTGCTAGCAGCAGTGCTCCGATAATAATTGCGAACAGTATTGATAATTTTTTCATCCTTAAAAACCCCCTAAACCTTCATTGACTCACTCACTTGACATGGTTTTAGTTGGATTATACAAGATAGATTCCTTTATTAATAGATGCAGGCTGAACGTTAAGAAATCTTAACGCCAAGAAAACTCATGATTCTTTTATACTAAGTAAAACAACACATGAAAGAGGAGGTTTATAGATGATAAAAAAATGGAGTAGCGTCTTCATCATTGTGGTACTTATTTGGTCACAGCTAGGGGTATTATCTCCTAAAGCTGATGGTGGATTCCTAACAGAAACGAATCCAGATGGTTTAACTATTATTGGATATGCAGGACTAATCCCAGATGGAAACTTAGTTATTCCACGCACGCTACAGGATGGTAGTGTTGAAAAAAAAGTAACAGTAATAAAAGAGGGTGCTTTTGCAAATCGTCTATTAACATCCTTAACTTTTGAACCAGCCTCTGAGTTAAAGGAAATAGGGATGTCAGCCTTTAGCAGCAATACATTAGGGAGTGTCCAAATCCCTGCTTCTGTTCAAAAGATAGGAGATGGTGCCTTTGCAAATAATCAAATAACGTCCTTAACATTTGAATCAGCCTCTCACTTAGAGGAAATAGGATTAGTAGCTTTTATGAACAATACATTAGGGAGTGTCCAAATCCCTGCTTCTGTTAAAAGGATAGGTAACCATGCCTTTTTTATGACTCAATTAACGTCCTTAACGTTTGAGCAAGCCTCAAAGTTAGAGGAAATAGGGATGGCAACTTTTGCAAACAATGCTTTAGGGAGTGTCACAATTCCTTCTTCCGTTCAAAAGATAGGCAACAATTCCTTTGAAAATAGTCAACTGACATCATTAATATTTGAGCCAGCTTCTAATTTAAATGAAATTGGAGATAGTGCCTTTTTTTTAAATCAAATTGAGTCTATCACGATTCCATCAAGTGTAGAAAAGATAGGCGTGAGTTCTTTTTCGCAGAATAAATTAACAAACCTTATTTTTGAATCAGGAAGTCCTATAGACATAGGCATAAGCGCATTTTTAATAAATGAGCTGGAAAGCATTATTTTCCCATCTAATATAAAAACGATTGGCGGTTCAGCATTTTCATTTAATAAATTAAAGAAAATAGAGTTTAAACAACCAACAAATCAGGAAGTGACAATTGATCTTATGGCATTTCAGTTTCAAAATGGTGAATTGAATACTACTCAGTGGTTTATAAACGGTAATGGCCAATCACTATGGGATCAACAAACTGTAACAACAGCCCTAAAAGTTTACTCTACACCACAAACACCGCATGAAGTAACCTTTGAAACATATGAGGGTAGTGCAGTAGAAAAAGAAGATGTTATGGATGGAGAACTTGTAACGAAGCCAACTGATCCAACAAAGGGTGGTTATATTTTTGATGGTTGGTATCGTGAGGACTTCCAAACGCCATGGAATTTTGCAACTGATACAGTAACAGAGCCTGTAACACTGCATGCAAAGTGGCTATCAGCGAGTCCATTTACTACATCCGACAATGGTGATGGAACAGTAACGGTTACAGGCTATACAGGGCAAGTGCCAACAGATTTGGAAATACCATTTGAAATTAATGGTAAAAATGTAACAGTTATAGGGGCTGGCGCTTTTAAGAAGAAAGGGTTAACAAATGTAACTATTTCAGAAGGTATACAAGAAATTAAAGTATCTGCTTTTTCAGAGAATCAGTTAACCAACTTAATCATTCCCTCCACAATGAAGAAAATTGGTTATAGTGCCTTTTCGGAAAATCTATTAACATATGTAGATATCCCAGAAGGAATCGAAGAAATCGGTAGTAATGCATTTTTAATGAATAAATTAACAAATGTCAAGATTCCATCAACACTTAAAAAGATTAATGGGGCAGTCTTTGCAGAAAATGAATTGACAAGTGTAGAGATACCAGAAGGTGTGCAGGAAATTGACGGACCAGCCTTTGCTTCAAATAAATTAACAAGTGTCACAATACCATCAACAATCACAGCAATAGGTATTTCAGCATTTCGAAGTAATAACTTAGAAATAGCTGAGTTTAAGGGGGCTGTGGATAGTATAGACGAATCAGCTTTTAGTGAACAAACTGTAATACCAACATTTACAGGCTGGTACACAGACCAGTCAATGCAGCCATCTGTACTATGGGATGGCACTATACCACAGGCAATGACAATTTATTCAGTAGGTTTCCCAGCATATATCGTCACATTTAACTCAAATGGAGGCAGTGATGTAGCATCGAAAGCCGTGACACAAGGAGAAGGGGTCTCGGCACCTACTGTACCAGTAAAATCAGGCTATACATTTGTAGGTTGGTATAAAGATAGTGCATTGCAAACACCGTGGAATTTCCAAACTGATAAAGTAACAGGAAATATCACACTTTATGCAAAATGGGATGCTACATCAACACCGAATGTAACATCGCCATCTGTGCCAGATTCAACGCCATCAACACCATCTTCAACTAATCAAATTAAGGTAGATGTAGTGAATGCGAGTAATCCGAATGCTGTGCTCGTACAAACAGTTATTACGCGCGACAATAGTGGTGGTGTGATAAAGGATACAGTGAACTTTACACCTGCAAATGCAAGAGAGTCAATTGAAAAACTGGCGAGTCAAGAAAACAAAAAGTCGCGTATTGTTATTCCAGACGCACAGCAGCAAGTAAGTGAAACAACGGTAGGTATTGCAAGAGAGGCGGCACAATTATTAACAGAGGGGCAAACAGGCTTAGGAATTGATATGGAAACAGTGAAACTGGATATTCCTGCACCATCTTTAGCGAATTTCGACAAAGATATTTATTTCCGAGTAGTGCCAGTCAAATCACAAGCAACAAAGCAGCAATTAGAAGATCGTGCTAAAACAGAGGTAAATGTACAACAACTAACAAACAGTGCAGCAATCACATTACTCGGACAACCAATGACGATTGAAACTAATATGCAGAATCGACCAGTAACGTTGACATTGCCGTTACCAAAGGATGTCACACAGGAGCAGCTAGCGAATTTAGCAATCTATATCGAACATAGTGATGGCACAATAGAGGTAGTACGTGGGAAAATAGTAGATTTCAAGGAAGGAACAAAAGGTATCCAATTTGAAGTAATAAAATTCTCTACATTCTCAATTATATATGCACCTGTGAAAAAGGAGCAGCCAAAAGAGGAAGTAAAGGTGGAGGAAGAAGTTACAGTAGAAGATCCTGTGTCTGAGCCATATATTAAGGGCTATCCAGATGGCACATTCCGTCCAGAGGCATTTGTAACACGTGCTCAAATGGCAAGTATGTTGGCGCGTCATCTAACAGGAAATTTAATTCCAGAAGCAACAGCGACATTTACAGATACAACAACACATGATGCGAAGGATGCGATTGAATTTGTAAAGGAAACAGGCTTATTTAAAGGCACAACAGCAACAACATTTAGCCCGAATAGCTCTATCACACGTGCACAAATGGCTACAGTGGTTGCACGTTGGTTAGCAGAAAATGGGGAAGTGAACAAGTCTCAGACAAAAGTATTTAAGGATGTAAAAACTAACCACTGGGCAGCCGAAGCGATTGCAGTAGTTAGTGCACATGGCATTATGACGGGTACGACTAAGGATACGTTCAATCCAGATGGCTATTTAACAAGAGCACAAGCAGTAAAAGTATTAAATCTTTTATTTGAACGTTCAGTTACACCAACAGATCAAGCGCCATTATTCACAGATGTTCCAAGAAAACACTGGGCATTTGATGAGGTTCAAGCAGCAGCACAATAATCAGAAGAAAGCTGTCTGTAATAATAGATAGTTTTTTAGAAATCGGCAAAATTTGTTTGGATTAAACTAGAATAGAGATCAGCAGGTTATTTAGTGCATGTGGGAGATATAGATCTCCTACATGCTTTTTTACATTTTTAGGATGAAATTGAATGATGCTAAAAGTTTTTTATGGGAATTGTGCAATAGTGGGATAAAAGTTGATAAAACGGAAAATAGTAAAGGTAACCTTAGTAATGTTGAAAACAAAAATAAATTGACTTATCTGAAAATTATGTTTATAATATTTAGCTAAAAATTATTCACTTTAGCTTGATTATTATTTCAAAAGAGTATATCTTAATTAGCAGATAGATTTTTTATTCTCTTAAATGAATAATTATCCATTCGACTATTTTCGAGAAATCCATTCTCATACACAATAAAATAAACTTAAAAGGAGATCTATGATGATGAAGAATAAATCATTCTTGCTAATGCTCGTTCTAGTAATTGGTGTACTAGCTGCATGTGGCGCAAAAGAAAATAAAGATAATAGTACAAATTCAAATGCTGATGTGGGTACTGAGCAAAAGCAAGTATTAAAAGTAGGTACTTCAGCTGACTATGCACCATTTGAGTATGTTGATGCTGCAAAAGGTGAAGAAATTATCGGGTTTGATATTGATTTAATCAAATTAGTTGGTGAAAAAATTGGTGTAGACATGCAAGTGCAGGATATGGATTTTAACAGCCTGGTACCAGCATTACAAGCAGGCAAAATTGATGTAGTTATTTCAGGCATGACGCCAAACCCAGAACGTGAGCAAGTGGTTGATTTCACGGATAAATACAATGAGACGGAACAAGTAATTATCGTGAAAAAGGATAGCGGTATTAAAAAAGAGGCTGATTTAGCTGGCAAAAAAATTGGTGTACAAACAGCTTCTATCCAAGAAAATTTAGGGAATAATATTGCGAAAAAAGTAGATGCAACTGTTGAAGGTCGTACTCGAATTCCTGAAATCATCCAGGATATGATGTCTAAACGTTTGGATGCTGGAATTTTAGAAGGCGGCGTTGCCAAAGGTTATCTTAAAACAAATGACAAATTAGCTGCTTTCCCTGTTGAAGAGCAACCAGAAGATTTCAAAGCAATCGCTGTTCCAAAAGGAAGCGATCTAAAAGATAAAATTAACAAAGCATTAAAGGAATTAGCTGATGAAGGTAAAATTCAAGAGCTAGAAGAAAAATGGTTAGAAAAAGTTGAATAAATAAATGGACTGCGGTAGCCCTATTTTGGGCTATCGCTTGTGCTTTTCATATTCTTAACAGAAATCAAGAAAGGAGGGAGATGCTGTGAATTTAGATTTTTCAGCTATCGTTCCCTCTATTCCTTATATCCTAAAAGGAATAGGTGTTACACTTCAAATTGCAATCGGTGCCTCAATCATCGGCTTTATCGTAGGGATACTACTCGCACTATGTAAAATTGGTAAAGTGAATGTTTTACGTTGGTTTGCGGATTTTTATACATCTATTTTCCGAGGTACACCACTTGTCCTACAATTATTAATTATTTACTATGCAGTACCACAGTTATTAGATATTCAAATCGAACCAATTCCAACAGCCATTATGGCTTTCGGCTTAAACTCAGGTGCTTATATTTCAGAAATTATTCGTGCTGGTATTAATGCTGTTGATAAAGGTCAGATGGAAGCGGCACAAGCATTGGGAATTCCCTATGCAAAAATGATGAAGGATATTATTATCCCACAAGCAGTAAAAAATATTTTACCATCTTTAGTCAATGAATTTATCACATTAAATAAAGAAACAGCAGTAGTAACGGTCATTAGTGCATTAGATATTATGCGTCGTGCTTATATTGTTGGGGGTTCAACATATCGCTACCTTGAGCCATTACTCTTTGCTGGTGTAATTTATTACATCATGACCCTTGTCTTAACGTTCCTTGGTAAACGAATCGAGAAAGGAATGAGAAAAAGTGATTAAAATTGAAGAGCTTCATAAATCATATGGGCAAAATGAGGTACTTAAAGGAATCTCAACCGAAATCAAAGAAAAAGAGGTTATTGCCATTATCGGACCGTCCGGCTCTGGTAAATCAACATTTCTTCGCTGCTTAAATCTATTAGAAGAGCCGACGAGCGGAAAAATTACTATTGCCGGTGATATTTTAACGGATAAAGGGACAAATATTATGAAAATACGTGAAGAAGTCGGCATGGTTTTTCAGCATTTTCATCTTTTTCCTCATAAAACAGTACTAGAAAATTTAACATATGCACCCATTAATGTGAAAGGAGTGGACAAGTCGGCTGCCATAAAAAATGCAGAGAATTTACTGACAAAGGTCGGTCTATTTGAGAAGCGTCATGAGTATCCTAACCGTTTGTCTGGTGGACAAAAGCAACGTGTTGCCATTGCTCGTGCACTTGCAATGGATCCAAAGGTAATTTTATTTGATGAGCCTACCTCTGCACTTGATCCAGAAATGGTTAAAGAGGTTTTGGCAGTTATGAAAAACCTTGCAGATACAGGCATGACAATGTTGATTGTTACTCATGAGATGGGCTTCGCTCGTGAGGTGGCAGATCGTGTACTATTCCTCGATGGCGGGAAGCTAATTGAGGATGCTCCACCAGAACAATTCTTTACAGCGCCATCAACACAGCGTGCAAAGGATTTTTTAGAGAAAGTTTTATAGTTTTAATGCTGCATCGTTAAAATAGCTATATCAAAAAATCATAAGTCTATGGATTAAAGCGGATTAGACCATAAAGCACGGTGATTGTTAGATAAATTTCTAATAATCATCGTGCATTTTTATATTAAGAAAATAAGCCTCTATTCTACTATAAATGAGGAAAACGAAAAATGTTTCTTTAACGTTTCGACGGTAAACAATTCCTCAATATGATAGGCTCCTGCTGGTTGATGATGTTCAAGTAATTCAGTAGCGATAGTTGCTGCAATTTTAGCTGTTACCATTGATTCATCATGCTCCAAAAATGTTATTGCTACAGCTCTCTCCTCATACTGATCCCTACCAAGGGCCTCCACCTTAATGCCACATACATCTGAACCAATTTTTATTTTTTGCATAGCTGATGCCAATAGATGTTGAGCTTTGTCGAACTTCAGCATATAGGATAGACGGCTTTTTTGTAAAAACGAGACGAATCGATTGAGCGACTCTATATCAAAGCCCATTCTCGTAACAATTTGACTAGTTGAAAAATGCTTGGTTAATGTATGCTGATCTGAAAAATTAAATTGATAGAGACTGCGTTTTCCAACACCCTTAAAATGAACAATTCTCCTATTTGTAAAGTTATTGACGGTCTGCTTTTTATGCTGATACATACTATGGTAGGGCTTATTCAGCTGGTCCAAAATCCATAAAATTGCCGCAGTGCCATGTGTATCCCCAGCTCCAAGTAAAATTGAAATATGAAGCTGGTCAACAGTAGTTAATTGCTGTGCGGCATGCATCGCCATTAAATTCGTTAATCCTGGTGCCATTCCAACACTGTATACAATAGTAGAATGATGTTGTACAGCAATTGGATGAAGATCCTCTAATTTTTTAAGAAAGGCATAGCTGGCAGTAATATCAATATACATAATCCCCTCTCTCAAGCATAGCTGAGCAAATGCAGTATCTTGTTGCTCTAAACACATAATCACAAGCGCAACACCTTCTAGTTGCTGCGGAAGTACAGTCTTTGACACATCCATCTGTATAGGGGTTGCAAGATGATTGTAGCGAGCGCAAAATTGCTTAGCCTTTTCTATATTTCTACCAGCAATTAATACTCTATTCGGATAGTTTCGTAACAGGAGTTTTGCAATTTTCCCTCCGACTTCACCATAGCCTCCAACAATTAAGATATTCTCTTTATTCATTTAAACTCTTCTCCCTTAATAGCTACTAAAGCATCAATCATATGTGTTTTATAATAGGGAATGATTGTTGTAAAGCCGACATCCTTCAACAAATCAATAAGCGAATCGAGTTTAATTGGATGGGTTGTATTGTTAAACGATTGTTCAAAACGATGCCAATGATTTTCGGAAATATCATTATGGAGCATTGAGCTTCGCCAAAAGCGGAGCTGATGCTTGAACATTGAGGAAGTTAAATCAGCATTTATAGATGATATAAATAACACACCATTCTCCTTCAGGCTATCTGCTATTTTTTGAAGCAGGGCTTTCTTTTGATCAAGATCCTTCATAAAATGTAAGACTAAATGACAGGTAGCTACATCAAACAGTTCCTTTACGTTTAATGTCAGTAAATCTCTGTCAATCCACTCAATATTAAGTGCATATGGAAGAGAATCAATTTGTTTAGCAGCTAGCTCTAGCATTACCTTAGATGTATCAACTGCCGTGAAATGAGCAGAAGGAAATGACTCACCTAATGTTAGTAGCTCCTGCCCACCACCTGCTCCTACTACTAAAACTTTATGTGTAGTGGGAAAGTTATGAAATATATTGGCCATCATGTCATATATAAGGTCGTAGCCAATAATTTTTTGACGAATGGATTGTTGGTACGCAGAGACAGAAGAGTCATTCCAGTTGTGTATTGGTTTGGTCATTTTATACCTCCTAAATTCTTAGGGTAATAGATAGTAATCACTCTTTTGCGAGATTATTCAGTATTTCATAGGATTGTTCTGTAAATATGAAATAAAAATAGTACTCCTCTCTGTTGAACTTTTGTACAATTTAATTAAGAATTATTCTCAATTATAATGTCTCAGAAAAAAAGAACTATCCCATATTTCTGGGGGGAGGTAGATTTTTATGAAGGGTGCACAATACTGGCGAAGAAAATCTGAACAATGCTTAAAGCGCAGCAAAAATTCATTTGAATACCGCCAATTAATGATAGAAGCTCTACGAACACAAATAAATTTTGATGCATATTGCTGTACATTAACGGATGCACATACACTTTTTTCGGTAGGTGCTGTTACGGAACATTCTATAGAGGCTATTCATCAGGAGATTATGGAGTTGGAGTATGCTTCAGAGGATATAAATAAATATGAATTCTTAGTTCGCAGTGGTCAATATATAGGTAGGCTAAGCGATGCGACAAGCCAAAGTTCTCGCTATAGAGAAGTGTTAGCGCCCAATGGTTTTAGTGATGAAATACGAGCTGCTTTAACTTATCAAGGACAATGCTACGGTTTTTTAACACTGTTCAAAAGAGCTGAAAGTGAGCAGCCTTTATTTCAAGATAAAGATCTAGTACTTATAAAAATTGTGATGCCCATTATGGGGGAGATGTTAAAGGAGTTCCATCATTATATTATTGAGGAGCGGCTTCCAGCTGTAGAGGGAGAACAAGGCATTGTTATCTTTGATAAAGAGCTAAAAATACATTCTAGTAATACTAAGGCTTGCGAATTATTATCAATTTTAAGAAAGTATGAAAGCCTATCGGAATGGCAAGTACCAAAGCCTATTCAGGCGATATGTGCAAAGCTGCTTGCTGATAATTACAATACCAATACTTCTTTAATAGTGCCTATTAAGGATACAGGCTATATTACTATTCGTGCATCATTTATGCTGACAAGCCATCAAGAACAGCAAATTGCTTTATTAATAAATGAGGCTTCTTCGAGAGAAATGCTAAATTTTTTAATAACGGCTTACAATCTTACACCAAGGGAAAAGGAAGTGGTGTTTGAAATTATTAAAGGGATTCCAACAAAAGAGATTGCCTATAATCTTGGTATTTCAATTTATACTGTACAGGATCATTTGAAGGTTATTTTTCAAAAAGTAAATGTCTCGAATCGAAATGAGCTAGTGTGGAAGATCTTCTCTCGATTCCAATTAGATTACTAATGTGGACTAACAAAAGAATCTGCTAAAATATAGCAGATTCTTATCATTTATACATGGTCATTTTGATGAAATAATAGCTGATAACCAAAGCCTCGTATATTTAAAATTTTGGCATGATGCCCAGAAATAGACTCTAATTTTTTTCTGAGATTACTGATATGAACCTTTATTGCTTGGGTTTGTCCGATACTATCCTCTCCCCAAATCAATCTATAAAGCTCAGATGGATGAAAAATTTGCTCAGGATGCTGCGCTAAAAAAAATAAAATTTGAAATTCCTTAGTGGGCAACATGAGTACAGTATCATTAATATTCACTTTCCCAGAGTGAACATGAAAGCGAAAGTTTTCAATGGATAGGGTCTCGGAGTCTACATGTTTGTGGTTTATAGTCTCATTGACATACACAGGCGATCTTCTTATGTTTGAATGTATACGTGCAATTAATTCAAATAAATCAAATGGCTTTGTGACATAATCATCTCCTCCCAGCTCTAGCCCCCGTATTATATCTGAGCCGTCTGCTAAACAGCTCACAAAAATAATAGGGACATTTGAAAATTTACGAATTTCTGCACACACCTCAAAGCCGTCAATCCCAGGCAGTTGTGCATCCAATAGAACAAGATCAGGTTGTACAATATTAAATTGCTGTAAGACATCTTCACCATTTGAAAATATGTATGGCAAAAAATTAGCATTTTTTAATGCAACACTAAGAAGGTTTTGAATATCTACATCATCTTCGACAATAATAATTTTTTTAGCCATGTATATCCTCCTTTACAAAGTTTACAGGTATGACTATTGTGAAGGTACTGCCTTTACCAAGCTCGCTTTCAACATAGATGTTTCCTTGATGCTTATGAATAATTTCCTTACTAATGGCTAATCCCAGACCAGATCCTTTTTGAGCCTTATTAGGGGCATTTCCTTTCATGAAGCGCTTAAAAACATGAGGTAATAACTCAGCATCTATACCTTGACCGTTATCTGTAACTCTAATCGACAAAGAACCTTGCAGCGTATCTCTTACGATGGGTGTACAATCTACATCAATTTCAATGGTTCCATCCGTAGGGGTAAATTTAATGGAATTTTGAATTAAATTTAGAAATACCTGCTCCATTCGTGTAACATCTAACCAGGCATAAATGGAAACTCCCTCTATTGTGTGTAAGGCTGAATGCTGAAAATGAAGACCTTCATTTTCAATGTAATGCTTCAGTTGTTTAACTATGTATTCTAAGAAAAAATGGACATTTATATGCTCAAATGTATATTCAAATTGCCCTTCATCCATTTTTGCTAAATCTTGAAGATCTTTAGTTAAGTGATGGAAAAACTTGGATTTCTCATAAATGATAGTTAAATACTCCTGTAATTCCTCAGATTCAACTTTAGACTGCATAATTTGAATATAGCCCTGCATGATTTGCATAGGTGTTCCTATTTCATGTGCAACAGATGAATAAAATGATTTTCTGGATGTTTCAATGTGCAAGAGCTGACTATTTTTCTCCTGCAAATCCTTTGTACGCTCCGCCACTTTTTGCTCAAGGGAGGCGTTTATTTTTAGTAACTCCACAGATAAGGATTCAGCTCTTTTAAATGCCTCAGAACTCTTCTGCGCCACTACCAATGTTTGAATAAATAGAAAAAGGGCAGCCGCAATGGGCGTTAAATCAATGGTTTCTAACCAGCTATTATGTAAAAATAAATCATTGATGATTGCAATCATTAAGACAACTATTGTAAAGAAATTTAGGTAAGAGCCTTCACGTTTACGCAAAGCTGCGAGAGATACAATATATAGCAAATATAAAAGCATGAAGCCTATCCAAATTTGAAAAGTAGATAAAAATTGAGTGAAAATAATAGCGGGAAATAAGGTTGTCAGACTGAAAATTATACAGACAGACAGTGTCATTTTTACTATCTTTTTATTAATTTCGTGAGGGAAGGTATGTGCTAAAAATAAAAATACAACCATAAATCCAATATAAAAAGTTAGATACTCAATTTTCACACTTAATTCCCAGGGAAATAAGGGAAATAATTGCATTAAGAGAATATTACCAACCAGCAATACTCGTAAAGAGACTAATAAACAAAAGATGCCTAGAAAAATTGGCAACTGAGAAGTAACCCTAAATAAATATAAGGAAATATAATAAAAGCTTAGTGCAAGGACAGAGCTTGCAATGATGATATCTCGTATAATAGTGAATTCCCGATGCTCCTTAATAACATGTTCGTAGCCAAAAATGATAGGAGACCACATTCCCCCCTTACGTTGAGAGAAATTTGATACTTGCATGACTAATTCTATATCTTTAGATTCAGGCTGAAAAGTAACTACCTGCGAAAATGATCTTGGTTTCATGCTTTGACGGTCTATGCCCACCTTACCATTTCTTGCTATAGGTTTACCATTTACCCAAAGCTGAAAGGCAGAGGCGACGGATGGTAGATAGAGTGAAAATAAATGGTCCTTCTCTTTTTCATCTAACTGAATATGCAATCGATATGTTCCATACCCATGATTTGACAAAGCTATACCAGTATAAGCAGTCTTCGCCCATGTACCTGGTACTTCTATGTATTGAGGTTTTACTTTTAACTTTGAATGCTGAAAATCCTCAGGCTGAAGCAGCTCCTGCCAATAAAACTCCCATTGTCCTCGTAAATAAAATTTTTTATCTTGCAGCTCCATTTCCTGTAGTAAATAAATACCTTGCTGTGCAGAAAGGGTAGTTTTTTCTTCGCTTAATGTAATAGTAGGGATAAAAAGGAAAATTATTAGAAAGAAGCCAGTAGCTATAGCGATAATTTTTTTCATATCTAGCTCCTAACTTTCAATAATTCATAGCAAAAGGTTAAGAAAAATTAACCTAAAAAATGGAATGAATTCGTAGTGGAATCTATTGACCTATAATATAATAAAAAAAAAGTTAAAAGTCACCAAAAAAATGCAACCTTTAGATTTTTTATTAGGTAGTAAGAATTAAATATTTCATATAAACAGGGTATTTAATTTCTGAATATTAAAACATATAAATCGGAGGTACTAAATTATGGCTTGGACATTTAGTTTAAATGTTACAAATGACACGGATCGAGATTTAGAGTTGGTGGAATCACAATTGCACTGGGGATACTGGAATACAAATGGTGAAGAGGATAAAGGACCCCAATCAATTAAAGCAGGAGAAACAATACAGGCTGTAGGGGTCAAATCTGCTTTTGGTCCAAACGGCTACGAATTTTCATGTTCATGGAAGGATAATAACAAGAATCAGGAAGAGAAAATGCTGGAACCATATGGGGTAGTAAGCCTCTATGTTAATGTGCCATATAATAATCCCAATGAAGCAACTTGCAGAGCAAATGGATATTTTGAGGTAAATGAATGGAAGGGTATTACTCATGATGGACATAACTTTGTTCGGGATATACGTATTTCGAATAAGATGGACACGATAAGAAAAAAGGAAGTACCTAATAGTTTATATACTGATTGGTCCAAAATAGAAACATTGAAAGTTGTTGAGAATGTAGAAACTATTGATCTAAATCAGTATATTCCTAGCGGGGTTCACTTTGAAAAGAATGCAATATTTAAAACGTCTACATTTAAAATTTCAAAAAAACTTTGGGATGGGGTCAATGATTTAGATTTTGATAGCCTTTATTTGAAGAAGCGTGAAGTGAATGATTATTTTTCTGTAGAGGTTAATTGCTTAAGAGCAGATGCTACAAAAATTGAGACGGTCACTAAACGAGGGAAAATAAAAGTAAAAGATGAACGTTTTATATCGACTACAAGTAAGAGAGTAGTAGAAAAGGTTAGCACGATTGAGACCGCATTGAAATTTACGGAAAATGCTTCAGTTTCTGAAGAGAAAATAGTGAAGGCAAGTGTATCACAGGAATTACAGACGGAAATAAGGGCGAAGTTTAATATACTAAATTCTGTGACAAAAGAGCAACAGCAAACAGAGAGAAAATCAATTGAAAGAGAATTTGAAGCACCAAGTGATAAAGATATGGATGTTGTACCTTGGATTTTTAGTAAAATGATTCTTTTATATCGAACTGATAAAAATAATGTGACGACATTAATCGGAGCATCCGAATGGGATTACGCAATTTTGAACCGTACACATGAATACGATGTTATGGACAATGCTAAGAAAAAAGTAACCACAGGAGGAGAGTGTTAAAATGGCAACTTGGACTTTTTCGTTAATGATTACAAATGCAACAGATCGTGAATTAGAAGTTTTTCATAAGCAGCGAACTTGGGGTATTTGGAATACAGAGGATATTGAGGGGCAGGAGCCTCTTAATGTTCCGCCTAATACAACTATTCAAGCATTAGGTATTAAGGCTTCAACTGGACCAAATGGCTATGAATGTTCGTGCTCTTGGCGAGATAAGGTACCATCAGGTGAAAAATCCTATGGCACTATCTCGCTATCATTAGATATCCCCCAAAAAAGTAAAAATAGAGCTGAATGCTTAGCCGATCATCAATTCCATATAGATAGCTGGGAAGACCTACCGGAAAAGGGTCATAACTTTGTGCGATCTATCATTGTAACCACTAAGGATTTTTAGTCGAGATGAGAGTAGAGCTTAAACCTATTACGAAAGATGATGATTCATTCCTCTACGAAGTCTATGTTTCTACTAGACGAAAAGAGATAGATTTATGGGGATGGTCTGCTGAACAAACACAGCATTTTTTAGAAATGCAGTGGTACGCACAGCAGGTCTCATATAAGCAACAATTTCCTGAGGCAAGCCACTGTATTATTCTTTCAGATGATAAATATGCAGGTAGGTTGTTAACAGAAAACTTACCACAACATCTTCATCTTATTGATATCTCTATTTTGCCAAGTTTCCAAGGTAATGGATTAGGAACATATCTAATTACAAAACTTCAGCAGACGGCAAAAGAAGAAAATAAACCAGTGATATTGCAAGTTTTTCAGACAAACCCTGCAAGAAATCTATATGAAAGACTAGGATTTCAAGTAGTGTCAACTGATGAAATGTATTTAAAAATGAGATGGCAATAAATAAGCATGAGATTGAATTTTTCACCAATTAAAAGAAAAATATTTCGAAGAACTAAGATACTACAATAAGATTTACAAAAATCTTTAATAGGTATAGTACATACAGCTACTTATAAATGTAGTGAACACTTAACAAAAAAAGTATTAGAGAATTGTGACTAGCCTATAAAGAGATGCCACCGTTTACAACATCAAGCTATCCCTGCAAAAAGTCACTACTATTTTGCTGGAATATGATTTCATAGAGGACAAATTCTAATTAATGGAATTTTATAGCATCTATAATTTTCTATAGAACAAGCAAAAAGATCAAGGCAATGTGTCTGTTCTTTACGAAACATACACCATCTGAGATAGCGAAGGTTTTAGATACGGAAATCCAAACAGTCGATGTCTATTCAAGATGCGAATAAGGATGTGTTAGCGAGTGTTGCTAATGCATTTTAATAGTATTCATTAAAATTACAATAAGGGAGGGTGTGCATAATGTCAGATCAATATATAGGCGAAATTCGTATGTTTAGCGGTAAATATGCTCCAGTAGGGTGGGAATTATGCAATGGTCAATTACTGACTATTAAAGGTAATGAGGCACTTTTTTCATTAATAGGTGTCAAATACGGGGGAGATGGTACAACGAATTTTGCTTTACCTGATTTACGTGGAAGATTACCGATTCATAATAGTTCTCAGTATCCATGGGCAAGTAAAGGTGGAGTGGAGACAGTTACGTTAACGGAGGAAAATTTACCTGCACATACTCATGGTGTTTATGCCAATAATATAACAACTGAAGCAACAGAGAATTCGCCAGCTAATAATACATGGGGTATATCAACCCTCACAAATTATCAAACGAATGTTTCCAGTAATATTGTACAAATGAACAACGAGTTAGTTTCTAATGTAGGTGGGATTTACTCTCATAGTAACATCATGCCATCATTAGTCATTAATTTTATTATTGCAAAGCAGGGTCTTTATCCGGATTTTCAATAAAAAGGAGTGAGTATAATGGCAGAGCCATTTTTAGGAGAAATACGTCTTTTTAGTTTCGATAAAATACCAAATGGGTGGCTCCCTTGTAATGGTCAATTGTTGCCGATAACTGGAAATGTTGCGCTTTATTCATTATTAGGGTGTACGTATGGCGGGGATGGGAAGACAACCTTTGCGCTTCCAAATTTACAAGGAAGAGTACCATTACATCAAGGTAATCAGATTGCTTACGGAACGGTAGGAGGAGAGGAAGCACATACATTGACGATTAATGAGATACCCTCTCATACCCATCAAATAACAGCAGACTCATCAACAACAGATAAGCCTTCACCAAAAAACAATACATGGGGTGCAGTTAACGGAAAGAATATTTATGCTAAAAAGGATAATACAGCTATGAATGAAGCTGCTTTATCAATTACAGGACAGAATAAAGCACATAATAATATGCAGCCCTATTTAAGCGTATCTTTTTGTATCGCAAAAGTGGGTATTTTTCCAAGTAGAGGATAAGGGGGAATCAGGGAATGGCAGATCCGTATTTAGGTGAAATTAGAATTTTTGCAGGAAACTATGCTCCGAGGGACTGGGCATTATGTGATGGCAGACTATTGTCTATTGCTCAATATAATGCTTTATTTTCCATTATCGGAATAACTTATGGTGGCGATGGTAAGACAACATTTCAGTTACCTGATTTAAGGGGGCGTGCTCCCATGCACTATGGAGATGGCCCTGGTTTAACAACAAGGCCATTTGCGCAACCAATAGGAACAAGTACAGTAACACTTAATGAAACGCAAATGCCTATTCATAAACATAGAGTACAGGGTTCATCTGTAGTAGCAGGTGGTATCAACAACCCCACTAATGCCATTTGGGGAAGTGAATTAGCGATTTCGGCAAAACCATATGTTAATGTAAAAAATCCAGTCGCAATGAAAGTAGATATAGTAAAGCCACAAGGTGGTAATCAGCCACATAATAATATGCAGCCTTTTGTCGCAATGAACTTTATTATTTGTTTAGAGGGAGTATTTCCTCAGAAACCATAAGAAGGGGGAGTGAGAATGGATTTAGCTTCTTTTATAAAAACAACAGTATATAAAATATTAATAATTATAACCATTTCTGCAATGGTTTTCTCAACCTTAGGAATACAACCTGCAAGTGCTGGTTCTCCAGTACAGTTATCTCCCGTGGATCAGATGAATGTCCAAAAGGATTCTAACGGTCAAATTCTTACGAAATATAATGACCCTTATATGATGAATGTTGCAACTATCAATAGTAATAAAGATTTTGTTGCCCTGAAATTTAGTATTGATACATCTCAACCTATCCTTTCAGCTCAGCTTGCTTTAGCTGGAATAAATCAAGATAATAAACCTTTTTCTAATCTAGAAGTTAGAATAGGTAATGATGATGATTGGGATAGTGCTTCTCCAGGAAACAAATTTCCCGATTTTATTCAGGGAATTCCTGCAAAAAATGAAGCTGTAGCTCAAGGTGACGGTGAACAAGTTTATGAAAAATTGATTGATGTGACAGATTTAGTAACAAATTCATCAGCAATTATTGGAAATAATGTAACATTTATATTAACGAGTGATTCAAATGAGATGACTGTAGTTAAATTTAGTAGCTCGATGGATCCTGAAGTGGCACCATTGGCACCTTCTTTAAAAATTACTTATGGTGATGCGCAAAATAGTGCACCTACCGACATAACATTAAGCCCGACTTCAGTAGAAGAAAATCAACCAACAGGAACCAAGGTCGGAACATTAAGTGCCGCTGATCCTGATGCAGGTTCCTCTTTTACGTATAGTTTAGTAGGTGGAGAGGGCTCAACAGATAATAGTAGCTTTAGCATAGTAGGGAATGAACTACGAACAAATAGTTCGTTTGATTATCAAACAAAGAACAGCTACAGTGTTCGAATTCAGGTAACGGATAATGGTGGATTAACATTTGAAAAAATATTTACCGTTTCAGTGACTGAATTAAATGAGAGTCCAACAGATATTACGCTAAGCAAGCTGACAGTAGCGGAAAATGAGTCTGTCGGAACCGTTGTTGGTACATTTAGCACAACTGATCCTAATGTTGGAGAACCGTTTATTTACAGTTTAGTGGCTGGTACAGGAGCTACAGATAACAGTAGCTTTATCATTGATGGAAATCAGCTAAAAACCGCAGGGATGTTTGATTATGAAACGAAGAATAGCTACAGTGTGCGGGTTCAAGTATCTGATAGCGCAAATAATTTATATGAAAAAGCATTCACTATAAATATTACAGATGTCAATGAAGCCCCAACAGAAATTTCATTAAGCTCAACTTCAGTAGAAGAAAATCAACCATTTGGAACCAAAGTCGGAACAATAAGTGCCGCTGATCCTGATGCAGGTTCATCTTTTACGTATAATTTAGTAGGTGGAGTGGGTTCAACAGATAATAGTAGCTTTAGCATAGTAGGGGATGAGCTACAAACAAATAGTTCCTTTGATTATGAAATAAAAAGCAGTTACAGTGTTCGAATTCGGGTAACGGATAATGGAGGATTGACTTTTGAAAAAGCATTTACTATTTCCATTACAGATGTCAATGAAGCCCCAACAGATATTTCGTTAAGCCCGACATCAGTAGAAGAAAATCAACCATCAGGAACCAAGGTCGGAACATTAAGTGCCGCTGACCCTGATGCAGGTTCCTCTTTTACGTATAATTTAGTAGGTGGAGCGGGCTCAACAGATAATAGTAGCTTTAGCATAGCTGGGGATAAACTACAAACGAATAGTCCATTTGATTATGAAATAAAAAATAGCTACAGTGTAAGGATTAGGGTGACAGATCAAGGCGGCCTATCTTTTGAAAAAATATTTACTATTTCGGTGACAGATATCATTGAAGTTCCGATTCCCACACTGGTATCAACAGTGCCAATTAACAATGCGACAACTATTTCTATTAATCCTACGCTAACGCTAACATTTAGCAAGAGTGTGAGTGGTATTGCGGGAAAACATCTTCGTATCTATGATCAAGATAATAATCTAATAGAAACGATAGAAGCCACTGCAGCAAATGTGACAGTGAATGGAAGTATCGTGTCAATTCAATTAATCAATAATTTAACAAAAGCAACAACTTATTATGGATTGATGGATGATGGGGCCTTCGTTGATACAGCCAATCAAGGTATAGCAGGTATAACAGCTAATAATATATGGCGTTTTACAACTTTACTTCCAAGTGATAATGCCTATTTAAACAATTTACTTATTTCTTCTGGTAGTTTAGACCCGGATTTTACAAATAGTATACTAGAGTATCAAGTCAATGTAGCTCATAATGTTGCAACTATTGATTTAACGCCAACAGCAGATAATAACGCAACTCTTACATTAAATGGTGCCTCCATCGCAAATGGGCAATTGAAAACAGTTTCTCTAAATGTAGGTAGTAACACTATTACTATTATAGTGACTGCTGAAAATGGAGTAGTATCAAAAGAATATACTCTTACTGTGATAAGAGCATTGCCTTCACTTGAAAAAGTGAACAATGTTAACTTAAGCGCTGTCGGTATGGCGACATGGTCAGATATAGGTGATGAATCCTCATATAATGTACAGCTCTTTAAAGATGGGTCACCAATCGGTGATGTCATCAATGTAATAGCCAATACAACATCTCATAATTTCTTAGCAGCAATGCGTACGGCTGGAGCGGGTGAATATTCAGTTACGGTTACAGCAAAGGGAGACGGAATTGCATATTCAGATGGAATTTCTTCAAACTCCTCTAATACACAGACGATTGTTAAACTGGCAAGCATTACAAATGGTTTAGCCTGGAATGGAAATATTGCGAAATGGCAGAGCATTCCTAATGCGGAGAGCTATGATGTGCTTCTGTATAAGGGAGGGACAGCAGTTGGAGCAGCAACAAATGTATTAGCCGGAAAAGTCCATGAAGGTGTTGATTTTACTTCCGCATTCCAAACAAATGGTATAGGAAGCTATACCTTTACTGTACAGCCAAAAGGTGATGGACTATTAATTTTAGATGGGGATCAAGGAGTATCATCAGCAGCTAAAATCATTTCACCTTTAACTTATACTGTTTTATACGATGGTAACGGTAATACAGGCGGAACTGTACCACAAGATAATGCAACATATAGCCAAAACGACAATGTTACTGTAGCTGCTAATGATGGGTATCTAGTTAAAACAGGACACTCTTTTATAGGCTGGAATTCAAAGGCGGATGGTACAGGTACTTTTTATCTACCAAATGATACCTTTAAAATAGCAACCGAGAATATCACACTTTTTGCACGCTGGGCAGTTAATCAATATACAGTGAGCTTTGATGTAGCTGGGGGAAGTACCGTATCGAATCAAACAATAAATCATGGGGAAAAAGCAAGTCAGCCGACGCCAGTGCCAACAAAAGCTGGCAATACATTTGATGGCTGGTATACAAGTAATGCTTACACAATGTTATATGATTTTAATAGTGTAATAACAACGAACACGATGGTGTATGCAAAATGGAACCCTGTGACTGTGAGGCATACAGTGAGCTTTGATGTAGCAGGAGGAAGCGCTGTATCTAATCAGTCAGTAGCACATGGCGGAAAAGCAAGTCAGCCGACGCCAGCACCGACGAAAGCTGGTTATACATTTGATGGCTGGTATACAAGTAGTGCTTACACAACGCCATATAATTTTAATAATACGATTACAGCGAACACAAGGATTTATGCTAAATGGATTAGTAGCAATACAGGTGGTGGCAATACTGATCCGTCACCAAATCCTGAATCAGATTCATCAACACCTTCAACCAATGTAGAGGAAATTGTGGTTGATGTTGAGTCTGGTGACGGTGACCTAGTTTCTAAAACAACAATAAAACGAACAAAAAATGTAGATAACACAATGAAGGATGAAGTGACATTAACAACAGAGAGTGCAACAGAGACGATTAGGAAATTAAAGGAACAGGGAAATGATAAAGCACGGATTATCATTCCAGACCAGCAGGATCAAGTAAATCAGATCAATGTGTCCATACCCAAAAATGTGGTGACACTACTACAAACTGGTGCAGTCCATCTTGAAATTGTCACAGATAACATTAGAATTGAAGTGCCTAAAACATCATTGGAAATGTTTAAAGATGATCTCTATTTCCGACTTGTTCCTATAAAAGGGCAGGATAAACAACTGCAGATCAAAGAACAAGCGAAAAGGGAAACAGTGGTGCAGCAATTGGTAGAAAGTACAGTTGTTGAGTTGCTTGGTCGTCCAATGACCATTGAAACAAATATGCAAAGCCGTGCTGTCACTTTAACCTTACCTCTACCTACAGATTTAACACAGGAACAGCTTGATCATCTTGCTATCTATATTGAGCATAGTGATGGTACAAAAGAAGTCTTGCGTGGGAAAATTGTAGATTATCAAAAAGATGTGCTTGGCTTGCAGTTTGAGGTTCATAAATTCTCGACCTTCTCTATTCTTTATTTACCAGGGAAGGAAAAAGTGGAGGAACCAGCTCCTGTTCATGCCATATATACACCTTATATCAATGGCTATTCTGATGGCACATTCCGCCCGAATGCTCCAGTTACTCGAGCTCAAATGGCGAGTATGTTTGCCCGTCATTTAACGGGAAATGCGGTTCCACAGGCAGAGGTAACATATACAGATACATTGCAACATGATGCAAAAAATGCTATAGAGTTTGTCAAAGGAGCGGGATTATTTAAAGGTGTAACAGCTACTAGTTTTAATCCAAACGGCTCAATTACTCGTGCACAAATGGCAACAGTAGCTGCTCGGTGGATAGAGCAGCATTGTGCTGAAAATTTAAATGCAACTTTCTGTACACCAGCTTCACAAAGCACAGTATTCAAAGATGTTAGTGCTAATCATTGGGCGGCTAAAGCAATTGATACTGTAAATGTATCAGGGATTATGACAGGTGTTACGAATGACACTTTCAACCCGGATAGCTTCTTAACCCGTGCACAGGCGGTGAAGGTATTAAACCGACTGTTTGAACGTCAGGTTACGACAGAAGCACAAACACCATTATTTACTGATGTCCCTACCAAGCATTGGGCATTTTACGAAATTCAAGAAGCTGCAAAAAAATAGCATATTAAATAGGGGCACGCCAATATTTAATAGATTGGCGTGCTTTTTCATCATTATTATTCAAAGAGTAACTGATATCCATAACCTCTTACCGTTACAATTTTTGCTTGATGTCCTGATGCAGATTCTAATTTTTTTCGTAAATTACTAATATGAACCTTTAACGCCTTTGTTTGTCCAATACTATCTTCCGCCCAAATAAGTTTGTACAGTTCAGAGGGATGGAATATTTGTCCTGGCCGTTGTGCTAAAAAGAATAGGATCTGAAACTCCTTCGTAGATAATGCTAATGAAGTATTAACGATATAAACCCTGCCAGAATGAACATGAAAGTGAAAAGAGCCAATGATTTTAATATCTTCATCTAGTAGAGTATTTGCTGAAAAACCAAGCTTACCCCTTCGCTGACGGATTCTATCAATGGTTTTGATTAACCGCTCTTTATCTATAGGCTTTAATATATAATCAACTGCTTGGACATTGAATGCCTCTAAAGCATAATGCTCATAGGCAGTTACAAAAACAATATCCATCAAATGCGCTGGTTCTTCTATTTTACTGGCAAATTCAATCCCACTCATTTCTGCCATTTCAATATCTAAAAATAGAATATCTGGCTTCAGCTTCAAAATGTTTGTATAGGCATCTAAGGGATTTAGAAACTTTCCGATAACATCAACCGAATTGCTTTCCATTAGCATTGCCTCTAACAAATGGATTGCCAAAATTTCATCGTCTACAATGACAGCCTTTAACATAATTTCACCCTTTTTCATCCAAAGTCAGTGGGTATTTTCATCTATATCATTGTTCCTTTATCTGCTTAATTAGCATATATAATAACCTGTTCATAGTATATCATGTGAAAAGTTAGGAAATAAATATAGGCAAAATGAATTTGAGATAGACAATTTGAGTATTCTAAGTGCATGTACTTTGTTTTTTGCTTATAATAGGAGAGTCAGAATTATTCTGAATAAGTAGCCACAGGGTGAGCGATTGCGATTGAAAAAATTATTATATGTAGTTTTCTTTTTTGTTTTTATAGTCATTTTTTTGTACGTAAACAATCACTGGCTGGTTGTCAGCAAGCATGTATTCGAGTCGGAAAAAGTGCCTGCTGGCTTCGATGGGCTACGCATTACCCAAATAACAGACCTACAGGATGCTCTTTTTGGTGAACAACAAGAGAAACTCATAGCAAAGGTGAAGACAACAAATCCTGACCTTATTTTTATTACAGGTGATTTAATTGATAGTAATCGCTATGACTTGGAGCGAAGCTTGCAGGCTGTTAGGGGATTAGTGGGACTTGCGGATGTCTACTATGTACTTGGAAACCATGAAGTAGCAACTAATAAGGTAAGAGAAATTTATGAGGTGCTTTCATCGTTAGGTGTACATGTGTTAGCTAATGAATCGACATTTATTGAGCGCGACGGGGAGCGCTTAGCGATTATTGGGATAGAAGATCCGTTAATGGGTAGAACAACAGAAGACATGCTAGAGATGGTAGGAAAACATGTACAACCAGATGTTCTAACCATTTTACTAGCACATCGACCAGAAGTGTTTAAAACGTATGTAAATTATGGAATTGACTTAGTGTTTGCAGGGCATGCTCACGGTGGACAGGTTCGTATTCCAGGTATTGGCGGTATCTTCGCTAGGGGCCAGGGATTATTCCCAAAATATACGGCAGGCGTATATGAAGAAAATTCTACAACTATGGTCGTTAGCCGGGGATTAGGGAATAGTTCTGTACCTTTTCGAATTTTTAATCTGCCAGAAATTGTCGTAATGGAATTAAAGAAAAAATAAAGCACTGCGTCTTTGCTACGCAGTGCTTTCTATCTGTTTTCGTTCAATACGCTTCACAAGATAAATACTTATTTCGTATAAAATAATCATCGGAATTAGTACAAGGAGCTGACTGATAAAATCAGGTGGTGTAATGACTGCCGAACCAACGCCCATCGCAATATAAGACCAGCCGCGGATTTTTTTCATAGATTCAGCTGTGAGTACACCAATGGACGATAAAAATAGGGCGACGATAGGTAACTCAAATAGCAGTCCAAGAGGAACTGTGGTCATAACTAAAAAATGCATATATTCACTTGCAGACACCATGACATCAAAGTTAGCAGCTCCTATGTTCACTAGGAATGTGTAACTAAGTGGATTAACAATAAAATAACCGAAGGCTATCCCCATTAAAAAGAGTACAAGCATGACAGGTGCATAGAGTCCAAGAAAGCGACTTTCTTCCTCCTTTAAACCTGGCTTTACGAAGCTCCATAAAAAGTGAACGAGAAATGGCATAGAAAGACCAAAGGCAAGTGTGGTAGAGATTGTCATGTAAAACTTGACTACCTCTAACGGGCCTAAAATAATAAGTGAATGACCTCGAGTCACATAAGGAAACCAAAAATTAATTGTAGAGAATACCACAATAAAAAATAGAATAAATACCACTAGCCCTTTAATAATTTGCTTGCGTAATTCTGTAATATGCTCAAGCAATGAAGCCAGTGGAAAAAGTGGTTCATCCGTCACCATAGCCTTTTCAATTGTTTCAGCTGGCGTTTCAACAAAAGCCTCCACAGATGTGAGAGGCTCAGCTTCTTTCTTATCGAGGGGACTTAAATATTTTCTTTTTCTGTCTTCATATGGATCCATAGGAACACCTCCTACGAAGCATCAGATTTTTTTTCGGTTTTTTTCGCTTGCTCATCATCATCATCATCCATAAGCCCCTTTGTGGACTTTTTAAACTCTGCAAACGTTTTACCAACAGCTCCGCCAATTTCTGGCAGTTTTTTTGGGCCAAACACAATTAAAACAATGACTAAAATAATAATTAGTCCAGGTACTCCAATTGCTCCAAGACCTCCCATAGTCTCGTCTCCTTTAATTATTATATTTTTTACACCAAAGAACCGCCTGATTTACTATATTTCACTACACCCTCTGCACAACGATATGCTAGTGCACCTAACGTACCAGTAGGATTATAACCACTATTGTGAGCAAAGTTTCCAGCACTCACAGCAAATAGATTCTCTACACCCCAATGCTGAAGATAATTATTAACAACCCCATCCTCAGGCTTTACACTCATTACGGTTCCGCCTGTGTTATGTGTTGTTTGATACGGTACAATGTTGTAGTCAGTGATTTCAGCATTTGGAACCACTGTTTTTGCGCCCATTTCCTTCATAATGTCAGCTGCACGAGCGGAGATAAATTTATGAAGTGCACGATCCTGATCTGTAAAATTGTACGTTAACTGTATTAAAGGTAAACCGTAAGCATCCTTATAGGTTGAATCAAGAGATAAATAATTTTCTTTATGTGGCATGGAAGCACCTTGAGCACCAATACCGAATGAGCGTGTATAGTAGTGAATAGATTGCTTTTTAAACTCAGGTCCCCATGTTGGTGTATCAGGAGGAGTTGGATTTGAACCGATAGGACGCGCTCCTGTTTGCGTCAGTGCTATATTTCCGCCATGAATAAAATCTAAGTCACTATGGTCGAAATTATCCCCATTATAGTCATCAACACTTACACCAAGGGAGCCTGCCCCCATAAATGTGTTAAACTGCTCATCAAAGAATCCAGCAGCACCAGGAAGTATTTGATAGCAATAATTTCTTCCAAGTGTTCCTTTTCCAATTTCTGGATCATAGCGTTCCCCAATATTAGAGACCATTAATAGCTTGGCGTTATTAAAGACATAACTTGTAAGAACAACGACATTTGCAGGTTGAATAAATTCTTCTCCAGATATTGTATCTATATATCTAACTCCGGTTACTTTATTGCCTTGCTTAAGAATTTCTACAACATTGGAGTTATAGCGTAAATCAAAATTCCCTGTTTTTAAGGCAGTTGGTACAACCGTTACTTCCGCAGATGATTTTGCTCCATATTCACAGCCGAAGCGCTCACAAAAGCCACAATATTGACAAGCATTAATTGTTTCACCATCTGGGTTCTTATAAACCTCTGATACGTTTGCAGAAGGAACCATATAGGGTGATAACTTAAGTTTTTTTGTTGCCTTTTCAAATTGCTCAAGCATCGGTGTCATTTTCATAGGTCCTGTAGGATAAGGACTTGAACGTTTTCCACTAAATGGGTTTTTACCATCTCCAGAAATACCTGCTGTTTTTTCAAACTTGTCGAAATATGGCTCCAGCTCATCGTATGTTAAAGCCCAATCCTGAATTAGATAATCAGGTCCGAGTTTATTTGGGCCATAGCGCTTGTCTGTTAATGTTTTAATTTGAAAATCGTAGGGTAAGAAACGATATGTCATACCATTCCAGTGTGTGCCAGAGCCACCAAGTCCCTCTCCAAGTAAGAAGGAGCCAAGCTGTCGCATAGGTAATGCCTTCATGTTGCGATTGTTTCGGAAGCTTATCGTCTCTTTTGAAAGATTTTGCATTAAATCATATCGAATTGCATAACGATACTCGTCATGAATACTCATAAAATCTTCTGTCCCACGCTTTTGCCCGCGTTCTAAGCCAACGACCTTCAAGCCAGCTTTCGAACATTCTGCAGCGACAATGCCGCCAGTCCAGCCTACACCGACAGTTACAACGTCTACGCTAGGTAATGTTGTTGCCATTTGCTAACCCCCTTCTGTTAATGACCGCCTAATGAACTAGGCTCAATTTTTTGGAACTTCGGATCTTCAATTTGTGATACATATGCCATTTGATGACCAGGGAAGTTCTTCATACGCCAGCCATCCATATTTTTGTTTCCGCCATACATAGGATCAGAGTATGCCCCCTCCAATGTTGCTGCTCGCAATAACGTAAAGAAGAATGCAGAAGTGACACCACTCATTTGTACTTCACCTTTCTGGAAGGCTGTTAAAATTTCATCCATTTGTTTACCATCTATATCATTGAAGCTTTTTTTGTAGCGATTCTGAGCCTCGGCTTCTAATTTTTGGATTCCTTGCTTAAAAATTTCTCCACGTGTTAAGCGGCTTTGGTAGCCCTGTGTTGGGGCCCCTTCAGCAAATGGACCATGCATATATTCTTTAGAATTACTTCCGTATTGTCCTGCAAGCTGATGATCAATGAAGTAAGGGACATCTAAGCCTTTTGCTCCTGGACCTAAATCATCTTCTGGGAAAATACGTTCCGTAGCATTTGATAAAATATTAAAATCTCTTTGATTCATAAAGAACATTTTTGCTTTTGGTGAGCCAAGCGCTTCATTCGTAGTGCCATGCTGACCATGCTCTAGTGTGGAAGTTCCCTTGCCTGGTAGGTTATAGCCTACAAGTCCTCCGATTATTCCACCTCCGACTAATGTACCTGCTGCAATTCCTGTTGTTTTTAGAAAATCTCGACGTGAAACATTGTTTTCTGAACTCATGGAAATCCTCCCCTCAAATGTATAGAAACTTTCCTATCTTTTATAATCAGCAAAAAAAGTAAATTATAATCAAACCTTTTGGAAAAAAATTTATTTATATCCAGTAGTAAAATCCATTCGAATGTAATTAAGAAATATGTGAATAATTTGTTCAGAAATGTAAGCACTATAACGGTAGTGTATATACCATTATTAAACATTTATTATTCTTATTGGAAAAGTTTTATTGACTTCTTCTTTTTGTGACCTTACTCTGAAGGAGAAGGACAAAAAAATACTAAAATGATGTTAAATATGGGAGATGTGAGAAAAGAGAATATGTGGATTAAAGGTATAGGTGGTAAACTAGTTGTCGCAATTATAGTTCTAGTATTTGTAACATGTGGAACGCTTGGTGCTTCTACCATGATTAGTAGCACCAAGGCAGTGGGTGAGCAGGTTGAATCTAATTTAGTTTCTAGAGCGGCAGATGTGTCAAAATACATAGAGGAGCACTTCCAATTAACTTTAGTGGAGGTAGAGGCAATTGCCGAGCAGGAAGCAATTCGTAGTATGAATTTTGAAGATCAAAAGAGCTATTTAACGAAGCGCCTTGCAGATAATGAGAATTATTTAGGATTTGGGATTATTACTGCTGATGGGATTGCACACTATTTAGATAATACGACAGCTGATTTAGGGGATCGTGAATATGTAAAGGAAGGGTTCGCAGGCAAGTCTGTTATGTCTGATGTAACGATAAGTCGTGTAACAGGTGAACCAGTTATTTTAATCGTTTCACCTATCGACACAATTACAGGTGAAAAGGCATTATTATTGGCTCGAATTGATGGTTACTATTTATCAAAAATCGTAGAGGACATAAAAGTAGGCGATAATGGCTATGCCTTTATGTTAGATGCAAAAGGCACTATTATCGGTCATAACAATCATGATTATGTAAAAGAGCAAAATAATCCAATTCAAGTCGCTGAAGAAACTGGAGAAATGACAGGAAGGGCATTAGCAGCACAGGAAATGGTTGATCATACGCAAGGATACTTTTCCTTTGAAAATGATGAAACTGGAACCAACCTTTTAGGGTATCACACTTTAGAAAACGGCTGGAAAATGGGTGTTATTGCTCTAGAGGGTGAAATGATGTCAGGTCTTTCACGTTTGAAAACCAACTTCATCATCACAACTATTGTTGTCTCTATACTAGGGCTACTCATTTCGTTTGCAATTTCCCAATCTGTCAGTAAGCCGCTTCGTCATGTTTTACGCATTACTGAGGGGCTATCTGAAGGCGATTTTACTCAGGAAATACCTGATAAGTATTTAAGACGACTTGATGAAATGGGGACCATGTCAAGAGCATTAGACCAAATGACGGACAATATGCGGGAAATGATTTCGCATGTGGGTCAGGAAGCTACTGCGGTTAATGAAGCCTCATGCGATTTAATGGGGGATGTGCAGGCTGTAACAAAACAATCAAAGCAAATTGCTGGGGCAATAAATGAGGTCGATCGTGGTGCGCAAAGCCAAACAGCTATGGCAGAGGAAAGCGCGTCAGCTATGGAACAAATGGCTTTGGGGGTTCAAAATGTCGCAGAGGTGGCTTCTACAATTGCCTCAAATACGCAAGTTATTTCCCAGAAAATTAGCGAAAGTAACGAAGCTGTTCAACAATCCATTACACGAATGAATGAAATTCAACAAGGTACTGCGGTAGAACTAGAAATCATCCGTAAACTGGAACAAGAGTCTGAAGAAATTAGCTTAATCTCAAAAATGATTACGGATATTTCTGACCAAACGAATTTATTGGCATTAAATGCATCGATTGAAGCAGCACGCGCAGGAGATGCGGGTAAAGGATTTGCAGTTGTAGCAGAAGAGGTTCGCAAGCTATCTGAGCAAACAGCTGAATCGGCTACAAAGATCAATGTACTTATAGAAAGAGTACAGTCCTACACATTAGAAGTAGTGAAAGCCGCTGAATTAGGTGAGGAAAATGTTGATCGTGGATTAGAATCTATTGAGACTTTGGATAAGCGTTTTGATGAAATGGTACATGCAGTTGGTGAAATTTCAAGTCAAATCGAGGAAATGAATGCTTCGGCTGAACAAATGTCTGCGAACACGGAGGAAGTGTCAGCTTCGATGGAGGAGATGGCGGCAACAGCTCATGCAGCAAGTGACTACGTGCATGAAGTGACAGATGCTACAACAGAGCAAATGAAAACAGTAGAAATGATGAACGATCAAACTGCTAAACTTTCTGAAATGGCAAAACGATTGTATGGTGCTACCCAAAAATTTAAACTTTAAATAGATGAAGGAGCTGCACTGATGATAAGGCAGCTCCTTTTTTGTTTTAAAGGGTTAAATAAGGATTTCTTGCATGGCTTTAAGGAGTTGTTCCTTAGAGATTAAATGCTCTCCACCGCCCTGTACCATTTGATCATTTCCACCACCTTTTCCATTTATGAGTGGTAAAGCCTTTGCCGCAATATCTTTCATACTTCTTTCAGTTGCTGGACCTTTTGCCGCAACAAACTGAAGCTTGCCTTCGTTTTCAGTGACAAGAAGTACGATAGCATCTGCCCGCTCAGTAACAATCATACGTGCTAGCTTTTGAAGCTCCTGCATCGTACGTTGAGAAAAGGCTGCAGCAACCATATGGTTGTAAGTGGAAATGAGTGCTTTTGCTTCAAATTGGAGCAGCTCTTCTTTTGCATGTACAAGTGCTTTTTCCGTATTTTTCTGTGCTGATAAAACTTTAACAAGCGCAGCAGAGGCTTCTACTTCAGGTACACTTAACTGCCTTGCCACATCAGCTAGTACTTTTTTACGCATGGCAAGCTCTTTTAAAACTCGTTGACCACAAACAAAGGAGACACGAAGATTGCCCTTCATTTTTTCAGTGCCCAAAATTTTAATTGCACTAACTTGTCCTGTGGAGGTTGGGTGAGTCCCGCCACAACCGTTATAATCAAAATTTGGAATAATCACTAGTCGAATATCTCCCGTAACGGCTACATCCTTAAGTAGATTATAGTTCTCCAGTTCATTTTCTGTAATCCACTTTGTTTCAATTGGACGATTTTCTAAAATAATATCGTTGGCAAGAGCTTCAGCTTCTATAAGCTGTTCTTCTGAAATTGTATCCACAGCTAAATCAATTGTGACCTGTTCACTGCCTAAGTGAAAGCTAACGGTTTGTATATTAAACAGTTCGACAAAAGCCGCTGTTAAAATATGCTGCCCCGCATGTTGCTGCATATGATCAAAGCGTCGTTGCCAATTTATTTGTCCTTGCACGTCTCCAGTCAAAATGGAAGCGTCACCCTGAATATAATGTCTTATCTCATCGCCCACCTTTTCAACATCAATAACCTCAATACCATTTATGGTCCCTGTGTCATGCGGTTGTCCACCACCCGTAGGATAAAATGTAGTATTTGAAAGCACGATGAAGTCTCGACCATTTTCATCAGTTCCATTACTACTAACAGTCGCATCAAATTTTCGCAGCATCACGTCTTGGTAATATAATAGCTCCTTCAAGAAAAAGCCTCCTTTTATGTAGTGTATCCGTAAGAGAAGCATCTCTTTAAATTTATTGTGTCATAATTAAGGATAGGTGTATACGAGTTTTCTAGTTGACCCATGCTGAATTTGATTTAATATATAAAAGAACAGGTTAACATAAAGGAGCTAGTATTATGGAAATTACACAATTCTCAATGGAAGAAATTTTAGATCCAACAAACATAATTGAGGGGAAGCGTTACGAGTTTATTTTAGACGTGGAAGTGGACGAAGAAGATGAGCTTTACCACGAAGCAGGTATTGAAGTACGAGTACTAATCGCTGAAAAAGGTGAAGAACTATTTATTTTAAACTACTTTGTTATGGAAAAGGCAGAGGGTGAGTATTTAGACTTTGCATTAGAGGAAGAGGAATTAAATGAAATTTTAGCCTTCTGCAAAGAGGAATTAGCAAAAGCTTAATAACCCATTTAAAGGATGCAGGTAAAGAACAACTCTTTACCTGTTTTTTTATCTTGATTCAGCAGATCACTATGCGAAAACGAAGTATCAGAATATAGCGAGCACGAAATAAATCAGACGCAATCCACTGGGGCATAATTGATTTAAGAATTATGTAAGATTGCTGAAATAGTAGTGTTGAGTTCAAAGGGTAGACTAAGTTTTAGAGTTAAAAACGGGAATTTAAAACGAAGAGGTGCTTTTATGTCTTTATATACACATTCGATTATGGTGGCTTTTCTCATAACTATTTTTTTATCCTTTGCTTTGTTTATACCTTGGCTAATTTATACGTATCGAAAATATGGTTATTTATCCATATCTAAAACGATTATTATGTTCTCCTTTATTTTTTACTTTTTATCAGCATTATGTTTAGTCCTATTACCGTTTCCTTCAACTCGTGATACTTGTTCTCTGCAAACTGCAGATACTGTTCACTATAATCTACATCCATTTCAATTTATTAGAGATATTTTAAAGGATAGTGGAATCGTTCTAACAAGTCCCTCAACATGGCTTTATATAACGAAGCAACCAGCATTTTTTCAAGCATTTTATAATTTCTTATTACTTATGCCATTTGGGATCTACTTGCGTTATTTTCTTAAAAAAAGAGAGTACTGGAAACGTGCATTTATCATCAGCTTTTTGCTAACATTGTTTTATGAGGTAACACAAGTTACAGGAGTTTATGGCATTTTTAATTGTGCGTACCGTATTTTTGATGTAGATGATTTAATGCTTAATAGTGTTGGTGCATGGCTTGGATTCTTTTTAGCACCTATTGTATGGGCGCTGTTTCCATCTCATGAGGCAGTGCAGGCTAAGGCAGCAGAAATTGCAAAAAATGATATCGTCAAACCACTATCTATATTGCTAGCCATCATTATTGATTTATTTATTGTGCAACTTATTTTGATAGTAACAGGGGTGGTAGTACCCAATAATAGCATTTTTGAATTTGTTTTAAAGTTCCTATTGTATATGCTGCTATTTGGTCTAGTTCCAACTATTACAGGTGGTGCAACCATTGGTATGAAGGTTCTACGCTTTACGATGACAAGTGTAAAGGGCAACGGTATTATTCATAAAACATGGCGACGCTGCTTCGCGATATTAGCAACGATCAGTCTTTTAGAGATGATTGCGATTTTAGGGAAAATTAAGCTAAATATGGATTCGCCCTTCTATGTGCTACAAATAGTAATTACATTAGTAGCATTTTTGGCTGCGCTACTTATTAGACTTATAATTGTCATACATGTAGCTCGTGTCTTAATAAGTGGGGGGAAGCATCATCTGTTTATTGATGAATATGCTGGATTGGTGGCAACGAGAAAAAATAAGGGGGATTGTTGAATGAAATACGTAATCATCGGGGGAGATGCTGCCGGAATGTCAGCAGCAATGGAGATATATCGAAATGTACCAGGCGCAGAGATAACATCCTTAGAGCGTGGGTTTATTTATTCATATGGGCAATGTGGATTGCCTTATGTAGTAGATGGACGTATTTCATCGACAAAGCGGCTTATTGCAAGAGATGTAGAAACATTTCGTGATAAGTATGGCATTGATGCACGAGTAGGTCATGAAGTAAATGGAATAGACATAGACAAGCAGCTAGTTTTTGGTACACAGGCATCTGGGGAAGCCTTTGAACTTCCCTATGATAAACTTCTTATCGCAACAGGTGCAAATCCAACTATGCCAGTGAAAAAAGGTGTGCATTTAGCAGGTATACACACGGTGAAAACAATTCCTCAGCTAGAGGATTTACTAGCTGATTTAACACCAGATATAGAAACTGTTACCATTATAGGTGGTGGCTATATTGGTCTAGAAATGGCTGAAACCATTCATGCATGTGGTAAAAAGGTAAGATTAATTCAACGAAGCAGCTATGTTGCTAGAATTTTAGATGAAGAATTTGCCCAACATGTTCATGATGAGGCAAAAAAGAATGATATTGACCTGTTGCTAAATACCAACGTAGAGGCGTTTGAAGGTCAGTACCGTGTAGAACGAGTGTTGACGGATAAAGGTGCCTTCCAAACGGATTTAGTGATTATGGCTGCAGGGATTAAGCCGAATACACAATTTTTAGAGGGAACAGGTATTGCAATGTTGAAAAATGGTGCAATCATTGTTAATCGCCATTTAGAGACTTCTATCGAAAATATTTACGCTGCTGGTGATTGTGCTACGCATTTCAATATTGTCAAGGAACGCTTAGATTATATACCGCTGGGAACCACTGCTAATAAGCAGGGGCGGCTGGCTGGACTCAATATGTCAGGTAAATTTGCACCGTTTCGTGGCATAGTGGGTACTTCTATTTTAAAGTTTTTCAATCTAACAATTGCTACAACTGGTATTAATGAGCAAAAGGCAAAAGAGCTGGGATTTGACTATGAGGCTTTTAAATTATCGGCTCGCCATATTGCAGGTTATTATCCCGGTGCACAACGAATGTATATAAAAATTGTTGTGAGAAAGCGAGATCAACTGTTGTTAGGTGTTCAAATTGTAGGACCTTCTGGTGTTGATAAGCGTATTGATGTTTTTGCAACAGCATTATACAGTAAAATGACACTACCCGATTTATTAGATTTAGATTTAGCCTATGCACCACCATTCAACGGTGTTTGGGACCCATTGCAGCAGATTGCAAGAAAGAATGGACGTTTGTAAATAGGAGGTAGGGAAATGAGCATTTATGATATTAACGTAACTTTAGAGGATGGTACTGTCTATAACCTAGAACGATATAAGGGAAAGCCTATGCTAATTGTCAATACAGCCTCAAAATGTGGCTTTACACCACAGTTTGAGGAATTAGAAGGTCTCTATGAGAAATATCAGGAGGAAGGTCTTGTTGTCCTCGGATTCCCATCAAATCAGTTTAAGCAAGAGCTTGCAACTGCGGAAGAAGCTGCATCACAATGTCGACTGACATATGGAGTGACGTTTCCAATGCATGAAATTGTCAAGGTGAATGGTAAGGAAGCGCATCCTATTTTTGATTATCTCACTTCTCACTCCAAAGGGTTTTTAGGCAACAGCATTAAGTGGAACTTTACAAAATTCCTTGTGAATCGTAATGGTGAGGTTGTTGGTCGTTACGCATCAGCAGATAAGCCACATAGCTTTGAGGATGATATTAAAAAAGTCTTAGAATAAGGTAGAAGGATTCATGCACAATCTGTGTGTGAATTTTTTTTTATGTCGATATTTATTAAAAATTGGGTGATAAAAGAAGGAATTGTTTCGATAAAACGCGTTAATTTTTCGATAACAAACAAATGATTTAAGGTTACTGTAAGCTTACGACAAATTTACTGTAAGTTTGGGGTCGTATACTAAGATCAGAAAGAAGAGGTGAGCGTATATGACGCCATTATTAAAGGTACAAAACGTTGAAAAAACTTACGGCAAAGGCGCAAATACTTTTACAGCGCTGTCAAATATATCATTTGAAGTAGAAAAAGGAGAGTTTGTTGGTGTAATGGGTCCTTCAGGGGCTGGGAAATCTACGCTTCTCAATGTATTAGCAACAATAGATACGCCAACGACTGGTGAAATTATAATTGGTGATACCAACCTAGCACGTATGAAGGATGCGGAGTTAGCAGATTTTCGTCGTGATAATTTAGGGTTTATTTTCCAAGATTATAACTTGCTTGATTCTTTAACGGTTCGAGAAAATATTGTTTTGCCATTGGCTATTGCAAAGATGCCAACAAAGGCTATTAACGCAAGGGTTGATCGCATTGCCTCTTTGTTTGGCATTAGTGATTTACTAGATAAGTATCCTTATCAAATTTCTGGGGGACAAAAGCAGCGTACAGCATCTTCACGAGCGTTAGTGACAGAGCCAAAATTAATCTTTGCCGATGAGCCTACAGGTGCACTAGATTCAAAGTCAGCAACAGATTTACTCGAAAGTCTAAGTGATTTAAATCAATCCCAAGCAGCTACCATTATGATGGTTACCCATGACGCCTTTGCAGCTAGCTTCTGTCAGCGCATATTATTTATTCAGGACGGGCAGTTATCTAAGGAAATTCATCGTGGGACTCTAACAAGGAAGCAATTTTTCCAAGAGATCCTACAGGTGCTGTCTAGCATCGGGGGTGGAGTAAATGACGTTATTTAGCTTAGCGCGTAAAAATATTCAACGCAATTTGTCGAATTACTTTTTATATATTGCCTCGATGGTATTTAGTATTGTTATTTACTTCACGTTTGTGACGCTCAAATATAATGATGATCTGTCAGCCTTAAAACAATCCTCTCAGCAAATTAAAGGATTGATGAGCGCATCGTCGGTTGTGCTATTGTTCTTTATTGTCATCTTTATGGCATATTCTAATTCATTTTTTATGAAGAAACGGAAAAAGGAAGTAGCACTCTATTCATTATTAGGTGTGCGTAAGCAAAAGATTGGCCTCATGCTCTTTTTCGAGAATTTAGTCATAGGACTAGTCTCTCTAGTACTTGGTATTGTTCTAGGATTCTTTATGTCACAGGGGCTATTAATGATATTAGTACGGTTAATGGGCTATGAGGTTGTTGGAAGCCTAACTTTTTCAGTGGAAGCACTAATTAATACAACTGGTATTTTTACACTATTGTTTTTATTCACATCCTTACAAGGCTATCGTGTTATTTATCAATTTAAGTTAATTGATTTATTTCATGCAGAAAAACAGGGTGAGCAAATTCCACGTGCATCTTTAGTAGCTGCTTTACTTGGGACAGCACTCATTGCATTTGGTTATTATACAGCTGCCTCTGATATGTTTACTAGTGAAATTTGGCGATTCTTCACTGTTTTAGGTACGCCGTTAATGGTCATAGGAGTAACCATTGCAGGGACTTATCTTCTATTCCATAGTGTTAGTGTTTTTGTGTTAACAGCATTAAAACGAGCAACGTCTTGGTCTTGGAAGGGCTTAAATATAATAGGTGTCTCACAGCTATTGTATCGCATCCGAGCAAATGCGAAATCGTTGTCGATCATTGCGATTTTAAGTGCAACAACGATTACTGCTGGCGGTGGTGTCTTCGGTATGTATTACAATGCAGAAGCAACTGTACGACAGATGTTGCCAAATACATTTATGTGGAAGGGCGATTCAGTAGAACTTACTCAGAAAGACGTTTTATATAATGAATCACTAGCTGTGAAAAAATTACGTGTCGATAATGAATTGTCGTTTTTTGAATATACATTACTGAAGGAATCGGATTATAATCGTTTAGCGAAATTCCAAGGTAAGGATCAAGAACTGCACATTACAGATGGATCAGCCGTATTACTTGATGCAGCCTACGATGAACGATTTTCACATGATTTTACTGGGGAAGACTTTAAGCTACAAAACGGAGATTCCTTCCACGTAGATAAAATGTACACAGAAAGCGTACTAAACTTTATAGCAGCTGGAACAGTACTTGTTGTAAATGATCAAGAGTTCGCTGAAACTAATGCGGAAGAGGTAAAGATGCAGGTTGTTGGATTGGACAATGATTTAAAGCAGCAGGCCATCTCACAAGATATTTTTAAACAATTGTCCAAAGAACAACAAGAATCCTTCTCTAGTGTTCCACAAAGCTATGAGGATAGTTTAGCGACAGTTGGTGCACTATTGTTTGTTGGCAGCTTCCTAGGTTTAGTTTTCCTAGCGGCAACAGGTAGTATTATTTACTTCAAAATTTTAACAGAAGCAGAGGAAGATCAGGCGAAATATGCCATTTTAAATAAAATAGGTGTGAATAGTAAGCAAATTTTAAAAACAGTGGCTGGACAGGTGGCTGTTATCTTTAGCGCACCACTTATCGTGGGTATTGTGCATAGTGCATTTGCGTTACTAGCATTTTCACAGTTGTTTGGTATGAATATTACGAAGCCAGTAATACTGTGGATGGTTGCGTACTCAGCTATTTACTTTATTTATTATATCTTTACCGTACGTGCATTTTATAAAATTGTAAGACAGGGGAATTAATATGAAAAAAGTATTTTTAGGAATAGGTGCATTGTTTATCCTATTTGTTGCAGGATTGGTAGTATTGATGACTGTAGACTTTAACCGTTTAAATAAAGACACATACTATGTCCATATTACAACTGATGGAGAGATGGAAGAATATAAGGCAAATAGCGGAGAAATCTTTAAAATGTATTGGTACGAGATACCTACTTACAATAAAAATGGAGAAGAACAAACATTAAAGTTCTCCGCTCAGAAAAATTTACGCCATGATGCCTATTTAAAGCTATATGTAAAAAAAGAAACGGAAGTCACTTCCTATGATGAAGTGAAATTCCATGAGCTACCTGCTAAGGTGCAGGATCAAATGAAATAACAAAGAGGAGCAGCCACTAGGACTGCTCCTTTTTCAGATAGATAGTAACGGTTGTACCTTTTCCTTCATCAGAGGTTATGGTAACAGTTCCGCCATGGGCCTCAATAATATCCCTAGCAATAGCTGTGCCTAAACCAGTGCCAGTTGTTTGTTTTGTATTTGTACCCCGATAGTAGCGTTCAAAAATATGCTCTAAATCTGCTGCTGCTATCCCTTTGCCATTATCAGAAATCGTAATAGTATTCTCATCCACAGACACATGAACAGTTACATCTGGACCATTATGAAGTAGAGCATTGTGTAAAAAGTTCATGATAGCTCTGCGCATAAAATGCTCATCAATTTGATGGCAATTGTTATTTGAGGTTGCCTCAAACTCAATATTGGCAAGCTCATATTGTGGTGTATTTAATGTATCAATTACAATCTCACGAATAAAAGACACCATGTCAATTTCTCTTAGTGTGAGCGGAAGCTGCTGATGTCTTAAGCGCATCGTTAAATTTAAATCATCTAGCAAATCTTGCATATGCAATGATTGTTTTTCAATAATTTGTGCATATTCAGCTTGCTCTTGAGGAGCTAGTGCTTCATCATCTAATAACTCTGCATAACCACGAATAGAGGCAAGGGGCGTTTTCATATCGTGTGAGACATTGCTAATCCATTCTTCACGCATTAATTCTAGTCGCTTGCGTTCCTGCTCATGTGCAGCTAGTTCTCTTGATACCTCGTTTAAATTTTCAAATACTGGTTTATACACACCACCAGGCATTTTAATAGTTTGATGCTCATGATTTTTTAAATGACGAATACGCTCTATCATTGCATATAGTGGCTTAGTTAATGTACGACCAAAAAGCCAGCCAACCAATGTGGCAACTAATAAATCAGCAATAACAATAAATAATCCGAATTTTCCAATAAACTGTAAAAATGAAGTGCCAGAGACATGCATAACAAATCTTGTAACGCCACTACCTTTGATACCAATGAGATAACTAACATCATCCTTACTGCCAGCATAAACCGTAGTATCAGTATCGAATTCTTTATATTTATATACTTGAATTAAGTCTATGGGTGCATAGTGTGAAGGAGCTTTTTCTGGTGCAAACTGGGAATCGATGACTTGACCATTCACATCAAGTAACTGAATCCAAGCATTTCGCTGATGCAAGTGTTCAAGTCCTTCTTTACTTATTGAAGGCTTTTCATTACTTATATCAATATATTTTTGGAAATCACGTACAAAACTTTCTTCTGTAGATGGAACAAAGCTATCATTTTCATTCGCTAGCCGATAAATAAGGAGGCCGATAAGAATAGCTGTATTGACAAAAATAACGATGATGACAATAGATAATACTGAAAGGAGAAAGCGTGCTGTTAATTTCCACCTCATCCTTGTGCCTCTTTTGGTATAACGAATTTATAGCCAAGTCCCTTTACAGTGGTGATAAACATAGGTTTAGAGGCATCTTGCTCAATTTTTTCGCGTAGACGTCGAATATGCACCATGACAGTATTATCAGAACCAAAAAAATCCTCTCCCCACACACGCTCAAAAAGAGTCTCTTTACTTAAAATACGATTAGGATTGTGCATAAAGCATGCCATTAAACCAATTTCCTTAGCCGTTAACTCCAATAAAACCCCATCCTTCTGTACTTCAGTTTCATCAGCATTTAGCTGGAATGGTCCAACCTGTAATGCTTTTTCAACAATACTCGGTGTTGTCTCCTGTGTTTGGTAGCCAGCTCTACGTAATTGTGCCTTAACGCGATAGGCAACCTCCTTTGGACTAAAGGGCTTTGTAATATAATCATCGCCCCCAATGGCCAGCCCTAAAATTTTATCAATTTCCTCATTTTTCGCTGACATAAAAAGGACTGGGACATGCGATACTTCTCGAATTCGTCTACATAAATCATAGCCCTCACCATCTGGAAGCATCACATCGAGTAGCACAATATTTGGTTGTGTTTGCTGAAAGCTCGTCCATGCTTCCTGAATAGTGCCTGCGGTATAAATTTGCTTATAGCCCTCTTTTTGCAGACTGACTTTTAGCAAATTGGCTAAATCAGCCTCATCATCCACTACTAAAATAGTTGGTTCTTGCATGGGGACACATCCTTTTATTTTTATAATCATCTTAGAGATTTAAGAATAGCGTATAGCCTTAATTTTTGAAAGCCGAACAAAGATTAATGAATTATTAAATTTACAGTATGCTCATTTATGAAAATCATTATAAAATAAATTGTTTAAAAAGTTGAGAGTTTTAGCACTTTGGCTTCGATATAGTTAGTGAAAAAGCTTTTTCAAAAGATTTATAGGGAGGCGAAATGATGAGGTGCACTGCTAAAAATTTCATTAGCCGTTTACAAAATAAAAAAGAAGATGCACTTGATTATGTGATAGAGCATTATTCTAGTTTCGTGAATGCAATAGCTTATAAAATTCTTTCAGACATCAATAAAGATGCTATTGAAGAATGTGTGAATGATGTGTTTTTAGCTATTTGGCAAAATGCTAAACAATTTGAAGGTCAGCCTGAAGATTTTAAAAAATGGATAGGTATGCTAACAAAATATAAAGCGATAGATATTTTTCGTAGGCTTGAAAAACAACAAGCACGAGAAAAGGGAGACGAGGAGCTTTCACGAAAGCCTGATATAAAAGAGACAGAGCAGGAATTTCTAAAAAAGGAGCAACGAAATGATTTATTATTCGCAATTAGCTGCTTAGAAAGTGTTGATCGAGATATTTTTATGATGAAGTATTTTTTACAGCTAACTAATACTGAGATAGCAGAGACACTTCATTTATCAAAGGCAGCTGTAGAAAACCGGCTATACCGAGGGAAGAAAAAGCTAGCTACATCAATAAAGCTAAGGGAGGTATTCATATGACGAAAAGCTATAAAGATTGGTTAAGTTTAGATATTGAAAATATAGAACCACTAGAATTGTCATCACAGCAAAAGGTAAGGCTAAAGCAAAGGGTTCTTAAGCAGCAAACAGGTAAAAAGCGTGTACCAAAATGGGTACGTCATTTATCAGCTGCGGCAATCATTGGCATCGGCACTGTAACAACTGTAACAACTGCTTTTCCGACTCTAGCCTCACAAATTCCTTTTATGAAAAACATTTCTAGTTATTTTAATAATAAAGACACAATGTTCGAGAATTTTGATAATTACGCTACAGAGATTGGTCAGGTTCAAGCTAGCAACGGCATATCAATGATGATCGAAAATGCAGTTTTTGATGGTACTTCCCTCACGATTTCTTTTGCTCTTGAGAGTGATACAGATTTGGGGTCCCATCCATTTATTCAAGGTAATTTTATTGATATAAAAGGCTCAGAGGCTATGGGAGGAGGTAGTCGACTAGAGAAAATAAGTGATAATAAATATGTTGGGTTAGCAAATGTCACACCCTATTTTGACAAAGAAACACCAGAGGAAGTAGAGGTAAGCTGGACGCCACAGGCTTTCTATGTAAATACAGATAAGATAGTAAAAGGTGATTGGGCCTTTCATTTTAAAGTCTCAAAACTTGCAGGTGAGCTGCAGTTATTAAATGAAACTGTTACTAATTATGATATCACTGCTAGATTTACCGCCCTTGGAAAAAATGATATGTCCACAATTATTCATTATGAATATGAGATTGATCCAGAGATACTGAAAAAATGGCCAGAAGTGACAGTTCAATTTGATGAGCTACAAGATGATGCAGGAAATAATTATACAGTGCATGGAAATGGCGCAACAAGTCGTGACAAGGGTATTTCCTACAAATCTAGTGCTACTATACAAGCTATTAACTCATCCGCTAAGTCCATTACATTTGTTCCAGTGATCTATTTCTCTCTAGGATCTGGAAAAGGAATGGAAATAAAGAAGATGGATCCTGTCACACTTCCAATAAATTAAATAAATGAAGGGAATAAAGGTCTTTGTGCTTTAAAGTACACAAAGACCTTTTGAAACTTTTACAGAGTTTAAATCGTAAAGAGAGTATTAAATAACTAGGAGGGAAAGCAAATGTTCAAAAAAATAGCAGCAGATGCACTAGGATTGTCGGATATTGGCGTAGTTGTGCCGCGTGAGGATTATGATAAAACGGATGCAGATGATTTTATTTTGCATGAAATAGACGAGAAAATTTATTTTTTAATTAAAACGAAGGCAGACGAGTATTGCTTTACCAATCGAGCGATTATTCATGTAGACGGTGAAAGTGCCATGAGCAAGAAGCGATTACTACGCCGTTATGATTATTCTATGTATTCTATTACAGAAGTTTTTCTCGAAACAGCAGGAACAATTGATCTTGATGTCGAAATTAAATTTACAATAGATAATTCTCCATTATCCATCGACATTCATAAACGTTTTATTGATGATATTAAAGACTTATATAAAGCGTTACATGCAATCAGCTATGAGCAAAAGCAAAATGCCTACAAGCTAGAGGCAGCGGAAAAAAGCTTGCAGATTGCTTCCTCATCCATTGGACGAATCGGTAATGATAACGTCACTCCTTCTACATCATTTGAGGAAATTACACGCTTTGCAAATAGCTGGATGATTGACCATAAGGACAAATATAAAAAAGAAGATTTCTCACACGTTTATGATTTATATATGAACAATTAAGGAAGAATAGCTCTCTGCAATTTGTGGAGAGCGTTTTTAACATAAATACATAAAATCAAACTAGGAGCGTGACGAAGAATGACAAACGAATTGCATGTGCTAGAAAAAGAAACAGGAATAGAAAATGAAAATTTCGAACAGCCGCCGCAAGCCGTCGAAACATTATTCGTAAATGAGTTTATAGATGGTATTTTAGACCCTTCCCAGAAAATGCTTGGACCTGTTAAAGATGGTGGAACGATTATTGCTAATACAACACCAGGTTGCTGGGGACCCATGCTGACACCTACAATTCGTGGCGGACATGAAGTGACAAAACCAGTATTTGTAGAAGGAGCAGAGGTAGGAGATGCCATTGTCATTAAAATTAAATCCATTCAAGTGACTTCATTGGCAACAGCATCTGGACATGATGAGGTTATTAATGATCGATTTATTGGTGACCCATTCGTCTCTGTAAAATGTCCAGGCTGCGGTAAACTTCATCCGAGCACTATTGTTAAGGGAATCGGTCAGCATGCCATACGCTGTTCTACATGTAATACAGAAACGGCACCTTTTAAAATGACCAATGGCTACACGATGGCATTTGATCATAAGGGGAATGTTGGTGTTACTGTTGGTCGAGAAGGAGCACGTCGTATTGCACTGGATGCGAAAAATTATATGCGCACACCTGAAAATTCTATACAAAATCCGGTAGTAGCATTAGCCCCGAGTGATTTAATCGGGGTGATGGCTAGAATGCGTCCATTTTTAGGACAACTAGGTACGACGCCATCAAAGGCTATGCCAGACTCTCATAATGCAGGTGACTTTGGTTCATTTTTAATTGGAGCACCACATGAATATGCCTTTACACAAGAGGAATTGGATAAACATCGTACAGATGGACATATGGATATAAGCCGTGTTCGTGAGGGAGCAACCATTATTTGTCCAGTTAAGGTTCCTGGAGGTGGTGTTTATATTGGTGATATGCATGCCATGCAAGGTGACGGTGAAATTGCAGGACATACAACAGATGTTGCTGGCATTGTTCAACTTCAGGTTAGTGTATTGAAAAAAGTGGCATTGGAAGGTCCAATTTTATTGCCAAATACTGAAGATCTACCTTATACAGCAAAACCTTTTACAAAGGAAGAAAAACGCCGTGCTCGTGAGCTTGCGGAGGAATTTGGCGTTAAACAGGTGGAGGAAGCATTCCCTGTAGCAGTTATTGGGTCTGGAACATCATTAAATGAGGCAACAAATAATGCCTTAAGTCGTGCAGCAAAGCTGTTTGAGATGAGTGAGCCAGAGGTAATGAACAGAGCAACCATTACAGGCTCCATCGAAATTGGTCGTCATCCAGGAGTTGTAACAGCAACCTTCCAGGTACCAAAAACTGTACTGAAAAAAGCACGAATTTATAAACCAGTGAAGAAACAATATGATTGATCGATAAAAATAAGCACAAAAGCAAACTATGAAAACTATTTCTGGTTTGCTTTCTTTTTGTTGGCAAAGACTTTTGTCTAAAAGTTGACAAATAAAAATTGTTTTCTATTGATTAGTTGCTATAATAGAACAAGCTTTAAATAGCTAAAAGATTCTTATAGTTCTATTTTTACATAGAAATGATGGTGACTCATGGCAGATTTTGTGCGTTTACAAGAAAAAAGAGAAAAAACAAATAGTATTAAAGCATATATCAATAAAATGAAAGGAGGAGGACATGCACCTTCGAGAACAAATTTTGCTGACGCGATTACAGGTGCGGTCGGAGGATTAATATGTATTTTTGTACTACTGTGGCTGACTAATTACACAGGGACACCTTGGCTAATGGCCTCACTTGGAGGAAGCTGTGTCCTCGTATTTGTCGTTTGGAATGCACCATTGTCTCAGCCGCGAAATATTATTGGAGGGCATTTTATTTCTGCCTTTATCGGCTTATCTATATATTCCCTTCTAGGTACAAGTATTATTTCCATTAGCATAGGTGTAGGATTAACGATTTTCATAATGGCGATTACAGGAATTATTCATCCACCCGCAGGAGCTAACCCAATTATTATCATCTTAGGAGGATATGGATGGAGCTATTTGGTGATGCCTGTACTAATAGGTGCATTGATTATTGTCTTTTTTGGTATAGTGATTAATAATTTACGAGAAACACGACAATATCCTTCATTCTGGTAAAGTTAACAATGTGTAATCCTTATTTGATGTAAGGCTATTAAAAATTTGATAGATTTTTTTGTAACTATTTAAATGGTTGCTCGTCTACTGTTACGAGAAGGTTAATTTCTCAGTTATATTAGTGAATTATACATAACTTTCCTTAGTTGTGTATTATACTGCTAGCACTATCTAGCATAGGCAATGAGTGAATTGTGACAATGCAAATGGGCTACCAACTTATAAGCAATTGTCCAATGAACTCATTTGCCCTTTATCCCAGAAAATCTAAATTTTACCCATCTATTAGAAGTTATTATTCAATAGATGGGTTTTTGCTGTTGTCGTATTTAGTCGAATGATTTTGTCGTATTTTTAAGGCATAACATGATTTTTTTAGCATATGTTGGATAAGATTTGTTATATTGAAGAAAGAGAGTTAGCTTAGGTTATTAGTATTTTATATGATAGGGGAAGATATCAGTTGGGTGAATTTGATAGGAGGCTCCAATTGCATGCTGTTGGATTGTGATGAGCAGTTATTCATGGCATATAAACATAGTGGTGAAAAGGGTGCTGAAAAAGTGCTTTCAACTTGGCTAGAGGAAGAGAACAAGTTGCAGGAAGACCCAAAAATATTAGGTACTGCACTTTCACCAAATTTATTTTTAGTGAATGAGGAAGTGGCGATGAATATTGCTTTTTCAACTGCGAGGAAATATTGGGGTCATGTAACTGCAGATACGCAAGCTTTTTTTGATAAACAGGGTATGGATGCTAAATATGTACAAGAACGTCTGAATGATTTTTTTTATACGCTAAAAGGAAAAGAGTCCTTTTTTGAGCAGCTTTTTGCACAGCATACAATGGACTTTGAACGGTTAATATGGTTAATCTTTGGGAAACGACTGCAAATTACAATGCCAGTGAACGAACTCCAAACTATATTTTTATATAAATTAAACAATGAATATTTTGTGCATATGATTTATAAAGAACATACCCTTTTTTGGCATTGGTTGTTTATGAAAAAGGTTTATTCACTGTTTATCCACAAACCTTTAGAACAATTCACATTTATCCATGAAATGCTTGGTCATTTTGAGCGATCTGCAAGAAAAAATTATACACATGTGAATAACTTTGTGAATAATTACAAAAAAATTCTGGATAAGTGTATAACTTATGTGGATAACTATAATTCAACGTGCTTAGAAAAAAAACAGTTACATCTTTACCAAATTGTTGTGCATTACCGGTTAGCTGAAGGAGATTATCTCTGTGTTAAGTCATTAATTACTGCTTTTGAAGCGGATTGGCGTTATTCAATGTATGCGTTGACAGAGAAAGAAAAGGTGTTAATTGCCTACCTTCTGTTTCATATAGCACATCAAGAGAAGAATGATGAGTTGGTTATCCAATACGGAGAATATTTATTAGAGGACGAGCGACTTAATAATTATGCAATAGAGATTATGCTTGAATATAAAGAATTACTGCCTAATCGTAAGCCTACACCTCCAGCTATTATCAAAAATTATGAACTAAATTTTCTAGAAAATTTGTATGCCATTTTGCTTGACCATTACGTAAGAACTGCGCGCTATCAAGAGGGATTAACACTTTTAAAGGAGCATGTACTAGCATCCAATAAAAAAATATATGCAGCCTTAGTGCAGAAAAACTATAGCAATGAACAATTTATTGCGATTGAGGCTTATGTTCAGCAAGACATAGCTCTACATGTTAATAATTCGTTACAGCATATCGGTTTATCTGTTGAAGAATGGCGTAGAAATTACCGTCAACTAGAAGCTTCGTATTATTCTGTCGCACAGAGCGCATCCCTCCATATGTTGAATATCTTAAAAGTTTTATTTGTAACAGAGCAGTATGAGCTTTTTGAGAAATTGATGGAGATTTATAAAAAATACTTACTTATTGATGATCATTTTGAAAGTTTACGAGTGTTTATAAGTGCATATGTAGAACAGAATTAATTTAAAAGGAGTGTCGTAAGCCCGAAATACAAAAATAAGCGCACCTTCTCGGTACGCACGACGAATGGCCAGCTATCTGAGTTTTTTTCAGATAGCTGGCTATTTTGAACATGTGGCTTGGATATTTTTTGACCAAGGCATGTAATCTTGTAAGATCT